>PKXI01000320.1:0-17147 GCA_003133425.1 Acidobacteriaceae bacterium
ACCCCGGTTCTGGTGGTCGCGTCGACTTGAATGCCGTGTCTTCGGGATAAATCATCCCTGGTAATGCTACCGCGCAAAGCAGATTCAGCCCCGTCATGCGCGCCGGTGCGGAGTTCGGTCGAAGGCGCGCAAAAAAGAATTCCTGGTGGAAATCCGGAAAACTCGGCGTGCGCGGACACGGACCCGCGGTCATCCGCATAAAAAAGAGAACAATGTATTTTACTCCCTTTTGGAACTTACCAACTGTTTGTACGTGATCCGGGTTCCTACCGACTTCTCCAGCAGAGAATCGATCCGGTCGAGCGTATGAATCTTCACGCTCCCCTCGTTGAGCCGGAACGTAAACTCGTCTAGGCATTCGGGGAGCAATGGAACAGAAAACTCGCTTAAGCGCAGGACACTCAGTCGACTCAATACAAGGGGATTTACCAACATCTGACTGGTCGGTACGCGTGAAGGAAGCTTTCAACAAGCCGACATTCGGCTTGCACCAGGACCGTCCCTCCGTGTTTCAAAAGGGTTTCCGAACTGGTCCATTAGACCCAGGCGCAGCAATCACCGGACCTGTCCAATCCAGTCGTTTCAAGAGGTAACCCTTTTGTCACAAAGCAAAAGTGAGCTATGCTCAGGCTGGCTTTTGCCGAAGACTAAGATTCAGCTTGGCTCAGATATACCGGAGCTCATCAGTGCACACTGACTAACCAGCCGACACCTTACTCCGAAAGGCCGACCTTGTGATTGCTCGCGTATCACGCCACGTTTCGCAACCAGGCATGTTCACGGACATCGTTCGGTTGCTGTCGGCGGTTGGCTCAGCCGGCAGTGTACTTCCGGCATATCCATCCTTCTTCCAACGGCGTCGCTCCAGCAGGACATGCTACTTGCCGAATTGGAAATCGCGCAGCAGACCATCGGATGGTTCCCACTCTCCGATTGCGGGGTACAACAACATGGCCTTGCGGGCCATTTGTCTTGAGCCTGTCAGCGCTGCCTCAATCGTTGCCCGCTCATACTCCTTCACCGCCAACACCAGCCCTCGCACTGGAGCAGGCAGTGCCCCGCATGGCTCCGGCGTGATTGTGTCTTTGCAGATTCCGCACGGCACTTCCACCACATCGCTCGCGTCCAGCCCGTCAATGGCTCCATGGTTCCTGAAGTTCACAATCAGGCGCCGGCTGTCCTGTCCACGCAATGCATTCATCACATCCAGTGCGATTCTGTGGTATCCATTGGCCGCCCGGAACGGGTCTTCGTCCTGGCTAGCGTCTTTTCTCAGTCGATCCTCGCTGGTTGACTCCAACACCATATATGTCCCAGACCGCACTTTGAGGTATTCAATATAAGCGGCCAGCGCGCCCCGCCCGTCCTTTGCGGCAAGCAAAGCCCCGAGGCGGTGGAACAAGTCCTCATTCAGTTGTCCCACTTCAGCGCCTCGCGTGCTGCAGTGTGCCCGCTGGTTTGCCAGCGCCCGCCCCCGGGAGTAATAGAAGTACAAGTACTCGGTGGGTATCAATCTCAGGCTACGGATCAGTTCATGGTCGAACATGGGCACGGGGTATAACTGGTCCAGCAATTGGTCATCTGCAAGCACCTGGTCCGTCACATCTTTACCGTGCAGCTCGACCTTTCGCACCCATCCCAGATGGTTGAGGCCGATATACTCACAACGCACTTCGGTTGGGTTGGCCGAGAGAGTGTGCGCAATGCGGTGCAGCATCTCCGATGGCGTATCGCATATTCCTATTGCGCGTACATCGGTGTGATGCAGGATGGCCTGCGTAATCAGGCCCGCGGGATTTGTAAAATTAATCAACCACGCCTTGGGCGCAAGCCGGCTCACCGCACGCGCCTGCTCCACCGCAATCGGCACGGTGCGCAGCGCCATGGCCATTCCTGCCGGACCGGTGGTTTCCTGCCCTGGGTAGCCATGGAGCATCGCTATCCGCTCGTCGCTGGTGCGCGCGGCAATTCCGCCGACGCGAATGCTGCTCAGCACAAAATCTGCTCCGTCTACCGCATCTTCAAGGGTTGCGGCTTCACGCACGCGCAGGCTGCCACCATCGCGTTCAACAGCGGCCCGCCCGAGCGACACCATAATTCGTGCGCGCTCCAGGTCCGGATCGTACAGCACGACTTCATCGACGCCAAGATGGCGCGCTGACTCGTTGATGCCGAACACGACAAGCGGAGTCCGCACGCCGCCCCCACCGATACAGGCCACCTTACCCATAACTCTCCTCGTAGCATCTCTTCAGCTCATCGCGGGTAGGCAGCCCGCGAAGCGCGCCTACCACGCGGGTTGACAGGCCGCCACTTACGCATCCGAGGCGCAAGCACACCTCGTCAGCTTTTCCGTCTAATAGACCGTCTATAAATCCCGCATTAAACGCGTCGCCCGCGCCAGTTGTATCAACCGTCTGCACTTTAGGCGAGCGAGCGTGCAGCATGCCGCCATGGCTGCGCATGATTGCACCCTGCGCGCCCATTTTTACGACGCCGCTAGGCCACCGGTTTCTGCGAGTAAAGTCAAGATAGGCATGTGCGTCCGCAGCGCAGATCATCCTTGCTTCGCGTTCGTTGGGCAGCAGGTAATCCACGGTGGAACAAGTCGGAAGGTTCGCTGCATCATGAAGCCAGGCCTCCTGATGTCCAACATCAAGGGAGGTGGTGCAGCCCGCTGCGCACAGCCTGCCCAGCATTCTCTCTGCCAGTCGGGCTGTGATCGGCATTGCAAAATGGACATGGCGCGCCTCGCTCATATGTTCCAGGATGGAATCGCCGGCCAGTTGCTCTTCAAGTCGCGCGTTCTCACCGACATAAGTGAAAAATGACCGGTCCACATTGCTCGATACGCTCACCGTTACACCTGTGGATCCATTGCGGCTGCGCAACTCCGCACTGGGTACTCCAAAACTCGAGAGCCGTTGCAAAATCCATGGCATCTCATTCTTGCCAATGACACCAATCAGGCTAACGGAGCGGCCCAGCCGTGCCAGCGCGCATGCAGTTATTGCCGCGCCGCCTCCAACTTCCTGGGCATATTCATTAGTAAATACCTCCTCGCCCGGCTGCGGCCACTTCGCAAAGCCGGTCAGCACATGGTCAACGTATATTTCTCCAACTACCGCAATGTCGAATTTCTTCATAAAGCTGCGAATGGCCACTCCTGCTCATATTTCGCCTTGATCAGATAAATGCCGGTTCCGGCTCCCACCATTCCCAGGCCGATGAGGATATAGTGCAGACCGCTGCTTGCCGCAATGTAGATCCACCCAAACAGCGCGATTGCTGCCGGAAGGGGATAGAGCGGCATACGGTAGTTGTCCTCCGCTCTTAGGTTTCGACGACGCATCAGCTCGACCGCAATGCACTGCGCGGCGAACTGAAATATCGCCTGAACGACAATCAGCACCTTGATCAGCTCGTCCAGTGAAAACAGACATGCAACCGCAGAAAACACCCCCATGAATAAAAGCGACCAGGTGGGAAATCCTCCGGTCTTGTGGAGCCGCGCAAATACCGTAAAAAAGTGACCGTCTACCGCCGCCGCATATGGGATTCGTGAAAACCCGAGCATATTGGCAAATACCCCACCAAAACTCACAACCAGCACCAGGATGGATACCAGCAGCGCGGCCCACCTGCCATAAACCACCTGCATAAAATCGGCCGCAATCGCTTGCGAGTGCTGCGCCACGCGCCAGTCCAACGAGCCGATGATCGACAGGTTCATAAGGAGATACAACACGGCCACCAGAAAAATGGATATCATCACGGCACGCGGGATGTTCTTCTGTGGCTGCTTGATCTCCCCTCCAAGCAGACAGGCGTTGTTGTAGCCGCCGTAATCGTATACCGCGATTAATGTTGTGGCGCCGAGCCCTGTCCAGAAGGTGCGCGACATTCGAAATGCGCCGGCAGTGAAGTCAAACGCCATGGACGCATGAAAGTGCAATGCGCCGCTTACGATGATCCAACAACAGGTCGCAACAACTACGGAGGTAATCACAACCGATATCAGGTCAATCGACCGGATATTTCTATACAGCAGATACGCATTGACCAGGCATACCGCTATACCCACAGCCACTAACTCATAATGTGACAGCCTGGGATAGATAAAGCTCATGTATTCTGAGAATCCAACAGCGCCCGCGGCGATGGAGAGTGGTCCAATCAGCAGCGTTTGCCAGAGAAATTGAAAGCTCATGAGTAGGCCCAGACGGTTTTTTCCATAAGCTTCTTGCAAATAATAGTAAGAGCCGCCGGAACTCGGCATTGTCGATCCGAGTTCCGACCACACCATTCCGTCACAGAGGCACAACAGCGCTCCCAGGACCCATCCAACCATAGCCTGCGGACCGCCCATGGCAGAGAGCGCCAATGGTATGGTAAGGAACGGCCCCACACCTACCATGTTTAGCACGTTCGCCGATATCGCACCAAATGGACCCAGGCCGCGTTCGAGTTGCTGCCGCTTTGGATTGTTCGTATAGACCATGCCCTACCAGTTACGAAGTCACTATCAACACCGTGGCAGCCGCAATCGCGCTCCAGCGCACCTACTTTGTCCCCTTCGCTTTCAACTGCGGTTTTTTTGAAAGGCTCAGGAGATTCGCGAATATTCGGTATGCACCCGGCACACCCAATGGCAACTCTCGATAGAAAGCATAGGCTGTGTACACATAGACCCCTGACCCATAATGTGCAACAACCATTCCACCCTTTTGCGGGTCCTGCCCTGGATCGTGAGTTTCAAGCAGCGCTTCATATTGAGGATCCCACGTCTTTAAGAACTTAGATCCTCGTTCCTCAATCCACCCGTCAAAATCTCTTGCAGTGATTACATTCGGCCATTTCATGGTGGGGTTGTTGGGATCCAGTATCGTTACAATCGAGTGCTCATCGGTGACCTCTTCCGGGTTCGAGGTCATACTGTAGGGATATGGACCGAAATTATGGTCAAATTCGGGCGTCTGGTATTGCACTACCACTGCTCCGCCATTCTTAACATAGTCAAGCAAGCGTCCATTGAATGTCCGCAGGTCATCGCGCACGGCATAGGCGCGCACTCCGACGAGAATTTCATCGTATTTCTGAAGATCGCCGGTGGCGAGATCATCCTGGGTCAAGAAGTGAACATGTATCCCCAGGTTCTCGAGGGATGCAGGGATATCATCGCCGCTTCCTTCGATGTAGCCAATCTCCTGGTTTGGACTTACCTTCACGTCCGCTCCGGTAACCTGATAGTTCGCCTGGCTATATTCAAAGTATGGCCTCAAGCCGGGATAGCCTATCTGGACAAACCCTTCCTTGTATTCGTGGTTGTCATAGTTTGCCACCGCTTCGATGTGATAGGTCTGCTCTTTGACTCCCGAAGGAGTCACCTTGAAGGTGACAATCTGCTCCTGTCCATTCTGGGCAAAGGAGAATGCCTCGCTGACTGGAAGCGACTTCCATCCCGAAGGCAGATCAAGATGCACGCTTCCCTGCGCGGGGCCGTTCACATCGTTATGGATCCTGACGCTCAACGGAATTGATGTCCTGTCCAAGGGAAGGACTCCGGCGCTTTGCACCATGGTGACGGAGATCGCAGGCCCAATTGGCATCGGCTCGTTCACGGTCCCTGCTCCAACCTCGCGCTGGACCGTCTGCACCACTTCTGTCATTTGGAAATGTGCTCCATGATAGGACAGGTTCACCTTTGCCTGCAGCGGGTACGGCGCAAGCGGCATGTTTCTATACTCGAGCTTGCGCACATCGTAGTACGCCTGGTCGAGGCCAGGACGGTCAAAGTACGGCTTCGTATAGCCGATGTCCTCCGGGATCTGAACGCTGAACAGGGTGTTCAGTATCCCGCCTCCGTCGATCTGGCCCGATGTTCTTCCGGCGGTACTGTCCGCCTGGATTGCATTTCCATCCAATTCCAGGGTTGCGTTTTCAAGATTAATGGGTGCGTTGCCATTGTCGGCCACATGCACAAGCACGCGAAACCTCTGGCCGGGGATGGCCATCGGGAAATTCGGCTGGTCCATGCGCCCGAAACCGCGCGCCTGCTCCGGGACTGCTTTCGTCTGGTCGGATGTTACGTTCGCATCGAGCGACACTCCCAGGGCGAGCGCCAGCGCATCATTGAACTGCGTGTGCTTCACGTTCAGCTCGTGGAGCACGTCGTACTTTACCTCGTCGGAGAGCGCACTGCCCTTCACCTGGTCGATGAGCTGATCCGTTGCCGAAAGCCCGTCGACCAGCATCGGAGCAATCTCGCTCGGATCATTGGTGGAGTAGTTATGGCTTGCCTTCTCTACAAGCTCATTGATCTTGTTAAGTCCATCCGTGAGAAAGCCGTGCTCCTGGTTACCCGCAAGGCTGGCAATTCCTTGCAAAGTGACATCAATCCCATCAAAGAAGGTGTTTTCCTGGTCGACCGCCGAAATTCGCGAGCCGAATCTGTGATACGGGGAATCCGCGGATCCTGCGGATGGCACTTCTCCGCCCCCGTTCTGCGATTTCTGAAAGCCAAGGCCCGTGCGTGATATTTGCTGGTCGCTGAGTCCGTTGACTGTACTGTAGGTTCCGGTCGGTATCTTCACCGTCACGCTTAAGGGCGCCGGCTCAAGCTGTTCGGAGATATAATTCTGGATTCCGGCCGATGCTCGCCGGAAGAATGGAGCGCGCGCATATTCCTTGTATGGGTTCCATGGAAGCAGGCCTTCTTTAATCTGCTCAGGAAAGACATTCGGATCTCCGGCCGCAAGAAAAACCTTCTGGGCCCAGCGGCCGGCGGCCTGGTGATTACCGTGCCCGTCCGTTGGCCCACCGACAAAGACAGAGGTGATGACCAGCGGCCGCATAAGTCGCACCACACGCACAACGTCATAGAAGACGCGATCGTCCCCGCCCCATTTCTGCAGAGCTTCATCCAGGGTTTTCGAGAAGCCGTAATCCGCCGCGGTAGTAAAGAATTGTGTGGCGCAGTAGTAGCGGTCTGCCTGCAGCAGCTCTTCGGTACGGACCAAGCCCAGTGCGTCCCAGAAATCTGACGACATTTCATTTGCGCCGCCTTCGCCACGATTAAGTGTCAACAGGCCCACTCGCGCGCCCACTGTACGGGACTCGAATGCCAGCGTGGCTCCGTCTTCATCATCCGGATGCGCCACGATCATCAACATGCTGGCCCTGGTGTGAAGTTGCTGCAATGCGAGGGTAAGCGCCGCAGCCCCGCGATTCTCGGGAATCGCCTGAGCATCTTCTCGCTCGCCTCCCTGCGTCCTGCATGGCAGCTCTGCCTTCAAACTCGGCGCCAGTGCGATCATCATCAGAGCTGCAAGCGCGCACATAAGAGTCCGCTTCTTCTTGTCCATTGTCATCATTGCATTTACCTCATCTCCCGTATCCCTAACAGGCTATGTTGGTATCCGGCTGTGCCGGAATAGGTTTCAGCCGCCTAAATCTACTCAGCGCACGCTGGCAGACCGCAGCCCCGCGCTGCAGACAAGTCTGCTCAATACCCCTGTGGATCTTGATCGTTTTTCCGCGCCGTCGAGATCTGCGAAGCCCGACGGCGCGGAAGTTGTGGCCGGTCAGAAGTAGAACTTCGCCGCAATCTGAATGATGCGGGGTCCGGCCGTAGTGGAGGTGACCTTTCCGAAGTTCGCGCCAGAGGTCGAGATGTTCGCCGCCGGGTTGCCGAAACTAGGGTGATTGAACGCATCGAAGGCTTCAAAGCGCAGCTCAATCTTTTCTGCCTCCCTTAACGGGAACTGCTTGAACAGGCTGAGGTCTTCGTCATCCAGCCCGGGTCCGTAATACATCCTCGGCCGGCATGAGCCAAAGGTCCCCAGCGTTGGCGCTGAGAAGGCCGCCGGATTGATGAAGAATCCCGTGGCGTGCGTTCCAACATAGTTGCTCGGGCTCTTGGATGCGCTTGCCCATGGGTCGCCGACGCAGTTCGCATACGATGCTGAATTTCCGCCCGTGTCGCTCACGTTGGTTGCCGTAACATTGAATGGCTGACCGCCCTGCAACGTGACAATTGCGTTGGCTTGCCAGTTGCCTAGCAAACGCGAGGCCAGGCTGTTGTTATTCATGACCAGACCGCCTTGGCCAATAGGCAACTGATAGGCCCCGTTGGCTGTAAACCGCTGGCGAACGTCCTGCGCGGAATTGCTCATCTCGTGGGCGTAATCATGCGCATTTTGCGGCGTATCGCCCCCCGTCAGATTGTCCACAAAGTCCCCCATGTTGTGGGACCAAGTGTAGCTGAAGTTGTACATCAGCCGGTGGCTCATCTGCCGCTGCAGGTTCAGTTCCAACGCGTTGTAATCGGTATTGCCGTCATTGGTAGCCAACTCGACAAACGCATGTTGACCGGCGCCATTCGCCGTGTCGTTGACATCGATTGTGTTGCCGGAATTGAAGCTGGTCAGCGGGAAGTAAATATTTGCCGTACTTGTTACAGTGGCGCAAGTCGGGCAGCTCTTGATAAATCCCTGGTTCGCATTCTGCACCCGGTTCATCTTGCGGCCCCAGTTACCGATATAATTCGCGCTGAGAATCGTGTTACCGCTCAGCTGGTATTGCAGCCCGAAGCTGGTTTGCTGAATATAGCTGGTGCGGTTGTTCACGCCCTGTGCGCGCACATGTTGTGTGGGCAGTCCTCCCGCAACACCTCCCACGCAGACTCCACCGGATAGAGTGCCTGTGACGCAAGTTACATTCGGGCCCGGCGACAGCAAATCTTTGATGCTTGTAGAACTCAGATAGGCCGCTGAGTTCATGCCGCTTGCGGAGTCCATTTGGAATACGGGCGTCGTGCTCCCATTCTGCTGGGCAATCTGCCATGATCCCAAATACGGTGGATTCTGCTGCAGCATGGATTCGGACCCGATCCTGTTGATGAACTGGTGGAAGATGCCGTACCCGGCGCGGACAACGAGCGGGTTGCTGAGGTGATATGAAATTCCGATGCGGGGCGCAAAACCCGTGTGGTCGGTTTGCATCTGCGTATCGCCTGACCAGCCGCCGCTGGAAGTAGCCTGCACAATCGTGCCGCCATTCGCCGGCGGCCCCGATGCGATGCAGGCGGGATAGGCCTGGGCTCCGCAGGAGAAGTTAGCGGTGCGCCCCTCGCGATTAAGCCAGAATGGCGGATACAGCTCATAGCGAAGACCATAGTTGACCGTCAGCTTGCTTGTCGTGCGCCACGTATCCTGGGCGTAGAACGAGTTACCGCGAATGTAGTTGTTGATTTCAATGGGCTCACTCAGAATCAGCTGGGAAGCATCCCCAAGAAGAATGTCGGCTCCGCTGAATCCATTGGCGCTGCTGTAAATGCCCGAGTTGTAAATGATTCCCTGTGGGGATTGAATGTCGAAGAAATTCAAAGCATCCTGATGGTACTCGTAACCGAACTGTAGGCTGTGCGCGCCCTTCATCCAATACAGCGATTCAAGCATCTGATAGGTCTGCGCAACCTGGTACTGCGGGCGATAATATGAGCCGCCTATGCTGGTAAGCCCACTTTCCTGGAAAGGCGGGATACCGAAGGCCCACGGGTTTTGAGGAACCCCCTGCAGCCCAAGTAAAGAAGCGGCCTGAGATTGCCCTACCGTGACGCCGATCGGATTGCTATGGGAAAACGTACGCAAATACCCGAAATGCGCGGTATTCACGGTATTGTGGTTGATCGTATCCGTCCATCCAAGCGCGACCGATTGATCGTGCAGAATGTAGGAGGTGGGAAAACCCGCGCCATTGCCTGCTACGGCATTGGATGTCCATGTCGGCGGGGTCTCATAATTCGCCCATTCGAAGGCGTAACGGCCAAATATCTGGTTTGTCTTGTTGAGTGCATGGTCGATACGAACGTCCAAGGTCCGCGTATTGTTCGGAACCGATCCGACATACGCATAATTGTTCGCGCCGGTGAACGTGTTAACAGGTGCAATATTGGGCGTAGGATAAAGGGCCATCAATTTCGCTCCGACCGGGTCCCAACAGCCCTTGCTGACCACGTTTCCGGTGATACAGCCTGACTGGCTCGGTACCACTGCGGCCATGTTGAATTTGCTCATATAACTGCCGTTGGTGGCGGCGCTGAAATCGCCGTTCTGCACCATGGCAGTCGTGGGCACAATTGCTTGTTCCGTTAGGTCCGTATTGCTCAGCAGATTCTCGTAGGAGGCGAAGAAAAAGGTCTTGTCGCGCTTGATCGGCCCGCCAACGGTTCCGCCAAACTGGTTCTGATTGTATTGGCCCCTGGAAATTCCGTTGTAGTTATTGAAATACGTGTTCGCGTTCAACGCCCCGTTTTGGATGTAGTCCCACGCATCCCCATGAAACTGGTTAGTGCCAGACCTGGTAGATACGTTCACCACGGCACCGGCAGCGGTGCCAAACTCCACTGAATACGTTCTGGTCTGCAGAACGAATTCCTGCAATGCGTCCGGCGGCGGAATCACCGACTGCGTCGACTGCTCTTGCAGGTTCTCTGATTTTGAGTTGTTATCAATTCCATCCAACTGGAAATAGTTCTGGAGCTGCAGGTTTCCGTTTGCGCTGAACAATCCCTCAGCCGGGTTTGACACCGTGTTGTCGCGGAACACGCCCGGTTGGGTCAGCACCAGACTATCGTAATCTCGGCCATTGAGCGGCAGGTCGTTCACTTCCTGCGACGGCATCACTCCGTTGACTTCCGCCGACTGCGTCTGCAGTTCCACGGTGTTTTCGTTCACCACGACCTGCTGCTGATCCGCGGATACGCCAAGCGAAAAGTCTACCTCGATACGGTCCTGCACGTTCAAGGTGATGTTTTGCCGCACCTCGATTTCGAATCCGGCATGCTTTACAGTGACGCTGTACACGCCTGGGATTAGCTGCAACGCCTGATATTCGCCTTGCCCGCTGGTTACATACGATCGCGTGACCCCGGTCGCTGTGTCGGTGACATCCACGGTTGCTGCGGGAATCCGCGCGTAGCCCTTGTCCTGGACAATACCCACAATCGCGCCGGTGTCTGTTTGCGCGTAGGCTGAAATCGCTAGCGCCAGTAGCACTAACACTGCGAATGCGGTGCAAAGTTGCTTGATGCGGGTGGTCTCCATTCCGTCCTGGGAAAGATAGGCAACATGCATGGAACTAACCTCCTTAGTGTCGAGCCAAGATTAGAAACAACTCCACTGCCCCAACGGTCCGGTCCCGTGTGTACATGCTGCCGGGCAGCGTCTTATGAATCGCAGGAGCAAACCGGGAAAATACCCCGCAAGTGCAAAAAAGGCTGCGTGAAAGGCCACATTATGTGCCCAATCTAAAAGGGAAGGCCTTCAGGGGCTAAAACCCCCGTTATTGCATTTGCATACGGACCAAGGCCCGTACCCTTGAAATGGAATCCTGCCGCGGCCTGTAAAACCTCGGCGCTTTGAATTCCCCCACATGACAAGGCTGAAGCCCTGACCAGACGAACAGCTCGCATTGGCGATTCGGCGGACACCCCTAGATCACGGGCGTTACCGGTAAAGCAATGAAACGGTTCTACACAGCGCCGAGAATGTTGTCAAGAAAAAAATGCAGGTCCGATTGTCGACGGAATCCCCTTTTGGAAAGACACAGATCGAAAGTTCGAGCCCTGCTTCAGCCCTTCCGCATTTTCATCAGGCGCCGTTTGTACTCCTGTGACCCCGGCAGTCCCCGCGAACCGCCTGGCTGTGTTCCGGCCATGCTGCCGCAGATATTTCCCGCACGCAGGCAATCATCCCATCCCATGCCATGCAGAAAGGCATGCAGAAATCCACCGTTGAATGCGTCCCCTACTCCTGTGGCATCCACCAACGGTACTGGCAATGCCGGCTGCCGATAAACCTTGCCCTCTGCCATCAACAGCGATCCTTTTGCTCCCAGTTTCACAACCGGCACTCTTACCCAGTCCTGCAACTTCTCCAATGCACTCCTGGGACTTGTTGCTCCAGTAATAGCCCGGGCCTCATGTTCGTTGGGAAATATGAAATCACAGTAGCTGATGATCGACATTAACTGGTTGACGGAGATTTCAGGATTCCATCCGAAGTCTGCGGAAATTGTCACGCCGCGATCCCTCAGGCTGCGCAGCACTGGTTGCCATTTTGCCGGCCGCCTCAATGCGCATGCCAGATGCACATGCCGAGTCTGGCCCAGCTTGCATTGCACCGCTTCATTGTCAAGCAGATCTTCAAGCCGCCGATTTATCGGCTCGTTGGTCACCATCATTCGATCGGTCTTGAAGGCTATGCAGACCGTCAGCGCTGTGGGCAGGTCTTTGCGGTATTCACATGCCGTGATGTCCAGTTTTTCCTGCCTTATCTGGTTCCATGTAGGCAGATAATCTGCATCGGCGCCAACTCTGGTGATGATTCCCGTTACTGTGCCTAACCGGCTTGCAGCAATCGCTGTCGTGGACAGGCCTCCTCCCGGCGCGACCAGAAATGAGTCGGTCTTCGACTCTTCTCCGAAGCGGGGACGCCGTGGCAAATGGTAGAAGATCATGTCGGAAAAGAATTCTCCGAATACCACCAGATCAAACTTTGTTTCCCTGTACTCTCGCCTCTTGGCCATCGTTTTGTCCCCTCAGATTGCTATCGTGCTGCTCCCTTATCGATCAACGTAATCCGTCTGATGACTTTCTCCTTACCAGTTTCGGTTTCACCAATGCTCTGTGCGTACCGCTGTCATTTCCACTAGCGATGGCACGCAGCGCAAGTCGCCCGGCCTTCTGGCCAACTTCGCGTCCCCCCATGTCAATGCTCGTGAGCGGAAACCTCATCCCGCACAGCAGCGGGTCCTCTCCGCAGCCCACAAACCGCATCTCTTCCGGGATCTTGATTCCATGACTGCTAGCCGCATCCATGGCGCCTACAGCCATCATGTCGGTGTATGTCATCACGCCATCCGGGCGGCCGCTCCGGCCCAGCAACCGCACCATGGCATCGTACCCGTGCTTGTACTCGCCCTCTTCCGGGCTCATGCTCTCCACCACCAGGTCGGGCTGAACGGAGAGCCCGTATTCACTCAGCGCCCCGCGATAGCCATTGGATCGCATGTCACCGACGGCCGTGCGGGGGCCACGAATATACGCGATTCGCTTGCACCCGCGCCGAATCAGATGATCACACGCAATCCGGCCCACCTCCTCCTCGTGAACGCGCACAAAACTTTTCGCCGCTCGAGACGGCCTGTCTCCTACAAAGATCACCGGCATTCTTCTTGAGCTTTGCATCTGCTCAAAAAATGCGGCCGTTTCCTGCAGCGACACAATCAGCAGCGCGTCCACCTGAAGAGAAAAAAAGACCTCAATTTGCCGCTGCTCGCAATCTATGTCATCTTGCGATGAGCAAACGATCAGACTATAGCCCGCCACATTGACCGTCTGATCGATGCCGGCTGCGACATTCGCGAGATACGGCCTGCCTATTGAGGGAAGGATCAGTCCCATGGTCTTGGTCTGGCCGGTGCGCAAGCTGCTTGCGCTGATGTTGGGAATGTACTTTAACTCCTTGACCCGTTTCATAACGCGGGCCTTGGTTGCGTCGCTGATGTCCGTTTGCCCGCGCAGCACCTTCGAAATAGTCATCTTCGATAGGTTGAGGTCTTTGGCAATGTCCTTAAGTCGCACTCGCATCGGTCAGACTCCGCGCGGCGGACCGCGCTACCCCTCGATTCTAGACGAAGGGCCGCGGGGATCTACTTCCGCTTGCACATTCCATGCTTTGCCGATTGCCCAGCGTTTTTTCGAAGTTACAGTCTCACGGTCGGTATCTTGCCCTTCATCTTCAAGCTTCCCTTCTTGTCGCCCTCGCGGATCCCAAAACATGACTCAGTGCACTACTGAGGATTGAATGTTGCCGGAGATAAGGTCTGCCAACGTGTATAGCCGTCCGTTCGCGATGACCAGCTTCACTTTGTGTGCGTTGGCAATGTTATCGAGCGGGTTCTCGTCAACGATAACTACGTCAGCCAGCTTTCCTGCCTCGATGCTGCCAGCATCGAGATTCAGCTCTTCGGCCGGCGTCACCGTCGCCGCCCGCAGTGCCTCATATGGCGTCATCCCCGCCATAACATACGCCTCCAGTTCTCCGTGCAGCGCGAAGGCGTTCGGCGTGTCCGTCCCAGCCACTATGTTTGCACCCGCGTGCATCGCATCCATCACCAGCTTCGCGCTTTCAATGCGAACGGCGCTAAGCGATCCCGCGGCGCCGGATCTCTCGTGGCTCTGGCCCGTTGCATTCAGTCGCAGCCAGTCAGAATAGATACCGAAGCGCGGATCCGTCTTCATCTCCGGCTCCATTTCAAACAGCTTTGCCAGTCCAGGCGCCGATATGGTGGGCGTCAAATACCGCTGGGATTGTCCGAAGAGCTGGACTACGTCCTCATAGCTGCGCTGCAGCGTGGCCTGCTTCGGGGAGTAGACGCGCCGGCTGGTCGCGGCCACATGCTCGGTCGCGTCCACGCCCACAAATGCCGCCGGGTAAATCTCATGGGTTGCCACAGGGATACCGATGTCATGCGCAAACTCGACCATGCGCTTCTGCTGCAGGTCAGGCAGCCGGACATAGCTCTTGATAAGGTCATGCTGCAGCACCTTGCTCAACTCGAGTTCCATCTCCAGTTGTGCCGGGCTGGAGATCGCCACGCCCATCTTGTAATAGGTCCTTCGCCACTCGAACAAATATCCTGTGCTGAACAGCCGCGGACCGGGCCGCACGCCGGACTCGTTCGCCTCGACGTCTTCCACGCCTTCATACGGCGTGTTACCCGGGCTTCGCACGGTCGTTATTCCGAAGGCCAGCCAGGCGCGGTGCGCCGCCTCTCCGTAGTCTTTTTGCAGATGCGAGTGCGACTCTATCAATCCGGGCATCGCCGTGCACCTTGTGGCATCTACCACTTTCGCCCCGGCCGGCACATTGGCCGAGTGCGGCCTCACGCTCGCGATTCGATTTCTCTCGATAACGATATCCATGTCGGAGCGCGCAGTCTGGCTCTTCCCGTCCACCAGCTGGCCTACATGCACCACCATGGCCCCTTCGGGTATCGACGGCGTGTAAGTCAAATCCAGCTGGACCTCGCGTTTCTCGCCGCTAAGGATGTCGATCTCCTCGAGTTTGTCCAGCGACTGATACAGGATGTGTTCTGAGTCGCCTGCCCAACTCGGCGCATATGCGATTTCACTCGTCATATGACGCGGCGGCCCCAGCGGCTCTCCGGCTGTCGACACCGGCCACACTGCCAGAACGCCCTCGTAGATGGCGGCCATCTTCTTTCCATCGGGCGACCAGACCGGCCCGCAGTAGCCTCGGGAATCAATCGACATGTTGGGCTCTGGCATGTACAACTTATCGTCCGGGTTGGCTGCTCCGTTCTCCGACGACATGGTCAGGATCTGGTTCGTGCCCTCTCGCACAGTGGCCGAATATGGCGCCAGGTACGCAATTGCGATGCGCTTTCCGTCCGGGGACCACGTCGGCATCCCCGGCGCATTCAGCGTGTCGTGCAGTTTTGTTACTTTGCCGCTGGCCACATCCACCACAGACACCTGCGCCGCGCGCCAAATCCCGTTCACGTCGAAGAACGCAATTCGTTTCCCATCCGGCGACCACGATGCCCCCTGCGGTTGGGTTGCAAGCCTGGTCAGTTCGCGCTCCTTGCCGGTGTGCATATCGTGGACCCACAATTGAAGATGGTCTCTGCCTTTGTCAGACGAATACACCAACTGGTTGCCGTCCGGCGACCACGCTGGGTCCGTGTCCAGATACCGGTCCTTGGTAATGTTTTCAGTCTTGCCGCCAATGGTCATCACGTAGATGTCCCCAAGCGCTGCAAATGCCACCCTGGTGCGGTCCGGCGAGAGAACGGGCCGCACGATCCCCAGCGCCTTGCGCGGCGCCTTGGAATCGAAATCGCGCTTGCAGCGCGCGTACGTCCCGTTGACTCGCGTCACCTGCAGCGTGGCCTGGAATGGCACCGTCTCCGCCTGTTCTCCATTGACGGACCGCTTGCGGATCTTCCCGTCAGACACATAGTAAAAATCGCGGTCCGATGCCCATGAAGCCCGAAAAGCAAATGCGTTCTCGTCCCCGGTCAGCGGCTTGGCGGCGCTCTCAAGCCGACTTATGTTGGTCTCGGTATTGTGGTAAATAATCTCTCCGTCTGCGCCCCAAGATGGTGCGCTCGTTACTCCCGTTGCGGTTACCAGCTTGCGCTCCGTGCCGTCCGCCAGGTTCACCGCCCAGATGGATTTGCCTCCTTCGCGCGTAGATGAGAACGCAATTTCTTTATCGTCCGGCGACCATGTGGGCATGTGGTTCTCAGACGGATCCTTGGTGATTCGTTTCAACGCCCCGCTGTGCAGGTCCAGCGTCCAGATGTTGTAGCTGCTTCCCTCCGGGTTGTCCCGGTCCGACGCGAACGCCAGGTACCTTCCGTCATGCGAGTAGGCAGGCTCGCGATCGTCGTAGGTCCCCCAAGTGAGTTTGTGCTGGTTGCTTCCGTCCGGCGAAACCGTCCAGATATTGTATCCTCCGTCAAGATATCCGAAGAACGTAATCCAAGCTCCGTCGGGCGACCAAACCGGCTGGCGCGCGTCGTTGAACAGACCAGTGATTCGTTTCGCCATTCCTCCTGTTGCCGGCAGCGTCCAGATGCTCCCCTGCAGGTCCGTTGCCAGCGTCTTGCCATCGGGCGATACCGCAACCGCCATCGACGTCCCCTCGCTCACGGTTACATCGATCAAGGCTCCTGGTTTCAGCGGCGCACCTGCCTTCGGTGCCGTCTGAGTAGTTCCCATGCATGCCAGACATGCTGTCCCCACTACCAATACGGCGACGCGCAACAATGCCACATTCGCTCCGCTTGCTGCCTTCATCTGGGCTATCCTCCATTCTTCAGCATCCGGACAAAACTCCGTCCCGACCCATCAGTCGGATGGATTGCCAGTCTAACTTAGTTGTTTCTCGCGCTGTCAAGGGTGCTTCGGAGGAGCCGCTGAAAAACGAGAGCATGCAAAGTTGTGGGGTGGCGTAGGCTGTTGGGATGAAATGGACATTGAAGCTGGTTGCTGAGGTGGTTCCGGGCAAACCCACCGAGTACGAGGTTGCCACGATTGAGCGTATAGAGAAGTT
>PKXI01000320.1:17167-18021 GCA_003133425.1 Acidobacteriaceae bacterium
GTCGGCATGCGCATCCGCCGCTTGCGGGGGTGTTCTTGCGTGGGAGCGCGCCAGAACAGCTTCTCGGCTATGTTCACTAATAAGGATCCGACCACGCCCGAATTGAAGTACCTTACGGCCAAACTGGCTGCCTTGTTGCCGTTTGGTAAGGTGGCTGACTTTCTTGGAGAACTCCTGCCGCTCTCCGCGCAGACAACGCCGAACACGGTACGCAACCGGACCATGAAGATCGGAAGGAGGCTTCAGAGATCGGCGGAGGCCCTANNGGCCAGAGCGCAATTTTGAGGTAATTGCAGGCAAGGTGCTCGATGACGAAGGAAATGCAACACGTTTTGCTTTCGTACGCAGCGGAGGCTCTGAAGCGTTGAGTTCGGCGAGCCTCGCGCTTCGCCGGTCTGGAGCAAACGACAGCACCTTGGTCACTGTCCTTACCGATGGCGATGCTGGTCTGCGGGCCATTCATCGCCAGTTGGTGCCGCAGGCTGAGCATATGTTGGACTGGTTTCACATCAGCATGAAGTTTCAGAATCTCAAGCAATTTGCCAAAGGCATAAATGAGACTACCGATGTAGCCGTCCGTGACCATGCACTTGCCCAACTCGAACGCGCCAAATGGCGGCTCTGGAACGGATATACGAAGCGGGGCATCCCCGGCCTTGTTGACCTCGAATATTGGTCGCGGGTTCAATGTTTCGAGCATATTCTCCCACTCAAAAAAGTGGCCGATGCGCTACTCAACTTGATTCGCTACCTGGAATCCAACGCTGATTCTATGCCTGATTACGGGAGTCGCTACCGTGATCGGTTGCGCATCTCGACAGGCTTTGTCGAGTCGACCGTCAACGAGATCATTG
>PKXI01000107.1 GCA_003133425.1 Acidobacteriaceae bacterium
GTTTTAATTGTCGCCCGTCAGCAGTACCTTGAAGAACTCGTAAACCGTCTTTCGAGGACTCTCGTTGCAAACCTTGTGCCGATCTACACGAGAGATGATGTAATCGACCTGCTTTGTCGAGCGATGTGGCAGCTCTTCCATTGTCTTCAACTGCTCTAAAGTCAAGTGTTTGGGCAAATGCTGATAGGGGTCGACACCTGCGCCCATCCACGTTCTGATTAAAAATTCATAGCTCAATCTGGCGTGATGGCTTTTGACCGCGCGCCGGCAGGCACGGTAGTCCTTCACGGCAACTGGCAAGTGAGCCTCCACTTCTGGGAGCAGCCAGTTATAGAAGCCTTCTACCTTCTTGGAATAGGCCGACAACAACTCCGTGATATCAATCTTCGGCGCCAACGAATCGAGATGCTCCCGAGCGGCTGGGCTCAAGTCGCCATCAGCCAGAAGTTCTTCGCGGTCGATCACGAAGTGAGTGATCGGTGGTCCGCCCCGGCCCCGATAGACTTTCTGCCAGTTCGCCTCGGAATGCACTTCGTGCAACACCGAATTCCTAAGAGCCACGATCAAGGCGTGTTCATTCGGACTGAAGGCTTCGTTCTTCTTCGAATCAAACTGATCGTCCGGTATCAGGCCCTTGATCCTGCGGCTGTAATCCACCAAAGTCTTAGCGGCTCCGAGCGCCGCAAATAGTTCTTTGTTCACAAGGACAGAGACATCACCTTCAAGGAATTCGCGAGTCGTCCGAACATCAGGAGTACCCAATTCAGGGAACGAAGCGATTGCACGGCACAGATCGGCCAACGCGCGACGAAACAGCTCCAACATCGTCTGAACGGACTCGATCTTCCGATGCAACGAATAGCCAGGGTGTTGACGCAGGGCACGCTCCGCATCTTCAGGCCCAAGCGCGCAGAGCCCATCACGCGCCTCTTGCGTTGTTGGCACGACCTTCAGGGCTTCGGTTACTCGCAGGAGTTCACGATGCCTCCGTTCCGCGTCGTACCTCACAAACTGTTGGAAAAGCTCACGAGCCTCAGGCGATGTCCATCCCATTTGTCGATCATAGCTGCGATCAACCACCGAGGCGGAAGTTGGGAGTTGTTGAAAGAAGTTGTTTGATGACACTCGATACACGGTGGGTTCCTATTTCGGAACGTGACGCCGCCTAGGCTCATAGAGACACATGCGTGCGCTGAACAATCTCAAAGTGATTTACTTTGAGCATGGACATCAATGATTGGGTGAAGAGGACCGACCTGTCGAGCCCGATTACCGGACTAGCCGTACTGCTTGTGGGGCGAGATGGAGTTTCACCGACCAAGGCTATTGGAAGTGGGGTGTTCGTCGCCGATAGGCTCATCATGACTGTAAAACACGTCGTCAAGGGATACTGGCAGCTCTACGGCAATCCCAACGTCGTATTGGAGCGACAGGGGAAGAAAACGGCAGATTTTGAGATGTTCGCCGTACAGGCCCCTGGAAGTAGCGCGGAACCAGCTCTTTGGGCTGCGCGCAAAATTGCCCTCTGTCCATATTCCGACCTCGCTCTCATCAGCGTTGAACCGGTCGACGAACTAGCGAAGGCTCAGCAAGTGCTGAAAGCCCCGACTCTCAGCATTTTACCGCCAGTAAAAGGCGAGAACGTCGCAGCTTTTGGATACGCCTCGACGAGCACCGCGACCGAGGAAGGACAACAGATAAAGTTTCATCTCAATCCGAGCACTTCAGTAGGCGTCGTGACAGAGGTATATCCCGAGTCACGCGACAGCGCCTTGCTTTCATTTCCAAGCTTTGAGATGAAAACGCACTTCATTGGCGGGATGAGTGGTGGTCCGATTTTCAATGAAAAGGGCGAACTTTGCGGGTTGATTTGCTCCGGATACGACGATGCTCCCGTCGCGTATGGCGTGGTTCTGTGGCCCATGACCGGCATACGAATTGAGCACACCATTCCCGAAGTGGTCAGCGAGGGACCATACACAATCTTAGAGCTGGCGAAGGTGGGGCTCATGAATGTACCGGGGTCGGAATATGTAGAGGCCAACGTCGAGCCATTTGAAGACCCAAATGGGACCAAGAGGATTCGCTTGAAGTCCCCTCTCTGACCGAGAGAGGAAGAGGAAGAACAGCGTGAACAAACGGGTTGTCTCCCACCGCGGGCGAAAGTGCATTGGACGATCTTCGAGACAGCGCGTTTGTTCAAATATCTGGTGACCTTCATCTGGCTTCGCGCTAAATCGCCGAAGCGTGTTCCCTCGGCGGCACAGGGCTGAAAGCACGGGTTGGACTGCTATCGACATTTGACGGCCGAATTTCCGGTTTGTTTAAATGCTAAGTCAGTGAGGAGCACGAGGTGTTGCGAAAAGCTGAACTCAGCTGTGAAGCTGATTCAGAGAACACCCACGGAGGCTCCTCAGAGACCATATGTATTACATCGGACTTGANNTGTAGAAGCCGCCAAATTGGCGCCAAGGTACTCTCACGAACTGGCTCTGGTCCGTGACAAGGAAATGCAGCGAGGGAACAGGAATCGGGCCACCCTCGCGGTGGCTCGGAAGCTGGTGGCCTACATGCTGGCAGTTGACCGAAGGAAACAGGACTTTGTGCCGGCCGAAGAGATGGCGGGCAAGGCGGTAGCATGATAAACCTTTCCTTCCAAGGAACATCCCTTCGCCAAGGTTGTTCGTTATGCGGCCTTGGGTTCGATGGGGACAAGCTCGTAGCCCAGTTGCTTGGCTTGCCGCTTGATTTTTGCTTCCAACCTTTTCTCTCTTTGGCTGTCTCTGGTGGCCCAGATGGTTTCGTCGTATTCGACTTGGTTCTTGACCATGGAGTAAAAGATCAGAGCGATTTTGTGGGCGGTGGCCATGGTGGCAGCTTTGGGACCTAACTTGGCTTTCATTCGGCGCAGGTAGTTGCCGAGCGGCGTAGGGCTGTGGTGGAGGGAAAAAGCTGCCAAGCGGAATAAATGGCCGGCCCGGTTTTTGATTCTGCGCGCTCCCCGCCATAGCACTGTTCCGCCGCTGATGTCGTTGTCCGGACAGAGTGCCAGCCATGAGACAAAGTGCGCTGCGGTGGGCCACCTCGACATGTCACGGCCAACCTCACTGAAGAGTGGCAAAGCGTTTTCATCCAACCCCGGAATCTGAGTCACATCCACGCCGAACAGTTTGTAAGTTTCCGTACGGAGATCGAACTCCGGATGGGGATGCCCGTTCTTCTTTCTCTTTTTGCGCCCGTTTCGATTTCGTTTCCGGTCGGGTGGTAACGGTCTTTCAGCAGGGTCGGTGCGGGGTTCGAACCGTTGCAGCATCTTCTCGATTTCCAGATCGCAGCTCGCGATCTGTTGCGGATAGATGCGATATAGATCTCGCGACTGACCCAAGGTAAACAGATGCTCGGATCGCCAGTTGCCTTGCAGCGATTTTTGAATGGTTTCGGTGTCGACCTTCATGCGTGGATCGCGCAATCGGGCGAGTTCCGCGCCGTTCCGCTGGCCAGTCAGGATGGCGTCCACAATAGCCATGCCAGTCACCCCTGTAATGTCGCTGATGACATGGTGGATCTGCAGGTTCATTTGCGTCAGAGCCTTGTGCATGTGCTGCACGTGTTGACTGGCCGCCATGACCAATTCGCTACGGTGACGCAGCACGGTCCGCACGGCGCAGATGTCTTGCTCCGGCCGAAATGCGGACCGAAGTAATCCCACCGAGTGCAGAAATTGCAACCATTGGCACTCGTGCCAGTCGGTGCGCCGTCCGGGGACATTCTTCATGTGGCGGGCATTCACTAAGCAAGGGTGGATGCCTCGTTGTTCAAGGATTTCGAACAGTGGAATCCAATACACCCCGGTGGATTCCATCGCAACTGTAGTTACCCCGCACTGAACAAGCCAATCGGTTAAGCGCTGCAGATCTTCGGTAAAAGTTGCGAAAACCCGCACCGGCTTCGCGTCCCGGCCTGGAGGTACGGCCACAAACATTTCTCGTGCGCCAACATCGATACCGGCTGCATTCGGTTCCAACACCGGCCGGTCTTCCAGACACATTCCCTTGTTTCGTCTCCTTGGCTTGGTCTTTGCTCCTCGTGGCTGCTGAACATCGTCCCTTGTCGTTTTCATTGGCTGCTCGCTCTCTGAGTCGCAAGCAACGGCCAAGCTGCGCAATCGAAGATACTCTTCCAAACGGAATCAGTTGGGTTGCCTCAACTGTTAACCACTGCTCTGCGCACGGAACCTGGAACCACGCTGATAATCGGCGTTTTAAAACACGCCACTGTAAGGACGGCCTACTTCCGTCGCTGCGGCTCTCTCTCAGGATCCATAAATCGCTTGGCTCAACTCAAGTTCCTTTCCGCTTTGCCCCGGCCCAACCGCCGGGCCGAGGCTGATAAGGAAGAACAAAAACAGGATCATTCGATGCGCAGGCTGCCAGGTCCTGCAGTTGACCGGCTGGGCTACGAAGGCAACTTCCGATGCCA
>PKXI01000445.1 GCA_003133425.1 Acidobacteriaceae bacterium
CGGTGGCGCGGGAGTTTGGTGTTTCGCGCAAGACGATTCAGAAGATGCTGATGTACTCGGTTCCGCCAGGTTATCAGCGGCAACTGCCGATACGGCGGCCCAAGTTGGGGCCGTGGCTGGGCGTGATCGATGCCATTCTGAAAGAGGACAAGACACGGCCCGTCAAGCAGCGCCATACTGCCAAGCGCATCTTTGAGCGGCTAAAAGCAGAACATAAGTTCTCCGGCGGCTACACCATCGTCAAGGACTATGTGCGCGGAGAAGAGTTGCGCGGTCGCGAGATGTTCGTGCCGCTGGTGCATCCGGCTGGTGAAGCACAGGCCGACTTCGGCGAGGCACTGGTGGTTATCGCCGGGGTGGAGCAGAAGGCGCACTTTCTCGCGATGGATATGCCGCACTCCGACGATTGCTTTGTGATGGCGTTTCCGGCCGAGACCACGGAGGCTTTCCTTGAGGGCCATGCGCGGGCCTTCGAGTACTTTGGCGCCGTACCTACGCGCATCCTCTACGACAACACCAAGATAGCAGTGGCGCGCATTCTTGGCGGCGAAGAGCGTACCAAGACGAAGCCCTTCCTGGAGCTACAGAGTCATTATCTATTCGCCGATAAGTTTGGGCGTCCCGCCAAGGGCAACGACAAGGGTAAGGTAGAAGGGATCGTCGGTTATGCGCGGCGGAACTTCATGGTNNCCGATTCCACGCGTAAATAGCTGGGATGAGTTGAACGCGCATTTTGCAGAAGAGTGTTGCAAGCGCCGTGAGCGGCGTCTCCGCGGGCATACGGAGACGATCGGCGAGCGCTTCGAGCGTGACCGGGCAGCGATGCTGCCGCTGCCCGCGGCACCGCACGAAGCCTGCGAGAAGGTCAACGTACGGGTCAGTTCGTTGTCGCTGGTCAGCACCCGGTCGGCGGTCTGTCCCTGGCTGGAATGACTCGTCACGGCGTAGCCGTGGTCGAGGTGCGGATGCTTCGCTGAATCGAGTTCTACCTCGCGGCCTCCGTCCATCTTCAAACTCATCCGCCCATCCTGGCCGATGCCCTCCACGGTCCCCAGCTCGCGGTTGGCCAGCTTCAAGTCGGGCGACGGCGGTGAGCTGCACACGGTCTCCCACTGAGAAAGCCCGCTCCTGCTCGCGATAAACGGATACACCCTGCTGGCGTCTGCTCAACCACTCCCAGGCTGCGTGATACCGCTGCCATCGTCTGGCCCGACTCCACAAGTCGAACCGCCTCTTGCTTGAACTCAAGCGTGTAACGACCACGCGTTGCCTTCGTCATCTTCGTGTCCCTTTCGCCATTAAACCAGCTTGCTAAGGGATGCGTTTTGCGGGGACAAGGTCAAACTGCACAAGTGGGACGCAGTTCCCTGAAAAGGGAAACATGCAGGTACCGCGACCTTGGTGGCACTTTTAGTGGCACTTGGTTTGGTAACTCAAGTCACCTCATGTCTACACATGTCTTCTCTAAATTGTTGTAAATAATGGAGCTTTTACAGAAGCCTCTCATTCTATGGGACTAGCGAATAGGCTTTGATCGGTTTCCTAAACCGCAGGTCGGCTGTTCGAATCAGCCCGGGGTCACCATAAATTCCTGATTCAATTCAGCCGGCGATCCCGCCCGGCAATGTTCAGCAAACATTCTGAGAATGTATCTTTGACTTCGCTCTGGTTTGCAGATATAAAAGTTGATGTCATGGAAGTTCGTTCGATGACGTCATGGCTGCTTACTGAAATTGCTGGGCAGCGAAGTTAACCACAGATATCGTCAGGATGCTCGGGAAGGCGGTGAAATTCCGCCACTGCCCCGCAACTGTGAGCGCCCCTGCCTCTGGGACCGTCGATTGGGTCGTTGGATGTGGGCAGGAATTCGGCCAGGGTTGTTTCGCTCTTCGCGGAAAAACTCGGGAAACCACTGGAGACGGGTCCAATTGGCTCGTGTTTGGGAAGGTGGCTGAAAAGGGCGCAAGTCAGGAGACCGGTCCTCGGCGTCTTCAACCGCTTTGCGTTCCGAGGGGGACGAAGGAGCCATCGTGCCTGTTTACTCATCATTGCGCGCTTTCTCAAGCCGCGCCTTGACCCACATATTCGCTGCGATCCTGATTCTGCTTCTCTGCTCAGTGTGCTGGGCTGCGTCCATCCGCGGCGTAGTTACTGATACCAGCGGCGCCAAAGTCACGGGCGCAAATGTCGTTCTCGTCAGCAATGGAAAAGTGGTTGCCTCGGCCGTCTCCACTGCAGACGGCAGCTTTCAGATTTTGACCGGAGGCGACGGCCGCTTTTTTCTGGTGGTCTCGGCAAAGAGTTTTCGCCAGTTGCAGACGCCGGATTTCTACGCCAGCCATCTCGACAGCGTCGAGCGCAACCTGGTGCTGGAGCCTGAATGGGTTCGGGAGTCCATCGTGGTGACCGCCACCGGGACGCCCACTCCGCAGCCGCAGACCAGCGCGTCGATCAGCGTGCTTGGCCCGGCTGACCTCGCTTTGCGTGACGACCTGGTGAGTTCCATGCGGCTGATGCCGGGAACGTTCGTGACGCAGACTGGGCAACTTGGAGCGGAGACCTCGCTCTTCATACGCGGCGGCGATTCCGACTCCAACAAGATTGTTCTCGACGGCATCAGCATCGGCGATCTGGGCGGCCAATTCGACTTTGGGCCGCTGTCAACTACTGCAGTAGAGAGCGCAGAGGTCTATCGAGGGCCCAATTCGAATTTGTACGGCGCCGATGCGGCGAGCGGCGTCGTCAGCCTGACCACCCCGCACGGCACCACCAGCTTTCCTTCCCTGCTCTTCCAGGGAGACGCGGGTAGTTTCCACACGTCACGCGAAGAACTTGAGTTGGCCGGCTCCCACAACAAGCTCGATTATCTGGGCGCCTACAGTTGGCTGCAGACCGCCAACAACCTCCCGATGGACGAATATCACCTGTCTACCGCTGTAGCCAACATCGGCTACCAACCCAGCGCGAGCACACAGATTCGCGCCACCGTGCACTATAACGTGGATGCAACGGGGGTCCCGGGCTCGTGGGATTTCTATCGAATCTCGGATGACCGCAAGGAAGGCGACCAGGATCTTTATGGCGTAGGTACCGTGGAGAATCAAACCACGGCCACCTTCCACAATCGCTTTCAATTTGGATTGGCGCGCAAGCGTGAACAGTCGCAGCAGTGGTACGCGGCGGGTGTTTGCATCCCTGCCGGCAGCTGCGACGGCGCTCCCAATTCGTTTACCGGAGGCAACTTTTACGGGTTGCCGGTCACCATCAGCGGCGCCAACGGCTATAGTGCCCCCGGGCCAGCGCTGTTGAATTACAGCGCGGCGAATGGAAGTGTCTACCCCAACCGGCTTGACCTGATTTCAAATCGAGACCAGTTTAGCTACCAGGGAGATATTCATCTAACTCCGCACCTGCTATTACTGGGCGGCTTTCAATATCAGAACGAGCGCGCCGCCGAACGCCTGCCGGCCTATTTCGTAGACCAGAAGATCAACCTGCATAACTACGATTACATTTTCGGCGCGCACGGCGACTTCAAAGGCCGCGTGTTCTACACGCTCGGCGCAAGCGTGGAGCACTACGAGTTGATTGGCAATGGCGTCTCGCCGAATGCCGGGCTGGGCTTCTATCTGTTCCGGCCACG
Source organism: Acidobacteriaceae bacterium (assembly GCA_003133425.1). Next base: position 3,644 of record PKXI01000445.1, read on the forward strand.
TCCTGGCGTCTTCAGCGGCACGCGGCTGAACGTGAGCTTTGCCCAGGGCATTCGAGAGCCCAAAATGACCGATGAGTTCGGCTCGCTCTACGACTTTCTCCAGCAGAACGGCGGTCAGGCAACCATCCAGCAGTTGCGTATCTCCCCGATTCAGGCGCCCACTGCGCGCACATGGCAGGGCGGCGGCGAGCAGGCATTCTGGAAGCAGAGGATTGTCTTCCGCGTAAACTATTTCCATAACCAATTCGGCCGCGATATCGAGTCAGTTGGCGCGGGACTGATACCCGCGTTGCTTCCGGGGTTGACCGCTCAGCAGCAAGCAGTCCTCGAAGCATTTCTCCAGAACAACTTCGCCTTCTCTCTGGATCTCAACTCGCTTGCCTTCCGGGCCCAGGGTTTTGAGACCACCGTCGAAAGCGGAATCGGAAAGAATATCTTTCTGCGCGGCGGCTATACATATCTTGATTCTGTCGTGCAGCAATCCTTCTCGAGCGACAATGCGGCGCTCCTTGGCGGTTATGCGCCCACCTTCAACGGAATTCCGGTTGGTATTTACTCACCGCTGAAAGGCGCAAGGCCGTTCCGTCGCCCGCCCCACACAGGCTTCTTCACTGCAAGCTATGCGGGAAAGAAGATCACCGCGGCGTTTACGTCGGCCTTCGCGAGCCGCAGCGACGACTCCACGTTCCTTGGCTACCAGGATCTGAACCAGGGAAACTCGCTCGTTTTGCCCAACCGCAACCTCGACTTTGGCTATGCCAAATTGGACCTGGGCGCCAGCTACCAATTGCTCCCGTGGCTCTCAATTTACGGCCGTGCAGAGAATCTGATGGACCAGCAGCACATTGCGCCCGTCGGATTTCCCACCCTGCCCATTAGCATCCGGGGCGGTCTGCGCATTCAATGGGGCCTGGGAAGTAATAGCCACTAAAGGCCTTGCCCGTTCCGTTAGATTTGGCAATGTGATGGTCAGCGCGGAGGTTGCAGGCACGATTCTCTGCCTGCATCTTGCACGAACAAGCAAGCTGACATGCTGCCTGGAAAGCCGCCCGGAACGAGGCGGCTTTGTCCCTGCTTTTCCACATTTCATAGCATCAAAGTGCGTGAATATTCCCATTTTCCCCTTGGGAACAAGGCGATCGCTGTTCCATACTGGTAACAACTACAGCCGAACATTGGTGAACCGAACTGCGCAGATGCTGACGACGCATGCCAGCCAGTTTTTGCGTCACAGTTGAAGCGCGGATCGGACGCCTATTACTGTCGGCCTGGGGCCGCTGGTCAAAAAGCGCCGGTTGGTCCGCTCACGACGTTAAAAGCCGTCTGCGGAGGGAACCCGGCTTAAGTGCAGTTGGGTTAGGCCGAATCCGTGTGAGGGCATGAAAGCAGAGGATAGATATCAATCACCCGGCTCTTGTGACTTCCTAAACACTCAGCGGGAAAAGCTGTGGGCCGATTGCAGTGCAGACGCCTGTACCTATGCCCAGACAGGGGTTTCCCGTTGTTCACGTGGTATTCATCGCCATTCCGTAGGGTTGTATTCTCCGGAGATCGCTGCACCCGATTATCCCAAGGCGCTTCTTTGCCTTGAATCCGCGGAAGCCCGCGAGGAACTTCTCTCACCGGGCCCGGCACGGTGGCTTATGCGCGGCATGATCGCAAGGCAGCATCGCCATTCAACAACGCAGCAAATGATCGCACATTACCATTTGGGAGGACCACAATGACATTCAATCGAATACGCCTTGGCATGGCCTGCCTGGCGCTCCTTACACTTGCTATTTGCCTGGGCCCGATTTCCGCCAGCGCACAGTCCACCACTCAGGGCTCGATTGCCGGAACGGTTCAGGATCAGTCCGGAGCGGTTGTAGGCGACGCCGTCATCGTAATCCACAACACAGGAACAAATTCCGAGGTCAGGCTCACCTCAGATAGCAGCGGCTTCTTCAAGGCCTCACTGCTGGAACCGGGAACCTACTCCGTTACCGTCACGGCGCCTGCTTTCGCCGCCTACCGGGCCGCTTCTGTAACCGTCCAGGTGGGCCAGGTCACCAGCCTCGCGCCGCATCTGGCCATCGCTTCCTCCTCGGCTGAGGTGATCGTCACCGATCAGACGCCAGCTATGAACCTTGAATCGCCTGACTTTGCCGAGACGTTGAGCCAGCAGCAGATTCAGAACATTCCGGTCAACAATCGCCGCTGGTCGGCTCTGGCCATGACCACCCCCGGCGTCGTCGCCGACTCCAGTGGCTTCGGTCTGGTCAGCATTCGCGGCATCAGCACGGTGTTGAACAACGTTGAGATCGACGGCGCTGACGACAACAATGCCTATTACTCTGAGGAGCGCGGCCGCACTCGTGAGGCTTATTCCACCTCCGGGAGTGCCGTCCGCGAATTCGCCGTAAATACTGGGGTTTACTCAGCCGAATACGGCCGCGCCGCCGGCGGTGTCCTCACCTCCGTGACCAAGAGCGGCACCAACCAGATTCATGGACAGGCGTATTTCTGGGATCGCGAGAGCAATTGGAATGCCTTCAACGACTACACCACAGTGTCCACCCTGGTCAGCGGAAAGTATGTTGCTCAGCACATCAAGCCCGAAGATCTGCGCAAGATCTACGGCTTCACGGTTGGCGGCCCCCTGATCAAAGACAAGCTGTTCTGGATCTACACCTACGATCAGCACACCCACGTATTTCCGTTCCAAGCCATTCCGAACAATGCTTCCGCGTTTTACTCTCTGCCGACTCCATCGGCCAACCTGACCGGCAGCTTATCGGGAAACAGTTGCAACTTATCCACCGGCTATTGGAATGCCACCACTACAACTGACCCCAACTACGCGATCGATGCGGACGCCTGCACACTGGCAGCGCGCCAAGGTTATGCAAATGGCTCAACCTCCGGCTATGACCAGGGCGTAAATGCATACAACACCTGGATCGCGAACATGAACTCCGATCTCGGCTCTACGCCTCGTTTCGGATACCAGGAAATCAATACCCCTAAGCTCGACTGGCAAATCAACTCCAAAGAGCATTTGAGCGTTCTCTTCCATCGCCTCCGCTGGGACTCTCCTGGAGGTGTTCAAACCCAGGCCGCCCTCGACTACGCGCGCGACACCATTGGCAACGACTTCGTCAAGCTGGACTACGGCGTCGCAAAGCTCACCAGCCTCATCACCAACAACATGAGTAACGAAGTCCTCTATCAGTATGGCCGCGAGTTGCTCCCCGAGACTCAACAGGCACTGACCCCCTACACCAAGGCCAACTTGATTGGCAATGGTATTTCCGTAAACAACTCCATTCCGGAAATCGCCATGGATACTGCGGAGGGCTTTAATATGGGCTCGCCGTATTATTCCTACCGCCCGGCCAATCCTGAAGAGTGGAAGTGGCAGGTCGGCGACGTGTTTTATTGGAACAAGGGTAACCACAGCTTCAAATTCGGCGTCGATGAGCTGCATAACTACGACTTCAACAACACCTACGGTGGCGATGGCAACGGCTATTACGTGTACAGCTACGTCGGCAACTACATCAGCGATCAAATCAGCGCCCTCTCTGGCAAGCCTGGAAATTGCAACAGCGCCGTTTCTCGAAACCCAAGTTCCTCGACGTCCACCGCGGTTGGCACGTACCCCTGCTATGCAACCTTTACGCAGACATTTGGACCCCATGTCTATGGCATCAGCACGATGGACAGTGGCGTGTTTGCCCAGGACAACTGGAAGATTAGCCCGCGCCTGACGCTCGAGCTTGGCCTGCGCTGGGATTACGAGGCACTGCCGCCCGCCGATCCGAACCTGACCGCGGCCTCAGGCACCTTCCTTCCCTACCCTGGTCTCACCAACAACCCCAGCGACAAAAAGAACTTCGGCCCCCGCGTCGGATTTTCGTATGACTTGTCTGGAAAGGGCGACACCATTCTTCGCGGCGGCTACGGTGTTTACTATGGCCGCATCAACAACGGCGAATTGCTTAACATCCGTTTCAATACCGGCAGCCCCAAGGGCCAGTACAACACCCAGTGGAAGGTCACTCAAGCCGGCTACCCCACACTCCCAAATATCGTAGGCGGCACCGGCGCTGCGGTCGCTACCCCAACCTCCAACTTCCTGGCTGCCAACCTGCGCAACCCGGAGGTGCAAGAGTACGATCTCGAACTCCAGCAGGCCCTTGGCAAGGGCACTTTCTTCGCATTAAGCTACCTCGGCTCGCAAGGCCGCCTGCTGCCCAACTTCCTTGACGTCAATCTGAACCCGACCCAGGCGTTCATCAATGTCACGATTGCCGATAACCCGAGCAGTTCCAAACCGGGACCATTGGGTCCAAACGGAACGGTAATCCATAATGTTGGCGAGTTCACCGGTTATGGCAATACGGCCCTGTTTGGCTCCGTAGCCACAAACTTCCAGGCCATCACTGAGATGATCAGCAACGTCAACTCAAACTACAACGCCATGGTTGCCGAAATTCAGAACAACTCTCTCAAAAGCGTGAAGTTCGACGTCAACTACACATGGTCGCATTCGTTGGACTTCTCCCAGAATGCGAACACCACCAGTGTCGGCGGCAACAGTTGGTACGATCCTTACAACAACCCCCGCATCAACTATGGCGATTCGACCTGGAACACGCCCAATCGATTCATAGCCTACGCGACCTACAACCTGCCCAACCTCCACACGAATAGCTTCGTCAAGTACCTGACCAACGACTGGATGGTTGACGACAGCTTCCAAATGTCAAACGGCCTGCCCTACACCATCGGGGTCAGCAGCTTTTTCAGCGCCGGGATTCTGAGTTACTGGAACGGCGCTTCAGGATCGACTCTGATTCCCGGAATCGGACCGAACACGGCCCGCTACCCGCGCCACGAGGTGGACGACGCTCGCCTGCAGAAGTCGATCGTCTTTACCGAGGGCCGCAGCCTCCAACTTATGGCCAATATGTTCAACGTTGCCAACCACCAGAACGTAGACGGCCTGGGCACCACTGCCTACAAGTTGTCGGGAACAACGGCTACCTATCAGGGACAGGGAGCCGCGAACGCCTCCAACAACACCTATCAAATACCCACCAGCTCCAATAACAGCGGCTTTCTCTTCACCCCGCGTCAAATCGAGATTGCTGCCAAGTTGATCTTCTAGCTCAATGTTGGTACCCACCAAGAACGCGGCGGCTTCNNACCGCCATACCTCAATCCCAGAATGGCGCCCCCGCCGCTGAACCGCGTCCGTGCTCTGCAGGCGAGTCCCCCCTGCCAATTCCCGCCTGTCCTTCCTGTTTAGCGATTTGATATACCCAATTTGGAGATTTGATATACGCGAAGCCCCTGTTCGCAATATAGATACCACTTAAGGTGTAGTCCCTCTGCCCTAAGTTTCGGTTGTAAAAGTAATCAAAATCAGATTACTATCGATTCCTCTGGATTGGTAGTTTCTACCGCTTTTTTCCTCCGAGGTGTATATATGGTTTGCCCAAAGTGCCAATCGAGCTCGATTTCAGTCGTCCCGGCAGAGATTCGTCTCTACCGAAACAGCCCACGCACGATGAGTCATCCCCCCATTGCCCCATCCCCAGACGTCTGTGTCTGTCTGGATTGCGGCTGGTCGGAGTTCTCCATCCCTCACTCCTGGCTTTCCGCGGGGTGGCTGCGTTCACTGCGCCCAGCGGCGAATCCGACAGGAACTGACATCGACACCGCAATGATCGCTGTGACCTCGGCGTAGAGCGGCCCCGATGCCGCCTGATGGCGCGCTAACCTTTACCCCTCAGGGTACCCGAGTGAGTCGCGTGCAAAAAGGCCCCCAGCCGAAGCT
>PKXI01000357.1 GCA_003133425.1 Acidobacteriaceae bacterium
ATAGAATTAACTCCGCGCAGTTCGGCGGATGCTCTTCTAACAAGCCTTGTAAAACCAATCAATTTCGTTGTATTCAGCTCTATTCGAGCAAATATTTTTGGCGCCAGATTGCAATCCGCGTTCCTACTCGGCCCGGGAGAATCCATCCGGGACAAACTAGACGTCGCGGCAGGCTGCGGGCAACCACCCGCCAAGCGCCTTCAAGTTTGCCGGTGACCATACTGCGAGGGATCACCCGTTCCCATCCCGAACACGGAAGTTAAGCCTCGCTGGGCCGATGGTACTGCACGGGCGACTGTGTGGGAGATTAGGTGATCGCCGGCATTAATATCCAACAAAAAAGCCATGCCCCTAGGGCATGGCTTTTTTGCGTGTGCTAACATTTTCATTCCCGCCACCCACCGGACGGTCCGCCTGTGCGCCCCAGGTCCCCGATCTGTCTGGAACAAACTCGACGGGATCCCGCCCAAATCTCCCCTTGACAATCTAGGAGAGTGGCGATATTTTCTTTCCTAGAACGTCGAGGAGAGAGCGATGGGGCAGGAAAACTCCGATAAACAGATGGACCTGATGCAGGGAACGCTCGACCTGTTGATTCTGAAGGCGGTTTCTCTGGGGTCGCTGCACGGGTATGGAGTGCTGTTACGCATTCAGCAGATTTCCGGGGAGACGCTTGTGATTCAACAGGGGTCGCTCTACCCCGCCCTCTACCGGCTGGAGCACCAGGGGCTGATCGCAAGCGAGTGGGGCGAGAGCGAGAACAATCGCAGGGCGAAGTACTACAAGCTCACGAGTATTGGACGCGAACGGCTCAGCGAAGAGACCGACAAATGGAACCGGATGGCCGGGATCATGGGCGCAATTCTCCGCGCGACTCCGGGGGAAGCATGAAGAAGCAGGGAATAGGGATTAGGGATTAGCGAACAGGGAACAGGGAACAGGGGTGCGATGAATCTCCAGACTTTAGGCCCTTCTCTTATTGCGCGTTTGACCTCGTGGGTGCGAGCTGTTGTCCGCCGTAATCGCCTCGAAGAAGAGATGGAGGTGGAACTTGCGCACCATCTTGAAAGTCTCACGGCGGATCTGATTCGCGCCGGGCAGTTGCCAGCCGAAGCTGCGCGGAACGCACGGATTGCGCTCGGCGCCGTTGCGATTAACAAGGAAGAGATGCGCTCTTCGCTGGGTCTGCGCTGGTGGGATGAGTTGTGGGCCGATCTTCGTTATGGTGTTCGGATTCTTCGCAAGAGCCCGGGCTTCACGCTCATAGCAGCGACATCGCTGGCGCTGGCCATTGGCGCAAATACCACTATCTTCTCCATCGCAAAGCAACTGCTCTATCAGCGCCTCAATGTCCCGCACCCAGAGCAGCTACGCATGCTCCGCTGGAATGGCGACGGCCACGAGGCCATTCATGGCATGTGGGGCGACTTCGACTCGACGCCCGGCTCCGGCACCACCGGTTCCGTGTTTTCGTTTCCCGTGTACCAGCAGCTTCGTGCGCACAACCAATGGCTCAATGACCTGCTCGCGTTCAAGGAAGACAGCATGAACGCCACCATTCACGGCAACGCGCAACGCGTCAACGCCGCCATGGTCACCGGTAATTATTTTGACGTGCTCGAAGTCCGCCCACAACTTGGCCGCGCGCTCCAGGCCTCCGACGACGCCACGCCCGGCTCCGGAAACGTCGCCGTCATCAGCGACGCAATCTGGCTGCGCGACTACGATCGCTCTCCCGCAGCGCTGGGCCAGACCATCACGCTGAACCAGATTGCGGTCACCGTCATCGGTGTCGCTCCCCGCGGATTCACAGGCGCCAAGGGCGTGATGGAATCGCCCGACCTCTACGTGCCGCTCAGCCTGCAGCCCGTCATCGATCCCAAAGGCAACGCCGAGCTCTTCAACAGTTCCGACCTCTGGTGGGTGAATGTGGCCGGGCGCATCAAACCGGGCGTCAGCGATCAAGCCGCGCAAGCGGGCCTCGACGTGCAATTCCAGGCGGCGGTCCGCGCATGCATGAAGATGGAGGCAGGCGAGACCATGCCGCGCTTTGAGGTCGCGGACGGCAGCCGCGGCATGCATTTCTCCGACCGCATGTTCAAGAAGCCAATCTACGTGCTGCTTGCTCTCACTGGCTTTGTTCTTCTGCTGGCCTGCGCAAACATCGCCAACCTAATGCTGGCCCGCGGTTCGAAGCGCCAGCGAGAAATGAGCGTCCGTCTCGCCATGGGCGCGGGTCGACAGCGCATTGTTCGCCAACTACTCACAGAAAGCCTGTTGCTCGCGGCTCTCGGCGGCACAGGCGGCCTCGCGCTCGGCTACCTCGGCCGCAACATTTTGCCGAATCTGCTGACCAACGCCTGGGAACACAACTACCTCAACACACCTTTTGACTGGGGCGTGTTCGCGTTCACAGCCGCGGTTACGCTCATCACTGGAATTCTCTTCGGCCTCGCGCCTGCATGGATGGCCTCGGGCGCTGAAGTCAGCAGCACGCTCAAGGAGACGGCCCAGAGCACAACTCGACGTCGCCGGGGTCTAAGCGGAAGATCCATCGTCGCCTTTCAGATTGCGCTTTCCACATTGCTGGTTGTGGGCGCCGGCCTGTTTACGCGCACTCTCTTCGCGCTCAGCTCGGTCGACGTTGGCTTCGACGCGGATCATCTGCTGCTGTTTGAGATATCGCCGCCGAGCGCGCGGTATCCAGCCGGCAAGGACGTTCTTCTTCACGCGCAACTCGAACAGCGCATAGCCGCGCTGCCCGGCGTGAAAGCAGTTACCGCGGCAGCGACGCCCTATATCGCCGACAACCTCACCAGAAACTTCCTCCGTA
>PKXI01000408.1 GCA_003133425.1 Acidobacteriaceae bacterium
GAGTTTTGGCGAGGCACAGGTAGGGAACGGGACGAGTTGTGCGGTCGTTGCTTGCGGCATGGAGAGCCAGCCAGTACACTCATCAGGGACTGCCAAGCCACGGGATTCAAGGCTTTGTGGTGCTTCAATGGCGTGTGGAAGGATTTAGTTCAAGCCGTTTGCGGACGGGCGACAGCGACACATAGAGCGGGCTTGATGGTAACTTGGGATTGGGCCGGAGGCCAAAACATTGCGAGTTGGATTGTTCACGCGCGAATACCCTCCCCAGGTGTACGGCGGCGCCGGGGTGCATGTCGATTATCTGAGCCGCGAGCTGGCCAAAGAGATTGAAGTTGAGGTGCATTGCTGGGGCCCGCAGCAGGCGGACCAAGGCAGGCTGCACGTGCGGGGCGCTGAGCCGTGGGCCGAGATTTCCAACGGGACCGAGGGCAAATTCAAAGGCGCTCTCGAGGCCCTGAGCCTGAACCTGACGCAGGTGAAGGCGCTCGACGGAATCGACGTGGTCCATACGCATACATGGTACGTGTCGATGGCCGGCTACCTTGCCAAAAAGCTGTACAGCGTGCCGTTTGTCCTGACCACGCATTCGCTGGAGCCGTTGCGAGCGTGGAAGGCCGAGCAGCTCGGCAGCGGATACGCAATGAGCTCTTGGATGGAGCGGACAGCCATTCTGGATGCCGACGCCATCATTGCCGTGTCGCAAGGCACGAAGACGGATATCCTGCGCGCTTACCCGGAAGTCGATCCAGACCGGATTCACGTCATCTATAACGGCATCGATCTGGCGGAATACCAGAAGACCGAGGAGACCAAAGCGCTAGTCGATTATGGGGTAGACCCAGCGGTTCCGTATTTGCTGTTTGTCGGCCGTATCACCCGCCAGAAAGGCGTCACGCATCTGGTGGACGCGATTCGCCACCTGCCGGCGGACACTCAGGTGGTGCTGTGCGCCGGAGCCCCGGATACGCCGGAGATCGCCGCCGAGATGCGGAAGAAGGTGCAAGATGTGCAGCAACAACACAAGCGCATTGTCTGGATTGAGAAGATGGTTACAAAGCGGGAGGCTATCCAGCTTTACAGCAATGCTCGGGTCTTCTGCTGTCCGTCGGTCTACGAGCCTTTCGGCATCATCAACCTTGAGGCCATGGCATGCCGCGTTCCAGTAGTGGCCAGCGCCACCGGGGGCATCAAAGAAGTCGTGGTTGAAGGAAAAACAGGATACCTGGTGCCGTTCGACCAGGACCCCGTGACGAGTTTTCCACGCGATCCTGAGACCTTCGCAAGAGATCTCGCGTCGCGTAGCAGCGAACTGATGGCGGACCCAGAGAAGTGCCAGCGCTTTGGCGAAGCAGGACGCCGGCGCGTTGAAGAACAATTCAGTTGGACCGCAATAGCGCATCAGACGATCGAACTTTACGAGCGCTTGATTGAGGACCGCAAAGCGAGCGCGAATCGGTGATCGACGCACGCCCGGGCCGGGACCAATGCATTGCGGGAATCTGCTGAAGCACTCCCAGCACAAAATTGGATGTGAACTAACTATGACGTTGACTCGACCAGATAAACGCAGACGCGTGGTGATTGAGGGCATCACGCCCGAAGTGGACGGCGGACGTTTTCCCGCCAAACGCACCGTGGGCGACGAGGTGCGCGTGGAAGCCGATATCTTCAGTGATGGACACGATGCGATTTCAGCTTCGCTCATTGCGCATCGGGAAGGCTCGGAGGTATGGACCCAGATTCCGATGCATCCCCTGGTGAACGATCGATGGACAGCGGCGTTTCGGGTGAGCGAACTGGGCAAATACGGGTTCAAGGTGCAGGGCTGGGTGGATCACTTTGAGACGTGGCGGCGCGATCTGCTGAAACGCATCAAGGCTGAAAGCGATACCGTTGCCGACTATCTGATTGGAGCCGATCTGATTGCAGAGGCCGCGGGCCGGGCGACGGGCGGAGATGCCGGATGGCTTCGCGAACGGGCGTCAGTTCTGCGCTCTGGCAGCGAGCCGAAGGAACTGCGGACCCACGCCACCGACCCTCTGCTGCATGAACTGGTGCTGCGCTATCCCGACAAGCATCTGGCCACCGAGTCGGATCACGAAATCGCGGTGGTTGTCGATCCGGTCCGAGCGAGGTTCAGTTCCTGGTACGAATTCTTTCCTCGTTCCACTTCCGAAGAGCCGGGCAGGCACGGAACGTTTGCGGATTGCGAAAAGCGGCTCGCCTATGTTGCGGAAATGGGCTTCAACGTCGTCTATCTGCCTCCGATCCATCCCATCGGAATCACCTTCCGCAAGGGCCGCAACAACTCGCCGGAGGCAAAGTCAGGAGATTGCGGAAGTCCGTGGGCTATCGGCGCGGAGGGCGGGCATAAGGAAATTCATCCCGAGTTGGGCACGATTGAGGACTTTCGACGCTTCGTTGCGAAGGCAGCGGATCTTAATCTCTCCGTCGCGCTCGACATAGCGTTCCAGGCATCGCCCGATCACCCCTATACTCGCGAGCATGGGGCTTGGTTCCGCAAGCGGCCGGATGGAACCATCCAATATGCCGAGAATCCTCCCAAGAAATATCAGGATATCTATCCCTTCGATTTTGAGAGCGAAGACTGGGCAGACATGTGGGAGGAACTGAAGAGCGTTTTCCTCCATTGGATCGGCATGGGCGTGACGATCTTCCGCGTCGATAACCCGCACACCAAGACGTTTCCCTTCTGGGAGTGGGTTATTGCCGAGATCAAGCGCGACCACCCGGAAGTCTTCTTTCTGGCGGAGGCTTTTACACGGCCGAAGATCATGTACCGGCTGGCGAAGATCGGCTTCGGCCAGTCCTATACTTATTTTCCATGGCGCAATGGAAAGGACGAAATCACGGCTTACCTGACCGAGCTGACACAGACACCGGTGCGGGAATTCTTCCGCCCCAATCAATGGGCCAACACCCCGGACATCCTGACCGAGTTTCTGCAGATGGGCGGAAGAGCGGCATTTGCGATTCGCCTGCTGCTGGCGGCGACGCTGGGCGCAAACTACGGTATCTACGGTCCGGCGTTTGAGTTGCTTGAGAATCGTCCTCTGCGTCATGGGAGCGAAGAGTATCTAGATTCGGAGAAGTACGAGATCCGCCATTGGGACCTGAATCGGGCGGACAGCCTGAGAAGCCTGATCGCACGCGTGAATGAAATTCGAAACAACAACGAGGCGCTGCAAAACGACTGGTCGCTCCGGTTCCACTTCGCTGACAATGACCAATTGCTTTGCTACAGCAAGGAATCGGAAAACCGCGCCAACCTGATCGTCGCCGTGGTCAATCTCGATCCGCATCATACCCAGAGCGGGCACGTAACCCTGCCGCTCGAGGAGCTGGAGCTTCCCCGCGATCGCGCTTACGAGGCTGAAGATCTGTTGAGCGGCGACCGGTATCTATGGCATGGAACGCACAATTACGTGGAGTTGAATCCAACGCGTTTGTCGGGCCATATACTCAAAATTCACCGCAGGATGAAGGTGGAAACGGACTTTGAGTACTTCCTCTGACCTGGGCATCTGAATCGAGCATGCCCGGTGATTCAAACAGAAAGCTCCGGACGTCAAGCAGGGGTCGTGCAAGACTAGGAATCTCGCTGGTGCCAGGAAGCGGAATGCCTAATCAATGAAGACCTTTCGAGCGCCGCTGAACGCGCAGCGCAACCGCCGGTCCAGGACGGAAGAGCAATCCTCCAGCCGGCTTGGAGAGACGAAGCATGAAGAAGCTGGCAAGCGCGACCGATCCCTTCTGGTCCGGCTGGCTCGCCGGGCACGGCCTTGCGGTGCTTGAGGCCGCCCTTCCTGAGTGGTTGCCCCGGCAACGCTGGTTCGGAGCAAAATCCCGTGAAATCAAAGCAGTGCGGCTGCTTGACTGGGTCGAAATGCCAGCCGTCGCCGCCAATACCACCACCTTTCCCGCTGTCGATTTACCGGCTGCCAGCATTATCCCTTCAGCGCTGTTTTTCGTCCAAATCGACTACGCGGATGGCCCTCGCGACGTCTATCAGATTCCCCTCGCCTTAAGCACCGGCCCAGACGCCAACGACGTCATCGAGAGCCAGTCGCAAGGCATTCTCGCCACCTTCGCATCTCCCACCTGTCCGGCGGTTGTGCACGACGCGTGTTTCCGCGAGGACATGCGCCAGAGCCTGCTCACGCTCATTGAGCGCAGCGCGACGCTGGCACTCTCGACGACCCGCACGACCGCTCTAGAGGTGGCTGCATCTCAGGTAGCCGCGACCAGCGGCCATACCGCGAAGGAATCGGTAATCAGCGGCGAAGCGGCCGACCTGCCCGTGCATCCCGAGCGCGCCACCCACGCGCCGACCACTCGTGGAGCGGTTCACCTACGGCCCCATGAGGTGTTTCCGACTCAGGATGGAGCGCCCCTCACGCCCGCTGTGTCGGACGATGAGCCGGTTGGTACGGCCCCCCGCCCGCTGGCGCCAGTCTCACCGGTTGCGCCTGTGCCCATCACCGCCCAGCCCGGTGAGGCTGTCACTCCCCCTCGTTCCACGACTCCGCCGCCGCCTTCGGCGGGCGCACAGCGGCTGCGGCCGCGTGAGGCTCCCACCGCTGGAAACCCCGATCCCATTGACGGCCGCCTCGATGCCCGCGCTTCCGCCGCGTTCTCGGGAGTCTACGACCAGCACCTATCCTCGCGCATCGGCTCCGCGGAACAGTCCAATACCTCGATCATCTACGGCCAGAAGCTCATTCTGAAACTTTTCCGCCGCTTGCAGCCGGGCGAAAATCCGGACGTGGAAATCGGCCGCTTCCTTACGGAAATCGCGCGGTTCCCTCGCATCCCGCCGTTTCTGGGAGAAATCACCGTCACCCCGGCCCAGGGCGGGAAGACCACAACCGCCATGCTCCAGGGCCTCGTGGAGAATCAGGGAGACGGCTGGCGGTGGTTCCTCGATCACCTTCAAGGCTTCTTCGCCTCCGCCGCTGCCCTTCCTCCGCCGCCGGAATCAGCCGGGCCCAGTTTTCTCAGCGAAAGGGAGCCCTCACGCGAGGCACGGAAGTACGCCGGAACTGCGATAACGGCCGCGGCGCTTCTGGGGCGCCGCACAGCCGAAATGCACCTGGCCCTCAGCACGCCCACGAACGACCCAGCCTTCGCCGCCGAGCCTTTTACCCTGGAGGACCTCGATCGGGACGCGCGCCGCATCGAAACTCAAGTGACCTCGGTGCTGGACGTTCTGAAATCGAAGTTCTCCACCTTCGACGATGTCACATCCGACGCCGCAGTCCTGCTTCTCTCGCGCGGCCGCGGCCTCATAGCGCGCGCCCGCGCAGTGACCGGCCTGGCGGCCGCCGGGCTGCGCATCCGCATTCACGGGGATTATCACCTTGGCCAGACCCTCCGCACCAGGGCCGTCTCAACCGAAAAGGCTGCCGGAGCGAGCACGGACACCGGCGATTTCGTCCTCCTCGATTTTGAAGGGGAGCCGGCGCGCTCTCTGGTGGAACGCCGCCGAAAGCAATCGCCGTTGAAGGACGTGGCCGGAATGATCCGCTCGTTCTCGTATGCTGCCCATTCCGGTCTTGATCAGTACCTCACCGCCAACCCCGAAATCGGTCGCGGGGCCGGCCCGGATCAACTGGTCGCGTCGACCCTTTTCTGGCAGAATTCCATCTCCGCCGAGTTCCTCCGCGCCTACCGCGAGACCGTCGCGTCCAATACGGAGCTTCTGCCTTCCGCTCAGCAGTCTCAGTCGCTGCTCAGCGTGTACATTTTAGAAAAAGCGATGTACGAACTGCTTTACGAGCTTAACAACCGCCCGGCTTGGATCCACATCCCCATCGCCGGCATTCTGGCTTTAGACACGGTACCTGGAGCAGCTACATCAATTGGATAACAGGATCTGGTAACAGGATCGGCATAAGTCCATTAATCCGCCAAGTTTGCGCCATTTGCCTCAGCGAATTTGCCACCTGACCTCCCTGGAGGCGGAGCGAGAAATTTGTCCCTGATTTCCCAGATTTGGGATGTATACGAACCTGTACCTCGCCAAAACTCCATCAGAAAGCAAAGTGAACCTGATTCCTGAACGCTGTGGTCGTATTTGATGGTGTTCCTCGCCAAAATGCGATCCGGAGGCAAAATGAGTCTGATTCCCAGGTTAGGCAGCCATCTTGCCAGCAGATTTTGACTGAGAGAGGACGCCACGGTGACTGCCGGGGCAAAACGAGAGACGTAGCAAAGCGAACGGTCTCGTGCCGGGAGGCACAGTTCTCCCGCGGTTCATTTTCAACTCTGATGGAGAAGGCTTAGATCAATGGCTCAAGCGGCCAAATCGGGTGCGGAATCGAAAGGGAACGCCTCGTGCAACTGCAGAATCACCAGGCACTGGTTGGATGCCTGGTCACATTGAAATGCAGGATACGCCGCCGGTCATGAGCGATGACGAAAAAGCAGTAGAGTACGCCGAAGGCCAGCGCTGGCACTGTGAAGAAATCCATTGCAGCAATCGCTTCACGATGATTATTCAAAAAGCAGTCCATCGCTTCGCCGGTTCGGGACTCCTCGGCGCTTTTCTCATCCAGCGCAGTACGGTTCGCTCTGAGATGTCACAGCTGAGCATTTTCAGCTCTCCATGAATCCGGGGCGCACCCCAGGTGGGATTCTCAGCAACCATGCGGAAGATGAGTTGGCGCACTTCCCTGCTGACGCATTTTCTTCCAACATGGACACGATGCCGCGAGAGCCACGTCCAATACAGCTTGAACCCTGCCCGATGCCAGCGAACAACTGTCTCCGGCTGAATGAGAATCAATGCCTCCCTCCATCGACACCAGAGCCGCCGCAAAATCAACCAGTAACAGTTTTTCAGAAAGAGCAAGCCGTGGCTTCGGATGCCGGCGTTTCAAAACGGCCAGCTGCTGCCTCAGGGCTAAGTTTTCCAAAAGGAGGTTGCGACGAGAATAGATAGATCGAATGAACAGGTCGAACAAAAGCCTCAGCAAACACAGCATGGATGGGTTATACCAAGACATAGTGGAAATCCCGTCAGATGAGGTTTGGGAAACTCGCACTTCCCCAACCTTCTTTACCGTTAAGAATCACTCAGAACTCGCACTGATGAGATTTTGGCGAGGGACAGGTCCGAAGTCTGGCTGGGCGATAAACGGGCCGGGCGATTGGACTATGCGACAAAAGGGGCATGTGTTGATGGTATCTTATCCAGCCATGAAAGCAGCAGTGGCGGGACGGGTTCTCTCGACCGTGGGAGTAAGCTACCGTCCAATGAATAGGATGGGGGGCTAAATCTTAAACAGGACCCTTGGGAGAGCACACAGTGGGAGTTTTCTTTACATGAACGAAAATAGATTTCGTTTTTTATTCGCCTTAATCTCCAAGCGCCGGGTGAGACGCGCAGACGATGCCGAATCTGCCGTCGGGAAACTCCTCAAGCGACAACTCACAATAGTGCAGGCCAACGCGAACACGGATATCTTGCAGAATCCGCAGCTCTGACTCCGCTAACCCACGGTGCGGGATCATCCAAACCGGCTCTTTACAGAATTGGACATCAACATCATCGATGGGATCAAACGGGCGCTTGGGTGGTTGAACCTCGTCATCGCGCTTCTGGTGATAGCCGAGCACATAAACCTTCATGCGCGGATTGTATCGCACCCGAGAATTTCTTCGTCCAGGATGCCCCGCAATCGCGTTTACAGCTGTCCTTCGCCAAAATGCCTTCGGTCTTTATTTTCATAGCTTTCCAGATTGCACGAGTCGGCGGATCCGAGCGGCTCTTAACCGTTAAGAAATGAGGGACTCTATTCAATTCCTCGGCCG
Organism: Acidobacteriaceae bacterium; assembly: GCA_003133425.1. The sequence continues at coordinate 7,837 of PKXI01000408.1, forward strand.
GAAGGAGTTTTGGCGAGGGACAGGTTTCTCTTCGCCAAGGTCAAGGCGCAAATGTAAGTGGGACCTGCGCCTAATCGTGCATAGCTCTCATGAGGGCATTGGCGCCTACGGTGCTCGGTAATCGGTTTCTGAATACTGCCGCTCACGTGTAGTTGCCGGAGAAAAATTGACGGCCATGCCCGGAAATGTCACGTCTATCGAGTTGATGTATCTGAGCGCATTGAGTATTTACAAGACATGAATTTGTTCCATTATATCCTTTGGCATACGTTGCCGACCTGTTCAAGCTTATTTCCCTTTGGCAGTCGCTGCTCTTGGCGCGGGGGGTACGGGGAACAGCTCTGCGGTCAGCGCCGCGGCAGCTTAAACAGATGTTGACGATCGCCTAGATCATAGCCCATCGCCGTGGAATTGCGGCGTTAAGAAAAGAGCGTGTCAGGGTACCGAAGATGCCGTATCCACCAGGTACATGCCCTACGACGTGAAGCGCCGACTTTCCTCAGTGGGGATGTCCGTCGAATGGTCCAAAATGTAATCGTTCTTGACCAGCGGCG
>PKXI01000223.1 GCA_003133425.1 Acidobacteriaceae bacterium
GCCAGTTATTTGCGACCATCCAACCAGAACGCTCATGTACGCTTTCCTAGGTCTCATCGCCCCTCTTCTTCGGATCGACAAACACGCGCCCCTTCCCCCATACTGTCCGGAACGGAAAACAGGAGACTCCAACCGCATGTGCGATGAATTCATTCACCAGGGCCTCACCCACGATCCCACCGTTTCGCGCCGCACATTCGGCCTCGGAGCAGCAGCAGCCGCCGTCGCGCTGCACGCACCCGCCGCAACGGCACAAGCCAAAGTAGTCGAGACCGACGTCAATGTGCCCATGGCCAGCGGCGTCTCTGACTCCGCGCTCTTCTATCCCGAGGGCAAAGGCACCTGGCCCGCCGTCCTGGTGTGGACCGATATCCTCGGCCTCCGGCCCGTCTTCCGCGAGATGGGCCAGCGGCTCGCCGCCCAGGGCTACTTGGTCCTGGTCCCGAATCCCTTCTACCGCAACGCGAAGGCTCCCGTGGTCGATGGCATGTTCGACTTCAGCAAGCCCGAAGACCGCGCCAAGGTCATGCCGATGGCAGCAGCTCTCACCGCCGACGCCAGCATCGGTGATGCCAGGTCCTACGTCGCCTTCCTCGACGCACAGCCCCAGACCGACAAGAAAAAGAAGATGGGCGTTCAGGGCTACTGCATGGGCGGCCCGCTCACCTTCCGCACCGCGACCACTGCCCCCGACCGCGTCGGCGCCGCAGCCACCTTCCATGGCGGAGGTCTCGTAACCGACAAGCCCGATAGTCCGCACCTGCTCATCCCGAAGATGAAAGCCGAAGTTCTCTGTGCGGTCGCCGACAACGACGACAAGCGCGATTCCACCGCCAAGGACACACTCAAAGCCGCCTTTACCGCAGCGCATCTCACCGCAACGGTCGAGGTTTACGACGGCAGCAATCACGGTTGGACGGTGCGCGGCAGCCAGGTCTACAACGAAGCCGGAGCCGAACGCGCCTGGGCCGAACTCCTCGCACTCTACAAACGTAATCTCACCTAGTCGCCACAGACCGTAGTGCAGGATTCCCATGTTCCTCATGCAGATCCAGATCCAGATCCAGCGCCTTTGTTCGCGGTCATCTGGAGTTGATCATGAGATAGGCTCCGCACCACAAACAACCGGGTTCTGCTGCTCTACTATCTTTTAAATCAAACAGGCTGACGGACGCGCACATGGCAATACGATCGTTGATAGATAAGAAGACTCAAGTGTTAACTTGGCTGCTTTTCGCTTTCGTGGCAACCTCAACCACGCTCTTCGCACAGAATGATGTAACCCTTCAGCCGGCGGCCGGTGAGCCAATCCTGCAGCGTATAGAAGCAACTGACCTCGAATCTGGAATCCACTTTGTGCGGTTGCTGCTCTCCCTGCGAACAAACGAAGATGCCGCCCAGACGGCGCAGCCACGATTTACCGTCGAATGTCAGGACATCAAAGGCAAGCGCGAAATGCTGTGGTTCGTGAGCTTCGGAGGCGTTGAGGACCCCGGCTTTGTGCCGCCATTTCGGGCTACGCAAGCCAACCCCTACCCCCCTCACTACCCCGGAGTCAATCTCAAGATGACTTTCGAGGGCTACATCAAATCAAATCCGTTCACTCGATCATGGTCACTGTTGCCATCAGGTCAGTTCCGCTATCGCAATGGCGGGGCTGACAGCCCCAACATGGAATCCGCCCGATGGTTTCTGCGTTTTCTCAGTTCCCTCCCAGGTCTGCGTATCGTCCCCGCCAAACCCCTGAAAGGAGATCCTGGCGAGATCTTCTTTCCTACCCAGCCGCTGCTCGACGAGTTGAAGAAGGTGCCTATTTGCTCGCCCTAACCCTTATATCGCAGAGGCAACTCGACACTACTAATGGTCAGGCATTGCCGCCATCTCAGCGACGCGTCCGGAGCCATCTCCAAGTCCCTTACTTCCAATTCGCAGATGACTAGCGACTGCACTGTGAGGGTGACCACGCGCCAAGGCATCAGCTTGAAGTTCCTGTCGTGCGTGAATTCCTCGATGAGCACTCCAGGAATGAGAACCATAAACGTCCCGACAAAGAAGATGCCGGCAGCAAGAAACAGTAGTAGGAAGAACACGCCGAAGATCCCCGCGAATCCCATTGCAGATTCAAATAACCATTCAAGTAAAGCCATGTGCAGCCTCGGTTTCTGGTTGTAGCAGGAGAAACTTCGCTTGCTCAGACGCTCGCTCCGGCAACGGGCATCGGAGATTCAGGTGTCAGCGGCAAGGTCGCTGTAGGTGCAGCTATTCGTCCTCGGACACCCAGAGGGCCAAGATGGCCTGCGCGGCGGCTTCCCGCTCCGGCGAGTCCAGGGGATGCCTGTCGCGCTCACGGAACAGTTCAAACATCTTCTCGTTGTAAGACGCACACTTCCGTTCGGGTGCAGTCTCGCTCTGGCCCGGTTCGTTTTGTTCAGGCACATGGCACCTCTATAAGCTATCTACCGACCTCAAGCCCGATCGGGGACTAATGGAACAGATTTATTTACGTCCGGTAGTGTTACCCGGTGAATATGTTCACCAGTTCGACGCCGGGACCGTACGCGGCTCGGGCTTCGGCCCTCTGCTCCGTGATCTGTTCGGGAGTACGCTGCGCCTGACGCAGTCTGTATGCTTCGGCGAACGCGTCAAGGTCGGCATCCCGCGCCGTGTTGTGGCGCTCCGTGTCCTCGGCGGAAAGGTTGAGGCGCTTCAGGATTTCCTTGCCGGGTACCTGGCTGCTGTCGCGCCAGCGGTGGATTCCATGTTCATCCACGTGCATCTGAGTTCTGAGCCAGGCGGAGTTCTCGTACTTTTCCTTCATCTTGTTGCCGTCCAGAACGGTTCAGGTTGAACTGTGAAGAGTGGCCGGCAATTACCGGTGCGTCCGCATGAAGCTGCGGCAAGTGTGGAGGTCAGTCGCCCTCGTTCATCCACAGAGTGTAAATGCGCTCAACCACAGCTGTGCGTTCCGGGGAGTCCACGGGGTGCTTGTCCCTTTCGGCAAACAGTTCTGCCATATGGATGTTGTAGGCCGCCGGCTTCACATCAGCGGCTGTCTTGACCTGTTCGACTTCAGTCGGTTCGCCCAACGCACACCCCTATAGAGCATCTACATCGACCAACCGCGATCGGGGACTAACGGAGAAGATTTATTCACGTCCTGAAGCGCTCCCCGGTGAAGATGGTCACCAGTGCGCCAAGTTTATATGCCAGAGGTGTTTACCCACTTTCTTCTGTTGCGAACACCCTGAACGATGATCACCTCCTTTTTTGGGGGCCGGAAAACTGCGTTCTTTACGCGGCGAATCCAATCTGAGCAGTGAACAATGCGAGTGCAGTGATGCCTGAATTCGGATCGCAGCTCCCGTTTGGACGCTGAGATCATCTCCCGCCAGTTTCCTTCCAGTACATAGGTCGCATTGCCCGTCTTCGGGCACTCAAGTATCACCCCGTTTGAGTGCTGGAACTCAAACACCACGTAGCCCTTCCAGACCTTGGTCCCTACATAGCGAGCGATCGGATCCAGATGCTCAATCGCTTCGAGGCGCTCCCAATCATAGTGAACATCCATGAGGCTGTGCGGATGTGCTCGCGTAAGCCGTCGATACCGTTCGATGACCTCTCTGAGACCGTCTTTGGATGGCGGCAGAAGGACAAAGGGGAACTTGCGCACCGCGCCTTGAGGCGTCCACTCCGGCGTTTTGGAGTGACTCTTCGCCAAATGCGATTCCATCTCGCCTTTGCGAATGGGGACTTGGCAGAACTTGCATGGGATGCGTTCTGTGATCGCTGGCGCCTTTTCCGACGGATTCTCTTCGGTTGCTGAAGCCGTCATTTTAGGCTTGCCCGAATCCTTGGTTTTCTTGGCCTTCGTCTTCTTGACAGCAGATAAACTTTCAGGATGTTTCTGCTGCATGTGCATGGGCAATGAGGACTGAAGATAAACCAGCCCACAAATTGTGCACTGCTCCCGAGCAGCACGAGGCTTTTCCATGCAAAATAGCTGGTGCTCGCTGGCATCACTTTCTTTGAACCAATACAAACAGTTCGCGCACTGCTGACCGGGACCGTATTTCCGTATCATCGCCTTCGTTTCTTCAGGCAATAGTTCGTGCCCCAGAGGCTTGCCCACGAGATTGTTTGCTGCGTTTCGTCGCAATTCGAATGCTCTACGCGCTCTCTGCTGCTCTTTCTTTGCCGCAGCAGCCACTGCACGCTTATGCGCCTCAATAAGCCTTGGGATTTCCTGCCTGCCGGTCACGATGCTTTGGAGAAGACCGCGGGCGAGGTGCCGATGATCTCGAGCCAGATGCTTGCAGAGTTTATTCGCAGAATACTGCCCCTGGCACAACGGGCAGAGCAGTAGGCGATGATTTGCTGTGTCCTCACACCGCCGAATGTGCTTTTTCAATTGCTTCGGTGTGAACCAGAGCAGGCAGAAACCACAACGGGCATACTGGGTACTGTCTTCCGTTATGCTACCCACTGGAACAGGCTTCGGCTCTTTCTTGGAACGGGCAGGAAGAACCAAAGGGGACAGCGAAGCAGATGCCGGTTGCGGAACATTGTCTGCTTGCGGGCCGTCCTTGATGGCATTCCCTGCTTGCGGTTCCGATTTCTGAACAACCCATTGAGGATTGGTGGCGGGTGCGACTGCTGCGCTGCGCATGAATTGCAGTCGGAGCGGCACGCCGGGAATCATCTTGTGCTTTGCGGGAGTTGATACAAGCTGAGAACAGGATTCGGGGCTGGTGATATCCACCGGATTCATCGTGCGATCCTAGGTGTATAAATTTTCAACTAAACGTCTTGCACTTTACTATTTACCACCTTGTGCGCCTTTGACAAGGGTGTGAGATACGGTGGCCGGCGAGCGACGTCAAGGCGGCCAAGCTGGCGGCCATCCAGGGCGACTTTCCGACCGTGAGTGACTTTATGCTTGCATGCTTTCATGCGTACATGAAGACACGCAAACAACCACGAAGACATCGAGGGATTTCAGGAGCCATGAGGTGGTTAGCCGGGAGTCTGAGACGTCGCCGGCTGTGCCTTCGGATGCAGCCACGCTTAGACTGCCTCTCCCCTACTGACCTCTTCTTTCTTGCGAACTTTATGGTTCGATTAGGGTGCTGAAGGGTATTTTAGGGTGCTTATGTGCGCTTTCTGAGCCATCAGTGCGCTTTAGAATCAATAGGTTACGATCATCTTCCTAATT
>PKXI01000138.1 GCA_003133425.1 Acidobacteriaceae bacterium
CGCCGTCACTACAAAATCACGCACCTGCGCAGAGGTTCCCTAAAGCACATGCTGTTTGCGTACCCGACGAGTGGCTCAAATATGACGCGGATGCTTTAGAGAGATCATGGGTATGTGTGGACATGGAGGAACCGTTTTGCAGGGGGGGTACATCGAGACGCCCGGAATTGGAAGGCTGTGCCAGCTCGCCACCCCTGCAAACGGAAGAAAAAGTGGATGGAGCGGATTAATAGGAAGCACCTGACCGCAGACAGAAATAGATCCTAAATAGCCGCGTGCGGCGCGGACGCGCGTCTATTACGCTTGCCGATCTTCTCGGATGACAGTCAGATTTGAAGCGCTGGCAAGACGCATCTCGGCGGCGGCTCCTTCGATCTCGCTGTTGATCTCGGCGCCGAGAAGCAGCATGAGGCCGGTGATGTAAAACCACGAGAGCAGAATGATGACCGCGCCGAGGGAGCCGTAGGTAAGAGAGAAGCTGGGAAAGTAATGGATGTAGACGCGGAGGCCCAGGGAGCAGAGAAGCCAGCCGGCGATGCCGATGGCGCCGCCGGGCGTGAGCCAATGCCAGCAGCGGGTTTTGACATTCGGCGCCCAGTAGTAGATGACGGCGAAGGCCAGGGCGAGAAGAACCGTTGCAACGAACCAGCCGATCACTCTCGACGTGATGGAAGCTGCGGCTGCGAGCAGATCCTGGTGGATGGCTCGATGCGCCAGCGCGGCGAGGAAGTCGCCTCCTAGCAGGGATGCAAGGCCGATGGTGACGATGACGGTGAGGGCGACAGTGAGTGCGATAGCAAAAATCCTGGCGACAAAGAAGGAACCGCGGTCTTCGACTTTGTACACGTCGTTGAGCGTGTCCTGGACGGCAGAGATGCCGACCGAAGCGGACCAGATGGCGGCAATGAGGCCAAATGTCAGCTTGCCGGAGCTGGCCGCGGCGGTGGTTTCATTGAATGTTTTCAGCACCGCGCCGAGGGCGGCCGTGGGAATGACCAGGGTGAGGTAGTCCAGAAGCCGGTCGTAGAACTGGTGGGCGGACTGCGCGGCTAGGCCGAGGATGGAACTCGCGCTGAAGAGGGTGGGAAAGAGCGCAAAAAGGAAGTAAAACCCGAGCTCGGCGGCACGGCCGAAGATGCGGTCGAGGAGCATGGATCTCCATGTGCGCACGGCGAGAACACGGATGGGAACACCCTGCAGATCCCAGAGTGAACGCAAGGGCCAACGAGACACGAACTCCCATACTCGCTTTTCAGCGCGGTTCTGTTGCTGGCCGGGCATAATCGATCCTTCAACGTCAGGTTGCTTGGGTCCGGACACTCTGTTTGCTTAGATGCCGACTCGCACATCCCCGACCGCACGGAGCGGTGACGCATTCTGCGCACGAGCTCCAAAAAGTGCCGTCCGTACGTAGATGATCAAACCGGCTCGAGTGAATGGGCATCTCATTAACCGGTGAAGCGATTTGCCCACCGCGGTGCGATTGAGAGCGTTCGGGTATTTCTTTGTCAAACTCAAGAAGCTCGATCTATGCTCCATGCCCCCGCCGTATGCCCCGATGGATGCGCGCGGTGGCAGTAGTGTGCGTCCTGGCGGGCGCAGCTTCAGGCCTTTCTTCTCAAGGCGGATCGGCGCCCGGTAACCAGACCCCCGCGAATCCAGCGACCGCTGCGCAGATTCTTTCCAGCTATGAGGGGCAGAACGTAACGGCGATTGAAGTCGCCGGACGCCCGCAATCTGCTCCATCGGAGTTCGAGCCGCTTCTGGTTCAGAAGCCGAATGAACCATTTTCAAGTGACAAGGTGAATCGCACACTTGCCGCGCTGAAGGCCAGCGGGAAGGCCAAGGATGTGCGCGTGGAGGTGGATGCAGAGGCGGACGGCGTCCGTGTGCTGTTCATCCTGGAACCCGCCGACTATTTTGGGATCTTTCAGTTTCCGGGGGCGGCGCGATTCAACTATGCGCGGCTGGTGCAGGTGGCCAACTTCGAGGCGCAGACGCCTTTCAATGCGGCTGATGTAGAACAGGACCAGAAGTCGCTGATCACCTTCTTTCGGCAACAGGGATACTTTCAGGCGAAGGTGGATGCGGAAGTCGTGGCGGACTCCGCGAACGGGCTCGCCAATATTTTATTCGCTTGCCAACTGAACCATTCGGCGAAGTTCGGAACGCTGGACATTGAGGGCGCGAGCGCTGAAGAAACCGCACCGCTGAGCCACAGCTTGCAGACGTTATGGGCACGCGCGCGGGGCGCGGCGATTCGTCCGGGGCGCGCCTATCACTACTCCACGCTCACCAAGGCGACCCAATACCTGCAGACACAGCTTGAAAAGAAGGGGCAACTGGGAGCACAGGTGACGCTTGCGGGCGCGGAGTACCACGCCGACACCAATCGCGCAGACATTCACTTCGCCGTGAAGCCAGGGCCGGTTTCGACGGTCACGATTGAAGGCGCCCACCTGTGGAGCTGGACACGGAAGGCGCTGCTGCCTGTGTACTTGGGCGTGGGCGTTGACGAAGAGTCGGTAGAAGAAGGCAGGCAGGCGCTCATCTCATATTTCCAGGCGAAGGGTTATTTTGATGCGAAGGTTGACGCCCAGCTCAAGACCGAACCAACCGGCAAGACAGTTCTCTACCAGATTACGAAGAAAAAGAAGCACAAGGTTGCCGCCTTGGAGCTCTCGGGAAACAGCAAGCTGTCGGCATCGGAACTGACGCCGCATCTTGCCGTCACGAAGGGACACCTGTTTTCGCCGGGGAACTTCAGCCAGCAGCTTTTGCGCTCCAGCGTGAACAGTCTGAAGGCGGTGTATCAGTCTGAGGGCTTCAGCAGCGTGCAGGTGACATCGAGCGTCACCAACCGCGGCGGAGACATCAGCGTGCAATTCCGCGTAACTGAGGGGCCGCGGGACGTGGTGAACTCGCTGACGATCCAGGGCAACGACACGCTGCCTGTTGCGCAGTTTGCGTCGGACGGATTGAAGGTGGCGGCGGGACAGGCGTATTCGCAGGCACACGTGGAAGCGGACAGAGCCAACATTGTTGCGCACTATTTACAGGCCGGGTATCTGAATTCTAGTTTTCGCGAGACGGCAACAGAAGTATCGAAGGATGACCCTCACCACATTAATGTGGTGTACCACATCTACGAAGGACCGAAGGTGATTGCCGGAAGCCTCATAACCATGGGACGTGAACATACGAAGCAGCGATTGATCGACCAGGATGTTTCCGACATTAAGCCGGGGGAACCGTTGACCGAGTCGCAACTGCTGCTGGCCGGCAGCAGGCTCTACGACCACACCGGCGTGTTCGATTGGGCTGAGGTGGATCCAAAACGGCAGATCACTACGCAAAGCGCGGAAGACGTGGTGGTAAGAGTGCACGAGTCGAAGAGGAACGAGATCACTTACGGTTTTGGATTTGAAGTGATCAACCGGGGAGGCAGCATTCCGAGCGGAACAGTGGCGCTGCCGAACCTGCCGCCTATTGGCCTGCCGCCGAATTTCACGACAAGCCAGGTGACGTTTTACGGACCGAGAGGAACGTTTCAATACACGCGCAACAACGTGGGCGGAAAGGGCGCTTCGCTTTCGTTCACGGGATTCGCGGGAAGGCTCGACCAGCGCGGCGCGGCCTACTATATTGTGCCGGACTTTCGCTGGTCGCGGTGGAAGGCAACCACATCTGTTTCCGCCGATCGAAACGAAGAGAACCCGTTGTTTTCCTCGCAGCAGGAGCTTGCCAGTACACAGTTGCAGCGACCGTTGGACAAAGCGCAAAAGAACACGCTGTTTCTTCGCTATAGTTTCAGCCAGACTGACCTGACGCGTATCCTGATTCCAGACCTGGTGCAGGCACAGGATCAGCACGTGCGGCTTTCCACGCTGAGCGCGAACCTGACGCGCGACACCCGCGATAATCCGCTGGACGAGCACAAAGGCGTGCTGCAGTCAGCGGAACTGGACGTGAACGCGACGAAGCTGGGATCGAGCGTGAACTATGCGAAGTTTACCGGCCAGGCGGCTTTCTACAAACAGGGCTTTCACAACATCGTGTTTGCCAACAGCCTGAGGATTGGGTTGGCGCAACCGTATGCCAACAGCCGCGTGCCGCTCAGCGAGGAGTTCTTTACGGGCGGCGGCAACTCGCTGCGTGGATTTCCCCTAAATGGCGCGGGGCCGCAGCGCCAGGTGGACGTATGCAGTTCGGGGTCGAGCAGTGACTGCGTCAAGATCCTGGTCCCCAGCGGAGGCAACGAACTCCTGCTGATCAACGCGGAGGCGCGCATTCCGCTGCCGATCAAGAAGGGGCTGGGCCTGGTGACTTTCTACGATGGCGGGAATGTGTTTCCGACGGTGGGATTTCACGATTTCACTTCGCTCTACAGCAACAACGTGGGCCTGGGGCTGCGGTATGCGACGCCGGTGGGCCCGGTTCGGATTGACCTGGGGCGGAATCTGAATCCGATTCAAGGGATCAACGCAACGCAGTATTTCGTCAGCATCGGGCAGGCGTTCTAAACGGGGGTGCTATGAGTGTTTCTGAATTGCTAGCTGAACTTCGTGATCCGTCGAACCCCCGCTGGCACAAGGCGCGCCACCCGTTTTTCAAGGTGATGGCTTGGATTGCACTGGGGATGACGGCGGTGACGTTGATCGTTACCGTTGGCGTTGCGATCTTGCTGAACAATGCGCGGTTTCACAACTACGTGATTCGTACCGCGGAGTCGCAGGCCAGCGAAAGTCTGGGCGTACGTGTGCAGTTGCAGAATTTCGCAGTCCATTTTTCGAACTTGAGTGTAGACCTCTATGGAGTCACGATTGATGGAGCGAGTCCGTATCCGAATCCACCCCTGCTGCAGGCGGATCATGTGCGGACTGCACTCCGCATTGTGTCGATCCTGAGCAAGACGTGGTACCTGGACAGCTTTCAGCTCGACCATCCAGTGGTGCATGTATTCGTGGATTCAAAGGGCGTTTCAAATATTCCGGCGATCAAGAGCAGCGGGCAGGGCAACACCACATCGGCGTTCGATCTGGGCGTGCGTCATGCGGTGCTGGAACACGGAGAGATCTACTACAACGACGAGCCGGCGGAGGTCGCGGCGGATCTACATGACCTGGAGTTCAAGGCGTCTTTCAACAACCTGCTGAAGAAGTATTCAGGCAGGCTGGCGTATTCCAATGGGCAACTGGTATACGGCGCGTTGCATCCGGTGGCGCACAACCTGGAGGTGCAATTTGATGCGACGCCCACAACATTCCAACTGACGCAGGCGAAGCTTACGGTTGGCAAGTCGGTGGTGTCGATGGCCGGGGTGCTGAACAACTACAACAATCCCGAAGTGCAGGGGCACTACGACATTGTTCTCGACGGCAAGCAGGTGGGCGAGATTTTTAGGGAGCCCACAGTGCCGACGGGGACGGTGCACACAGCAGGGACGATTGCGTTCCAACAGGCGGTGGGGCGCGCGGAGTTCGATGCGCTGACGGTGGATGGGAACCTGGACAGCCGCGGGCTGGAGGTTCGTACACCAGCGATCCGCGCGCAGATCTATGACATTGCGGCGCACTATGGGCTGGCGAATGGCGATGCGGTGTTACGCGATCTGCGTGCCAGGATGCTGGGTGGCGTAGTGACTGCGCAGGGCACCATGAAGAGCATCAGCGGCAATCCGCATTCGGAGGTGACGGCGGAGGTGCGCGGTGTTTCGCTGGCGGACATTGTGCGAGCGCTTGGGCCAGCGGCGCAGTCCAGCCAGGGGACGGTGACAGGAGCGTTAAACGCGGTCGCAAAGGCGAAGTGGGGAAGGAGCTTTCGCGACGTTGTAGCGCACGCCGATGCGACCGTGAAAGGGCAGGTGCAGCGAGGTCGCGGCGCTTTACCCCAGGCGCCACCGCCGGGGAACACGGCGAATGCCGGCGCGGCGCCGGCGACGTTCCCGCTCGAGAGTGCTATCCATGCCACTTACACCGGGAACAATCAGCAACTAGCGCTGGATCAGAGTTTTGTGAAGACGCCGCAGACCGACCTGACCATGAACGGTGTGTTGAGCAAGCATTCGAGCGTGAGCCTGCATTTGCAGGCCAACGACTTGCGCGAAGTGGATGCGCTCGTGGAGATGTTCCGCACGCCAGCGCAGGGACAGACGATGCAGCCACTGGGACTCGCGGGAGCTGCGACATTTCGGGGAAATGTCCAGGGGACCACGGCGGCGCCGCATTTGATGGGTCAACTGACGGCGACGAATCTTCAATTCAAGGGAACGAGCTGGAAGGTGTTTCGCGCCGAGGTGCAATGTAGCCCGTCGCAGCTTAGCCTGCAAAGCGCCGATCTGGAACCCGCATCGCATGGACGCATCACCTTCAGCGCGAGCATAGGGCTGAGCAAGGGTACGTTCACCGAGAACAGTCAGATGCAAGTTCAACTGAACGCGTCGCAGGTAGACATTGCGGACCTGACCAGACTAGCGGGGCTGCAGATTCCCGTGACCGGCACGCTGAGCGCGGCGATTACCATGCATGGAACGGAGCTGAGCCCGGTTGGGAATGGGAATATGTCGCTGACGAAGTTGACGGCCTACGACCAGCCGGTACAGTCGGCGAAGTTGACGTTTGCGGGCACGGGAGACGAGGTGCACGGCGACCTGGCCGTGGAACTTCCTTCGGGGAGCATCAAGGGAAAGGCGAGCGTGCGCCCGCGCGAGAAGACCTACACGACAGAGTTGGACGCGACCGGCGTGGACTTGGGAAAGCTGCAGGCGGTAGTTTCGAGGAACCTGAAGATAACAGGCGTTGCGGGCCTTCGTGCGAAGGGACAGGGTTCGTTCGACGATCCGCAGGTGAACGCGACGCTTGAAATTCCAGCGCTGGCAGTGCAGGGGCAAAACGTTAACAACGTCAAGCTGCAGGCGAACGTCGCAAACCACGTCGGGTATGCCACGTTGCAGTCGTCCGCGGTGAATACTTCAATCCAGGCGAAGGCAAAGATTGAGTTGACTGGGGATTACATTGCGGACGCGACGCTCGATACGCAAGGCATTCCGCTGGGTCCGCTGATTGCCGCGTATGCTCCGCAGGCCGACGGCGTGACCGGAGAAACGGAGCTTCATGCCACACTGCATGGGCCGCTCCGGAACCAGAAGCAGCTTGAGGCGCACGTGACCCTTCCTGTGCTGAAGGTGGCGTACGGCAACACGGTTGAGTTGGCAGCATCAGCGCCCATACACGTCGACTACAAGGATGGGGTGATCAACGTGCAGCGCTCTTCTGTCCACGGAACGGACACGGACCTGCAGTTTGAGGGGAGCGTTCCGGCCAGCGGCGATGGACCTATGGCGTTGATGCTGGTGGGTTCGGTGAACATGCAACTAGCACAGCTGTTCAATCCGGATATCAGAAGCTCGGGGCAATTGAAGTTCAACATCGATTCCCATGGCCCGGCGAGCGGTACGAATTTTGCAGGACAGATCAATATTGTGGATGCGAGTTTTGCTTCGAACGACTTGCCGGTGGGGCTGCAGCATTGCAACGGAGTTCTGATGCTGACCAGAGACCGGCTGAACATCAGTAGTTTCAAGGGAAACATCGGAGGGGGAACTGTAACGGCGCAAGGTGGCGTTGCGTATCGGCCGTCGATCCAGTTCGACCTGGGCATAAGCGCGCGGGGAGCGCGGATTCTTTATCCGCAGGGGATGAGGGAGAACGTGGACGCGAACCTGCGGCTCTCCGGGACGACGGAGACCGCGGTGCTGGGCGGAGCGGTGCACCTGTCAGAGCTTTCGTTTACGCCGGCATTCGACTTGTCCAGTTTCGTCGGCCAGTTGGGGGGCGGGGTTGCAGCGCCGCCTTCGCGAGGCTTGGCGCAGAACATTCAACTCAATGTAGCGGTGGATTCGACGAGCAGCGTCAACCTGACGAGCAGAGCGCTGAGCCTGGGCGGAACGGCAAACCTGCATCTGCGCGGGACAGTGGCGGACCCGGTGGTGCTGGGCCGCGTGAATCTGAACGGCGGTGACATCATTCTGAACGGAAACCGGTTTGTGTTGAACGGAGGCACCATCCAGTTTGTGAACCCGTCGGAGACCCAGCCGGTGATGAACGTGTCGCTGACTACCTCAATCCAGCAGTACAACATCGATCTTCGTTTTCAAGGGCCGGTGGACAAGATGCGGACGCAGTACAGTTCGGACCCAGCGCTGCCTGCTGCGGATATCATCCATTTGCTGGCGTTTGGCCAGACCACCGAGGCAAGCGATGCGACCGCGACTCCGGCAAATCAGGCTGCGGAGTCGCTGGTGGCGTCGCAGGTCTCGAGTCAGTTGACAAGCCGGGTTTCCAAGATCGCCGGGATTTCGCAGCTCTCCATCAACCCGGTGCTAGCGGGCAGCAGCAGCCAGGGACCGCCGGGCGCGAACATCACCGTTCAGCAGCGCGTGACCGGGAACCTGTTTGTCACGTTCTCAACGAATGTGGCCTCCACGCAGAGCCAGACCATCCAGGGGCAGTACCAGGTATCACCGCGGGTTGCATTCAGCGCCACCCGCGATCCAAATGGCGGTTTTGCCTTGGATACGCTCATCAAGAAGAACTGGTGATGGCGAGCTTCGTCTCCAGGTTCTGGGCAGAAACACGCGCAATTCTTCCGTAACATTTCTGGATGTGGCAACACGCTCGGTACTTCTAATTGTCGCCGTCACCTTTCCCCACCTGATCATTTGTGCCGGTGGGGTTGTTAGTCCCGATCAAAAGTGATCGGCACCGGCCTTCTTGAACCACGGTAAATATTAGTCTTCGGCAAGATGATGGACCCGGCTAGAAATGAGCCGGTTGGAAGGTTAGTGTTTCGGCAAAAGCCGGCCTGCGAGAACGCGCGAAAATCTTCCCCTGAAAGGTGGAGTAAATCGTCAGGGCACTAAGGCAGACTGCGTAGATGTGACAGTTGTGGATCGCCAAAATTC
>PKXI01000394.1 GCA_003133425.1 Acidobacteriaceae bacterium
CTCATAGAGGCCGGTTAACAGGCCAAGTCATTGATCCAGACCACATGCGGGTCACTGTTGCGGGTTCGAGCGTTTTGTCGCCCGAACCCTCGGTCCTACCTTCTATAAGGAATTCAGAATGGCGGAACGGAATTGCATCCAATTGCCAAAGGTACAGCGTCGTCGCCGCTGTTTTGCGCGCCTCTTGGCGCTTCCAAGGCTTGAGCACGGTCTCGCGGATTGGCACGTCGATGGCATCAAAGACATGTTCCCGATTTCTTACCAATAGGGGACAATCAGGATCTCCTCGCTTGGTCGCAGTTCCAGCTTTTCGTTCACACCTCATACTTTGTCCATTCTGCTGGGTTTTCAGGTTCTGTAAACACGACATACTTGCGCTTGCCCTCAACGTCGCGGGTGAACCATGCCTGGTCATGGGTATCAATCTTCCGCTGTACCATTCCGAGGAATTCCTGACGGCGCTCCGGAAGCTTGATACTGTCGGCATAGTTTTGGAGTTTTTGGGAGTGAATCCAAATTGCGGTAGTCGGCCTGCTTTTCCTTATCTCGATCATTGTTTGTCTCCAGATTTCTTAGTTAGCTAATTTGAGCGGCCAAGGCGGAATGCATCTTTCAGATTGTTGCGGCCCCATTGGCAAGTAAAGTAGGAGTTGCAGAACCTTCAGTTTCAACTGTAAAAACTAATTCCGCATCCTTATCGAGCGTTACCTTAATTCCATCTCCTGTTTTAATCTGATGGGTAGCCACCAGATTTGCCAAGGGAAACACCAAGTATCGTTCAATCACACGCTTCAAATGTCGGGCTCCGTACTTCGGGTCGGTGCCCTCCGATAGGAGCAACTCTTTGACCTCGTCTTCACAGTTGAACAGGAACTGGGGTCCGAAAGATAGTAGAACTCGTTGTTGAACTGCAACCAATTCAAGATCGAGAATCCTTCTCAAGTGTTCACTGCGTAGGGTTTTGAACACTACAGTTTTATCGATGCGGTTCATAAATTCAGGGGAGAACTTACGCCGAGCCGCCTCCTGTGCAGTACGTGTAATTTTTTTGTCGAAATCCTCATCCACCACTACTGTCGCCTGAGTAGTAGGAGCGACTCTGAAACCCAGACCACCATTGGCCAGACTACTCATTTCGGTGGCACCAAGATTGGAAGTCAGGAAGATCATGCAACTACTCAAATCCACACGGTGGTTGTCGCCCAAAGTAAGGCTACCCTTATCGAAGATACCCAGCAATAGTTGCCAGAGAGCATCGGAGGCTTTTTCAATTTCATCGAAAAGAATGAGAGAAAGCTTGAACTTATCAGTATGGTATTGATCAATGGCTTCTTGATTGAGCACTGGATGTGTTTCACGGTGACCAAGATAGCCGGGAGGGGAGCCAATTAATTTGGCAATTTCATGCGAGTACTGAAACTCCGCACAATCAATTTTAATGAGAGCCCGTTCGCTTCCAAAAAGAACTTCAGCAAGAGCTTCAACTACTTTGGTCTTGCCGGTTCCTGTAGGCCCGAGAAAAAGTATATTGCCAACTGGACGGTTGCGTGGGCTCAACCCAGCCGAGAACATTTGAAAAATGTCCACGACCGCATCTACAGCCGCGTCTTGGCCAACAATTTTTTGCCGTAAATACCGGTCAAAAGTCTCTACATCTTTACTTCTGCGATCCGGGTCTAGTAGTCAGACCGTATGATTTGGTAATCACTCTCGGACGAACGCGGGCGTGGACGCCCGCGCGACAGCCGGTCTGGAGACNNATCATGCGGTCATGGTACTAGCTGTCTGCGTACTTCAGTTCTCACTCTCACTCTCTGCTTACCCTGTGTCGTGTTACGATTTGGGTCTGTTGATTTACGAGTCCGAGAGGTCTCTAGGGGAATCGTAATGTCAGCCGTCAATCGTGCCCGATTAGCGCGTTGGCGTTCGGCTGCTTGATACGGTGTAATTTTTTTATGTTCTGTCTTCATATTGGCTCTCACTGTCTGTTGGCTGCTTGTAGTCATTTGCATCTGGTGGTTCGCTGGTCATTAAATACTGCGATCGCAAGGATTTTATCGGCCTATTTTCACACGCCACTTGACTGCTGTTCTTTTTACTATGGACTTGCGCAATCGAGGGCACACTACTCATCAAGTTCGCCCAAATCTCTCGCAAGATGTTCGCGAACGCCGAGAAGGAGAATTTCTGGAATAGGATTCTCAAATGGGTATGGGTCGCCCTGGGTGTGATAACTGAGTGACAGCTCGCCAAACGGTGGCGAACCTTACCCGACCTTCAGCGTCATTTGCCTGATCAGGTACCCAATTGCTCATGCGGCACCTCGCTGGTTTTCGTGCTCAAGAGCCTCGTTGAGAATCTGCTGCTCCTGCTGGAGCAGGTAATTCCGAACCGTTGCCGGTGTGCCGCGTTCGATCACTAGTCCCAGACCGGCCTCGCCGTCCATGTCTGTTGCGACAAGTGCAAGTGGAAAGAAGCCGGCCGCCTCAAGCCCACCATCTCTTCAGATCGCTCGAATCGATCGGCGCGAGGCTCCATTGCTGGACAATATCGAATCAAAATCGGCAACTGCCACCGATGCCAGTCGCTATAGGGTTGAGAGCTGACACCCAATACACATCCAAGAATCTTTGCGCTCTTATGGTCCATGCGTTGATTTCCTTTTCTCGAACCGACTGGCTCGATCTCGACCTTACTCGGCAAATATGTTGTAATTCGAGCTCGGTTCACTCCATTCGAACTCTGCGAAGATCACAGTTCCATCCAGGCTCCGCGAGTAGCTCTGGGATCCCAATGTACTCACCTTGTCTGCCCCCCTGGCCGCGACCATCAACGCTTCTGTCCGGTTTGGTGCCTTCGAAGGCCGTACCTTATCTCCGGGCACACCTACCGAGACATCACTGATCATGATCACCGCAGACGCATTGAATCTCCTCCGACCCCCTTCAATGTGCCGGCCAATAAGCCGCTTCTCTTCTTCCGCGCCACTGAAGCCTCTGATCCGCATGTTCTCGACGCCGCTCGGGTGAATTATCTGTACCATGGGCGCCCACTTCTTTCCCTCAGCTATCGCCCAACGGGCTTGATCCAGGGTCACCTCGATCAATTGCTTCGCCTCAACTGAGATCCTGGGCGCGGTGGGAATGCGAAGCGTCGGCCTGTAGGTCTCCTTTGCGTGCTTCACAAGTTCCTCGTCCACGGGGAGAGTCAATGCTGCCGCAACAGCAATTGCTGAAAGTTGTTCTCACAATAGACAGGCCTGCCTGCCTCAAAATCTCCGCTATTCGAGATGTCTGCCAGCGCATTGAGTGCCTTGAGTGTCGTCTCTGCGCCGAGTTGGATCGAGTCGCATGCACTGCTGACCGCAAGAGCGTAAGCGGCATACTTGCTCGGCATGCGCTCGATCACGTCAAGTTGCGCCGAGAGTTCCAGGTGGCACGGCTGGCAATTCTTCGTCTTCATTGAATGACCGTGAGACGTGTAGATCCGGAGAAAATCCGCTCCCATATGTCCACAGCCAGGAAGTTCCGGAATGTTCTTCATACTCTTATTACTCCTTGCATTTCTCGCACAAAATGTTCTTCATCAAGTTATGGCGGACCACAATCTCTAATCCCAATCAGGCCGGCTGGTCCGCGACGCCGGTCCGATCGGGAACTGCTTTTCGCTAATACTGCGTTCAGTCACTTCTTATCGGCTGCTCACGGCGGGATAGCCGCGGGAATCGACCTGCTTGTCGTCAATCCAAAGAGCCATCCGGTCATAAGACAAGGACGCGCCCTCGTCATCCACGCACAGCCGTTCCTCGTACCCCTTGTTCCAGAACCACCGGGCATCGTCCGCTGACTCAAAGAAATACTGCTCATCGACCAGGATGTACCCGCCGTGCGCCAAAAATACCTGGTGTGGCGTCGCAGCCAGACTCTCAACTGCGATCATTTTTTCCCACGACTTGTACTTCCTGTACGCGATGCTTCTACTGTTGCGGACACCTACCGGTGCCCAGATATAGTTGTCGATACTCATAGAGATCTCCCTTACTTCTGTGATTTCGGTACAGTTTTAGACTCTTGCTTAACTAGAGCCCGCCTCTGTGGATGGCAGGCTGCGTCATCGGCCTTCTTGTTGCGTTCCGGGGAACATCTCCTTCCACAACTTCGTGCGCCACGCCTCCTGCTCCTGTTCGGTGCCGGTGGTGAAGACACGCCAATCCTCGTCGTTGATCCTTGGGTAGCACTTCCGATAGGATTCGACCGCGTCTTTGCGAACCTGCTGCATCGCCTCCTCGCCTAAGATTTCGGCCAGCCGATTCAGGCGGCGGGAGATGAAGACGCTCCAGCGCCATTCGCTGCTGCCGGTTTGCTGATAGGCAAACCATTCGAAATCGTGGTCGATTCGTTCATGCATCCAGTACAAGGCCAACTGCTTCAGCTCATGGAGCGTAGGCACGAAGTCTGGCACTTCCTTGCCGTCCTCGCCGTTAATCGGGCCGACGCTCCCGACAGTGCAATAGCCTACGTTCATTGTGCCCAGACCCTTCGTGTCGCGGTTGGTGCCCACACTTGTTTCTATCTTGTCGATGCAATCGATTGCTTTACAGGGTTGTTGCTGTTCTTCACTCATATTGCTCCTATAGTTTTGGCGGACCACAATGTCTATCCCGTTCGGTCCGGCTGGGTCGCGGCGCCTGCCGAGGGGAACTGCTTTTCGCTAATACTGCGTTTCATCGGCTACTCGCCAAACATTTTTGGCTCTTCGCAGGGCTCTTGCCGACGATCGCGATCGCAGTGTCAATCCCGTCTGTGGCCAATTCGATATGTGAACTTGCATTGCTCATACCGGCCACGAGCGACGCGCTCTGCATCACGCACACGCCGCAGTCGCGATGACGGAATCGATCGCGCCCCGTGCATCATCATCCTCCTCGGCATACCAGTGCATGAGGACCGTAGAACGCGCCTCGTAAATGCCGTACCCTCCTGAAGGAGCCGGGCGAACCTGGTACTTCTTCCCGGGTAGCAACTGCGTCCACGTCGCTTCCCCATGCGGCAGAAAACCCAACATCACTGGGCCTGCCAAGTGCGCAGGCAAGTTGTCTTCGGCCAGGCTCTCGGCAGGTGAAGGGCTGACGGCGTTAGACAGTACGGGGTTCTCCCGGGCGTCCTCCATACCATGGGCACCAGCCGACGCAGCCAGTGCGGCAACAGCGCTTGGCGCAGACGAGGCACTTGCATCCGCTTCCATAGTTGGTGCCGCGGTAGGCGGCTTGGACAAAGCCGGCTCTGAGTACGTGCTGAATGCTACTGGATAGGCCGATGCCGCCTGATCGGCGAACAGCACATGGACTGCTTCCTGGTTGAAAAGGCTGTAGGGCTTCAGCCACTTAGTGCCGTTGGACCAGGTGACGCGCGGCCGTGAGAATGTGTCTGCCTCAACGACACGACCGAGTGCGGCCTCCGCGCCAATTTGCTTCGTCAGACGATCGTCACCGCCGCGGTACTCCACCCAGTCGCCGGCGCTGATGCGTGCCCTTCCCGCGCGATAGAGAGTGACAGAAATCTGCAGTTCCGGCCGATACGCCGTGTCAACCTGCATATAGGGATGCTGATCCAGCATCGGCAGAATGAACTCTTCGAGGGTGTCCTGCAGCGTGCTCTCGATATCCGCCGTGTCCGCCATACGGCTGAAAGCGTGACGCAACGTTGCCATTGCATCACGGGTAGGGTCGGACACGATCTCGCGTTCAACCACAGGCTCCTTCGGCGCCGGCACCGTGGTTGCGACGATCAGGAAGCCTTCCTCCAGGGCGCATTGCAGGTCCTTGAGGTGCCCGATTGCGCGCTTGATCCGCATGCCATCGCTCATGATCGACTTGCCCGCCAGCACATTTTCCATCTGCTTGATGTGCTCGGCCAGGAGTTCGGAACCTGTCTTCACTTCTTCGCGCTCGTACGAGCCGCCACAGTCCGAGGATTCATTCGAGTCGGATTCAGTAGCATCATCATCAACAGCTGTTTCAGGTTCATCGCTGCCACGAAGTTTCTTCAGCTTCCGTTGCATTGTCCGCAGCGACGGGGCACTCTTGATCAGATGACCGAACGCTGCGTACCACTGAGTCCAGGTTGGCACGTCCTCGAGCTGTTCCAGTTCGCTGGCGAGAAAGCGGTCCCTTAATACAAGAGCGTGCAGATCCCCGCGCTGCGAGAGAAGGATCCACATCCGGTAAATCATTGGGAAAAGTTCGTCGTCGGAGCGCTTCGCCAGCTTGCGGTCCTGCTCTAACAGTTCAGTGGTAACTCCGTTAATTGCGCAATCGAGGTTGTTGTACTCAGTTGTAAAACTCGCGACAAGTGTCGCGAGTTCATCTTCTGTGGCGGCGGGCTCGCTGGCCAGCACAAGCGCGGAGGAGGATGGTACATCATCAGAAGGGCTGATGATCGTAGGGTCTTGCTGCATACTTTTAGCCTTTCCGCTCTGTCGTAATCGAGCGAATTCAAATGATGGCTAAAGGTACTGCGGCGCTGAAGGTGAAGAAACGGATCAACTCCGGAAAGTCTAGGGCGACTTGATTGTCAGTGCTGGTGACAGTCTATCGGCCGGCGAACCTGTGCAACTCCGTGAGCTTCTGGTCGAGGAGTCTGTACAGGCGCGGATGGTCCAAGCGGAACGACTCCAGTTTTTCCTTGAGATCTGAAGTGGGCCAGTCGTCCCCGGTGACTTGGGATGCCAGTTCGGCAAGAACGTTTCCCGGCGCTTCGACAGTGCGGGCGAGTACATCACCACTCGCTTTTTTGCGGTCCTTGATTACGTCAGTGACTCTAGTGCTCCGCAGTTTGCGCTGGTCGGCGTGCCGAGAAATATACAACGTCAGGTAGAGAAGCCCCTTGTTCTTGATCAGCGTGCTCACCATCGGGGTCGCATACGCATCCGCCAGCTTCGCCACCCAGGACAACGCCGACTCCAGCAACAGAAGCGCATCTTCAGGATTCTCTGTGCTGGTGGAAAAGCCAACGGGCAAGTCGCACCTGAGGGCCTCGGCAGTAAATGACAATTCGTACTTGTGCCTGTGGATTTCCTCTCGTGCCGCACGCGCCTTGCTGGCGACCGTGGCCATGTCTTCGCGAGTTGCGATTGGCCTCTTTTGCTTCTGGGAGGCGAGCTCCTCTCCCTGCTGAGCCTGCACACCTTCGAGGTGACCGCCTGAGCGACTCCATTCAGCAGCTGGGCTCAGCTGCTGGAGGCAGAAGTAGACAACAGATCTCTGACAGCCCGCGGCAACGAGCTGGACAACCTTGCGCTCAACCGTTGCGATCTCGTCCTCGTTCAGCATCTTCCGAATGAACCGAGGAAGCTGGTCCGGCGCGCGGGACTCCTCTCGCCAGGCGCCATCTTCCTCCGAGCGCTCGATCCAGGGATCATTAAGCCCCAGAATCTCTTTGAGAAGCACGTCACTGATTGCCTTTCGGCTTGCCCGCTCTGTCGCCGATCTCGGTGTGCTCATTGTGTCGATATTGTAGCCGCCTTAGGCGCTTCACGCAGTTCGATCAACTCGCCCCTGACTTTCTGGAGTTGATCCGTTTCTTCGATCGCTCCTCTCGCAGATGATGCGAAGAATGAGAAGGCGGAGGAGTGCACCGAACATACCTTGCAGAGTTCGGGTACTCTACCTTGATATTTTCCGCTCCGGAACACTGGACGGAAATGGAGTCCCAAAATGGAAAGCATCCCTTGCGCGCATCCAGGCGCGATTCAATCCGAGGCGGCAGTATCGGCCGAGGATAAATTCGAACCCTTGTTGACTGCGGATGAGGCGGCGAAGCACCTTCGCATTCATGTGAAGACCCTTCAAAAACTCGCCCGTGAGGGGAAAGTTCCCTGCATTCGATTCGGGAAGTATTGGCGCTTTCGGCTTTCCGTCCTTGACCGGTGGGTGACGACGATTCAGAATCAGATTAGCCAGCCGGTTCCGTGTGTGTGATGGGGAGAAGACCTTGAAATTCACACGCAATCGGTATCAAAAAGGGAGTCTACGCAGAGTGTCCCGCAAGTCTGGAGCAGACGTCTGGGAATACAGATTCCGCAACCATTCGGAACCTGGAAGCCCTATGCGCCAGATCACGCTCAGTACCTTTCAATATCCGACTGAAGCCAAGGTACTGGTCCGCCTTCAAAAGGACGTCTTGCGCATCAATGGGCCGCAAGCCTATCGAGCGCAGAATTTCCCGACGTTGGGATTGGTCATTGACCGATTTATGAGCGAAGAGCGTATCGAGGAAATTGTGAAACAACAACCTGGAGAAGCCACCATCACAGACGGCCTCTCATACAGCACCGCACGCGGTTATAGAAGCTACCTCACAAAGCACGTGAAGTCTAAATGGGGCAGCACTCCATTAGCAGCGGTCAAAGCATTGGAAGTCACTGAATGGCTGAAATCCTTGAAATTGTCACCGAAGACACGCGGACAGGTCAGAGCACTTCTGCACTTGTTGTTTGAGCGGGCAATGCTGTGGGGCTTGATTGAACTACAGAGAAACCCGATTGAACTTGTGAAGGTGAAAGGCAGTAGCAAGCGTCAAAAGAAGCCTCAGATACTTGCCCCTGAGAAGTTCCAGGAGTTGGTTTCTACTTTGAAGGAGCCATACACGACGATGGTCATTGTTGCGATGTGTACCGGGCTGAGGGTCTCCGAAGTGTTGGCCCTCCGCTGGGAGCATATCGACTTCAAGGCTGGGGCAATGATGGTTCAGCAGGGCGTTGTCAATGGGCGCATCGGTAGAGTCAAGACCGAAGCGTCACAAGACGAGGTGCCGCTGGACCCTGCATTCGCCGATGTGTTGCTCAGTCGGAAGGGTGACCGCTCGGAGGGGCTTGTCTTCCCCTCGCATGTCACGGGCGGCTGCTTCTACTCTGGCATTATCCAACGCCAGATTCTGAAGCCCAAAGGTGAGGCGATTGGTATCGATGGCCTCGGGTGGCACACCTTCAGACACACGTATCGCTCGCTTTTGGACGAATCGGGTGCACCAATCGGTGTTCAGCAGAAGTTGATGCGTCATGCAAACGTATCGACCACGATGAACGTGTACGGCAACTCAACCTTGCGGGCGAAGCAAGAGGCGAACTCAAAGGTTGTGCAGATGGTGATGAAGCATGAGGCTGCCTGATCATGTACGGTAGTCTCGCTCTTACGGTGGGGTTTTGTGGGGTTGGGTCTCTACTCTATTTCTGCTAAGTTGTTGATTCTATGGTGGACGCGGTAGGAATCGAACCTACAACCTGTCGGTTAAGAGCCGAATGCTCTGCCAGTTGAGCTACGCGTCCAGGCTATGAAAGGAAAACCGCGCAGCGCAGGGATTAGCGCACGGTTTGCACGGGAAGAATACCTGCCCGCACTTTCAAAATATAGCACAATTTCCACCCATATTCCAAAGGCGCGCCGGCGGGAGCGTGCGCTCAGCCCGCACTCAGTTCCTTCTGTTGCATTCGCGCATGGCGTCGATCATGGCGACGAAATTCTCGGCCGCGTCCTGCGCTTGCGGGTCGATCGCGATTCATTCGGCCTGGTTGTGGTTGAGCGCGCTCGCAAGCCGTGCGCGACCGGCCGCCTCGACCAGGATAATCATCGTCTTTACACTTAGCTTTGACTCTGCTTCTCAAGCACGGCTTCTGGTTTCGGCCGTGTCCGGCGGTCCCACCAGGCAACAAGCAGAGGCGCCAGAAATGCGGTCACAATCACACTGGAAGCAACCAGCGCCGTGGCTGGTCCAGCTGCCGCTGCGTACTTATGGTCTGCGGCTGCCACAATCGCCGGGACCGCTGCGGCATTTCCAGCAGTCGTTGCAGCGGCAACTCCAGCAACTCCCGTTCCACCTGTCAACCGATCAGCTACGACTAGAAACGCACCCGAGACAACGATGACCGCGATTCCGAGAACGAATCCAATCAGACCGGCCTCCCAGATGCGCGTGAGATTAAGCGATGCTCCCAGCCCAAATGCAAAAAAGGGAATCAGCGCCGGAGCGGCCTTTCCCAGAAAACTCCGCAGATCGTCATCGAGATTGCCTAGCGCTATCCCGACAAAGAGGGGAAGAATCGCTCCTACCAGCGTTTGCCAGGGAAAACTCGACAATCCCGCCACGCCCAACGTGATCATTGTGAAGAAAGGACCCGATTCCAGCGCCATTACACAATAGGCGCCGGCATCTTCCGGGCGTCCACAGTGCTCCATGAGCCCCATGTAAAGGCCGCCGTTAGTGTCGTTGATGGCTGCTACCACGGCCAGCGTGGATACTCCGGCCAGCCAACCTCCCTGAATGGGCATCACGCCAATCAGGTGGCCGAGCACGTAGCCGATGACGATCCCAATACCCACCTTGGTCGCCATCAATACGCCGCCGCGCCGCACCATCGTGGGGAGCGCACGCATCGGAATCGTACTCCCGAAGCAAATGAAGAAAACCGCCAGAATAGGAATCGCGCCCGTGAACAGTGCCCCGGTAAATGACCCAAAGAATTCAGCAGTGTGCGGCGCAAACGTGGTGATGATTGCGCCGCATGTGAGTGGCACAACCATCATCCCACCCGGAATTCTCTCAATCGTCTGCTTGATCCTGATGGCCGTCTCCCAACCGCGCAATCGCGATTCTGACTAAATTTTCGCTTCCGTCGAAGTGTATCAGCGCGCATGCAGGTTGAGCGCGGTCGTCCAGCACAACTTGGAAAAGGGAGCCGGCGTGCAGGCGAAGGAGGCAAGTTGCAATTGCGTGCTGTGTCACAGAGACTTCTTCCAAACCAGTGCTACAATTGCCTGTTTTTTAAGAGTCCTGCCGCCCGGCGAGCGACTTGGCCGGAACAGGAAAGTGAGTGTCTTCATGTCCAATACACGTCGCAAGTTTTTGCAGTCAAGCGCCGCTCTTGTTGTCGGCATCGTAGGTGGCGCCTCGGCACGCTCTGCGCAACCGCAGATTCCAACAGCAGCACCGGTTCCTACACCAGGCACCATTCCCATTGCCGATGGCCCGCATGTCCAGATTCCGAAGATGAAATTTGGCAGCGTCGAAATCAGCCGCCTGGTGCTCGGCGTCAACCCGCTCTATGGTTTCGCCCACTACAACAACAACTTTTCCAGCGCGATGAGGGAGTGGTACACCCAGGACCGCGTCTGCGCGGTGCTCCATCGCGCCGCCAGCTTTGGTATGAATGCCTTCAACTATGTGAACATGGGGCGCTCCCCGCAGGACCTGGCGCGGTTCCAGGCCGAGGGTGGCCACATGCACCTGATCATCCAGGTGACGGCGAAGGACGATGAGGCCGCGTTGGTTCGGGATCTCAAACCACTCGCGCTGCAGAGGCGGGGCGAGGAAATCGACATCGCTTTCCGCACCGGCACCATGGCTACTGAGAGAGAGTGGTGCAAACGTGCGCGCGATTTGGGTGTACTGGTTGGCGTCGGCACCCACAAGCCGGAAGTGATCGAACTGGTTGAGGAGCAGGGATGGGACATTGATTTCTACTCCGGCTGCGTCTACAACCGCACCCGCACCGAGGAAGAGTGGAAGCAGGTGCTCAACGGCCAGTTGCTGGAAATGCCTCGCGAAATCTACTTACAAAGCGATCCAGCGCGCATGTACAAGGTCATGCGTCAGACACCTAAGACCTGTTTTGCATTCAAGATCCTGGCAGCCGGGCGCATCGCCGACGGCGGCGTGGCTCAGGCCTTTCGCACCGCTTATGCGAGCATCAAGCCCCATGATGGCGTGTACATCGGCGTATTTCCCAGGGACAAGGACGAGATCAAGGAGAACGCCGAAATCGTGCACGGCATCCTCACCGGCGCGTGAGACGAATGCTGCCTCGCTGCACTACCCGCGGCAGCTTTTTGATCTAATCTCGCCATTGCAGATCGTAGATTCCGGAGGGGGCCGAGTGCTTCAGTCCCCTCGCTCTTACCTAGCCGACCAATACTTCGGCAGGCCGCTCTACCTGTGCCCCCAGCAGACGGACCACATGGTTGACGATTATCAGGTCTTCCGCCGGAGGAATCACGCGCACCATTACCGGTGAGTCTTCGGCCGAGATGACCGCTTCTCCGCGCACATTGTTCCGCACTGGGTCGAGCACAATGCCCAGCGCGCCGAGATCGTTGCAGATCGCCGCACGCGCGGCAATATCGTTCTCGCCGATCCCGCCGGTAAAGACCAGCATGTCGAGCCCGCCGAGCTCCGCAAAAAAGCTGCCAATCCACTTCACGACGGTCAAGTTGAACTTGTCCACGGCCAGCTTCGCCTTGGCGTTGCCGGCTTTGATGGCAGTGCCCAGGACGCGCATATCGTTGGAGAGTTCGCTCATCCCCTGCAGGCCCGCCTTCTTGCTGGTAATAGCCTCCAGTTGGTCTGCCGCTTCGGTCGCACTCTTGCTTCTCTCAGCAATCTTCCGCAGGATGAAAAGCAGCACGCCAGGATCGATGTCTCCAGTGCGCGTGCCGCTGACAATGCCTCCAGTAGGCGTCAAGCCCATCGAAGTGTCAAGGCACTGGCCATTGCGTATGGCGGAGATGGAAGCCCCGTTGCCCAGGTGAGCGACTATAAGCTTCTCCGGCACGTTGGGTTGCAACTGGTGAATGATCGACTCGTACGAAATTCCATGGAAACCAATTCGCCGCACGCCCAAGGCTGAATACTCCGCCGGAATCGGCATGTGGGTTACGACTTCCGGCATCGTGCGGTGGAAGTAAGAGTCCGAGCATGCAAAGTTCGGAACGTCGGGGAACAGGTCCAGTGCCTGGCGCATGATGTAAGCGCCGATGGGCGTGTGCAGTGGCGCCAAATCCTTGAACCGCTCCATCTCGGCAATCATCTCGGGCGTAACGAGCTGGTTCTCCTGCAACGTGGGTGCGGCACAAACCATGCGATGGCCGATAGCAGCCGGGGCAGGGAAGTCGTCTGAGTGCAGCAAATCGGCAATCATCTTGAACGCGACGGAGCGGTTGGGCAATGCCGGGGATTGATCGGCAATCTTGGTACCTCCGGCGTCCTTGATCCAGAACTTGCCTTGTTCGGTACCGATACCGTCGACGGCACCTTCATACAGCTTGCGGCGCTCACCGTTGCCGGCTTCATAGATCGAAAACTTAATGGAAGACGAACCACTGTTCAATACCAATACAGGCAATGAAGACATGAATGAATACCTCTAAGAGTTGTAGCTGAATCAGTCAGCAAGCTAGTAAGTTAGTGAGTTAACCCCGCTACACGCGCGCTCGCGGAGTCAGTGATCAATCGGCTTTAAGTCGGAATATGTCTCAAGCAGTTCTCGCGCCGCACGGAAAGACGAAATACGTCCTTTCAGTACTTCCTGCTCAAGCGTCTCCATGCGTTTCTTGATGACTGGATGAGACTCAAATCGATGCTTCAATCCCTGTTGGATGATCTCGTGCATCCACGTCTGTGTCTGTTCTTGGCGGGCAAGACCGAACCAACCATTGCTTCTTGTCACGGCGGCGTACTCCAGAATACAGCCCCAGAGCTCGGCAATGCCCTTGCCGGTTTGTGCCGAGCAAGTGAGCGCACGCGGCGTCCATCCGGACTGAGAACCAGGAAAGTAATGCAAAGCATTTTGAGCCTCGGCCCGGGCCTTTTCTGCAGAGCTTAGATTTGATCCATCGGCTTTGTTAATTGCAACAATATCGGCCAGCTCCATAACGCCCCGCTTCATTCCCTGCAACTCGTCGCCGGCCCCTGCCAGCATGATGAGCAGGAAGAAGTCGACCATGTCATGAACAGCGGTCTCCGATTGTCCCACCCCAACCGTTTCGACCAGGATGTTCTGGTATCCCGCTGCCTCGCACAGCAGCATTGCCTCACGTGTGCGCCGCGCCACGCCACCCAGCGTCCCACGCGATGGGGAGGGCCGGATGAACGCCATGTCGCTGGCTGCGAGTGACTTCATACGCGTCTTGTCGCCCAGAATGCTGCCACCGGAAATCTGGCTGCTCGGATCAATCGCGAGGACGGCGACCTTTTGTCCGTGTTCGCGTATCAAGTATGTGCCGAGCACTTCGATCACAGAGCTCTTGCCTGCGCCGGGAACGCCAGTAATGCCTACGCGAATTGAATTGCCGCTATGGGGAAGACAGTCTTCGACAATTCGCTCGGCCAACTCCCGGTCTGCTCCGCGAGAGCTCTCGATCAGCGTAATGGCCTGCGCCAGAATGGTGCGGTCTCCTCGCAGAATCCCATCGATGTACTGTTGCGGCAAGAGGGAACGATGGCGGCCCGAAGCTCGCGGGCTCAACTCTCGCGGCGGCTCTGGTACGAGGCAGCCGGGGAGAACACGCAACGCACTCTGCTTCTGGTCCACCAATCAGGAAGTTCCTCCAACCGGGCAGCCGTTCAGTATCTCGACAATTCGCTGCGCCGCCACGGGAATCACCGTGCCGGGTCCGTAGATGCCGGCTACTCCGGCCTTGTAAAGAAATTCGTAATCCTGCGGGGGAATCACGCCGCCTGCAACTACCAGGATGTCGTCCCGATCGAGTTTGCGCAGCTCGTCGATCAACTGCGGCACCAGCGTCTTGTGACCCGCAGCCAGCGAAGACACGCCGACGACATGCACATCGTTCTCGACAGCATGCCGTGCCACCTCAAGCGGAGTTTGGAACAGCGGGCCGATATCCACGTCGAAGCCGATATCCGCGAAAGCAGTTGCGATGACTTTCGCGCCGCGGTCATGGCCGTCCTGCCCCATCTTGGCCACCAGTATGCGCGGACGCCGGCCTTCCGCCTTCTCAAACTCCGCGACCATCTGCTCCGCTTTCTTGAACTCTGCGCCTCTGCCACCCTCAGCCGAGTAGACTCCGGCGATGGTGCGCGTGGTGGCTTGATAGCGGCCCCAGATTTTTTCCAGCGCGGTCGAGATTTCGCCCAGAGTAGCGCGCTTGCGGGCGGCATCGACTGCGCATTCCAGCAAGTTGCCCTTCCCAGTCGCTGCGCATCGCTCGAGCGCTTCGAGCGATTGGCGCACGGCATTTCCGTCGCGTTCACGCTTTAATTGGTCAAGCCGGCTAACTTGCGATTCGCGCACCGCATCGTTGTCGATGTCGAGAACTGGGACCAGCGTCTCCTCAGGCGAGGGAAACGCATTCAGGCCCACAATCACATCGGTGCCGGAGTCGATGCGGGCCTGCCTGCGTGCCGCCGCCTCTTCAATGCGCATCTTGGGAACGCCGGTTTCAATTGCCTTCGCCATGCCGCCGAGTCCTTCTACTTCCTCAATCAGCTCCCAGGCAGCATGCATCAGTTCGTGTGTCAGCCGTTCAACATAATAGGAGCCGGCCCAAGGATCGACAATCCGCGTGATGTCGGTCTCTTGCTGCAAATAAATTTGCGTGTTGCGCGCAATTCGCGCCGAGAAATCGGTTGGCAGTGCCAACGCCTCATCCAGCGCATTCGTGTGAAGAGACTGCGTGTGTCCGAATGCTGCGGCTAGCGCCTCGATGCAAGTGCGCACAACGTTGTTAAACGGGTCTTGCGCCGTGAGGCTCCACCCCGAAGTCTGCGAATGCGTGCGCAGAGCCAGTGATTTAGGATTCTTGGGATTGAAGGTCTTTACCAGCTTCGCCCACAGCATGCGCGCGGCCCGCATTTTGGCAATCTCCATGAAATGGTTCATGCCTATGCCCCAGAAGAATGAAATGCGCGGCGCAAAGCTGTCTACATCGAGCCCCGCCTTTACCCCCGTGCGCAGGTACTCCAGGCCGTCTGCGAGGGTGTATGCCAGTTCAATATCCGCCGTGGCCCCAGCTTCCTGCATGTGATACCCGCTCACGCTGATGCAGTTGAACTTCGGCATATGCGCTGCACAGTAACGGAAAATATCTCCGACGATCCGCATGGAACCATCGGGCGGGTAGATATACGTATTGCGGACCATGAACTCTTTGAGAATGTCGTTCTGAATGGTCCCGCTTAACTTCTCCGGCGCAACTCCTTGCTCCTCGGCCGCAACAATATAGAACGCCATAATCGGAAGCACAGCGCCGTTCATGGTCATCGACACCGACATCTGATCCAGGGGAATATGGTCAAACAGAATCTTCATGTCGAGGATCGAATCGATTGCCACGCCAGCCTTGCCTACATCTCCGGTGACTCGTTCGTGGTCGGAATCGTATCCCCGGTGCGTGGCAAGATCGAACGCGACCGAAAGTCCCCTCTGCCCGGCGGCCAGATTGCGACGGTAAAACGCGTTGGACTCTTCCGCAGTGGAGAATCCGGCATACTGCCGAATCGTCCAGGGGTGCATGACATACATCGTGCTGTAAGGGCCGCGCAGGTAGGGCGGAATTCCCGCGGCATATTCAAGATGCTCGAGTCCGTTGAGGTCCTCAGCAGTATAGAAACTCTTTACAGGAATGTGCTCCGGGGAGAGCCATTCATCGCGCTCTCTCGCGTCCGCTGGTTCCACCGCGGCCTTGTATTCGATCTTTGAAAAGTCTGGGCGCATCTTTAGGCCTTGATCCCCAACTGCTGCTGCCAGCTCGTAAGAACCTCAATAGGATTGCTGCGGATATGTATGAAATCGGCGGCTCCAGCCGCTTGCAACTGCTCGGTGAATTCCGGATTGCCCGCAATAATAACCGGAGTCCTGCGTCCGAGCTCTTTCAACCGGAGCGCAAGTTCTGAGACCAGCTCAAGATATTCAGGATCGGAACTGCAAAGCACAATGAGGTCTGCATCGCTGGCTGCGATTTCGGCGGAACTCTGAAATCGCTGTGTGACGATATCGAAGCCCGCACACGCAAAGAAATTGGCAGCGAAGCCAGAGCGCGCGGTCCGCATCTTTGCGTCTCCGATTTCAGCGAGCAGAACGAGCGGCAGCCAGCCGGTCTCTGCTGCATGGCGCTCTGTGCGCAGACGAAGCTGTTCGTAAACCTCCGCGCCGCGCCGCTCGGCTGACAGGCGTAACGGATCAACGCGCTGCAATGCTTTTTCGGAGGTATCGGCGTATTGGTTGGTCCCGGTAAAGACGCGACGGCGAGATACAACTTCCTTTTCCTTCGCAGCCAGCGAGCGGCGCAGAGCGTTGCCGATTAGCCCATCCACATCGGCCTTCCCGAAGCCGCCGTCTGCCTCTACCATCTGCATCGATTGCCAACCCACGTGGGCAATGAAATCGGTAATGACCTCCAGGCAATACGATCCGGCGCCGGGGTCCGCGACGTGCGCCAGCAGCGCCTCTCGCTTGAAAATGATTTGGGTGTTCCGGGCAAGCCGGCGGCTCGCCTCGTCCGGCGTTTTGTAACACTCGTCGAAGGCCGCAACTGTAACTGAGCCTGCGCCCCCGAGAATAGCGGACATGGCTTCGGTGGTCGCACGCAGAATGTTGATGTGAGAATCGTAGAGGGTCTTGTTCCAGCGAGAGGTGCGCGCATGAATGCGAGCCCGCGCGCATTCAACGGTCCCGCCAAAGCTCTCGACGGCTCTCGCCCATAACATGCGGAAGGCCCGAAACTTGGCGACCTGGAAGAAGTAGTTTGCGCCAATTGCAAAGGAAAACTCAATCGAGGCTGCAGCGCGGTCAATCTGAACGTTGCGCGATTGCATCTCTGCCAAAAAGTCGACTGCGGCAGCAAGGGTGAATCCAACTTCTTCAACGGCGGTCGCCCCGGACTCTGCAAACGCCGATCCGTCAATCGTGAAGGGCACAAGAGCGGGAGGTGTAGTCCGAAGGACTTCTGCCGCAAAGTCCAGATTCGTAAGCGGATTCCAACCGGTCGATACCGGTGCCGAATCCGGCCGTTCTGTCAGACGTTCGATCAAAAGCCGAAGGAGCTGCTCGTCAGCATTTTGAAAATGCACAGGAATCGTCTGGAGATTGACAAGGAGCATTCCCAGGTCAGAAGTGTTGCTGACTACAACATTGCGGAATGCGATCTCCTCGGCGCCTGCGGCCACAGCCCTCTGAGCCGCGTGATTTGCCTGCTCCGGATCGGCCGCGTCGATCTCTTCGCGAATCTGCCAGTCGCCGCTGAAACGCGCACTGCGAAGATAAGGGAAATGGCCGGGCGCTGCATCAAGGAATTCAAGCCCGCTAATATCGTCTGCCCGGTAGTAGGGCTTCGCGGCGAGCCCTTCCTCCGTGTGCCAAATCAGTTTCCTGGCGTAGTCGGCGCCCTTCAAATCCTTGGCAATAGCGTCTTCCCACGACTGCGTACTTACCGGAGGAAACTCCTGGAGCAAATTGTCAGTGGCCATCTTCCTTCACTTGCTTTCAGGGGCTTCGACAATTTCAATGAGAAACCCAAATGGATTTTCGGCTCTCGATTTGGGATGAACGAAAAAGACCGTAGTCCCTCTTGAGCCTTTACGTGGCGCCTTGTCGATAATCTGAAAACCATCTGCCTGCATAGCCTCGAATGCCTGCTGTGCACTCTCTACGCGGAACGCGACATGGGCCAGCCCACCGCGTCCGCCGTTTCTCTCGATCGTCTTTTGCACGGGAGAATCAGGAGTCAAAGGCTCGAGCAATTGGATCAGGTTAGGCCCGTCTCCGATCTGCAGCAACGCTTCACGCACCTGATCAGTGCCCAATACTTCTTCACGATGAATCTCGCTGAAGCCAAGCATCTCGTAGGCTTTCACCTGGCCGTTCAACTCGCCCTGTTTTACGGCGATCGCCACGTGATCTACGAACTTGATACCCGGCACTGCCTTCAAATCTTCATGGATGCTGCTCACTTGCTTCCCCTTCAATCCAGACTGCCAAGCTCCCCCATCGCTCAATCCCCAGCAATTACTCCAACTCGACCAGGACCTGATGCTGTTTTACCGGGTTGCCGGGAGCAACGTTCACGCTCTTTACTCTTCCAGCATGATGCGCAGTCACGCTCGTTTCCATCTTCATGGCTTCAAGCACCATGATCACGTCGCTGGGCTGAATCTCCTGTCCCGGCTCTACGTTCACCTTGATCACCAAGCCTGTAACGGGACTGCGGTATTCCTTCTGATTTGGAGCATATACTTCGACCGCATGGCCCGGAGTGTATGCGCCGGCAGACGACATTTCCTGAGCTGCTGGTACAAACGGATACGGTTCATAACTCGGTTGGCTTTCGGCCTCTTCCAGAACTTCGACTTCAGCCTCGTAAGTTCTTCCATCGATCTTTATTTGAAGCTTCAAATCTCTGGTTCCTTTCTGCGACATATAGGACGGATCGGCTTATCGCTTCGATCGTACGTTATGGGAAGCTTGAACAAATGCCCGCCCCTGTCGCGTCCACTTGCTGACTCGCTCGTGGGGCGACTGTTGCATCTGAGCTGAGAGTATGCGGAAATTTGTGCCAAGAAATGCAGTGGCAGCGGCCGCAATCACCGCCAGAATTTCTGCAGGGATCTCTTTTTGTTCCTGTCCATCTGCCTCACTCGCGGCGGCTGCCGCGGCTTTCATGTCCAATGCCACGCGCAACTCCTACTCACAGCGGGATCAATCCATGCTTCTTCTGCGGGCGCAATTCCCGCTTGGTGTGCAACGATTCAAGTGCCTCGGCCAGGTACTTCCTTGTTTCGGCGGGTTCAATGATGTCGTCAACAAGCCTCCGGCCGGCGGCAACGTAGGGGTTGGCAAACGTATCTCGATACGCGCCCACCAGTTCCTTGCGGCGGCCCTCCTTATCTTCGGCCATATCGATTTCACGCCGAAAAACGATTTCAGCGGCCCCCTCGGCGCCCATCACTGCTATTTCGGCCGTGGGCCACGCTACCACTCGGTCTGCGCCCAGGCCTTTAGAGCACATGGCGATATACGCTCCGCCATATGCCTTTCGCAACACCACCGTGATCTTGGGAACCGTGGAAGCCGAATAGGCAAACAGCAACTTGGCGCCATGGCGAATGATTCCGCCGCGCTCCTGCTCCACACCAGGCAGAAATCCCGGCACATCTACAAAGGTAAGAAGTGGAATGCTAAAGGCATTGCAGAAACGAACAAAGCGCGCGGATTTGTCTGAGGCGTCAATGTCCAGGGCTCCCGCAAGAACACATGGCTGGTTGGCCACAATTCCAACCGGCCTACCTTGCAGTCGTCCAAAGCCGATGACGATGTTGGCGGCGAATCCAGGCTGAATCTCGAGAAAATCCTGGTTGTCCAAAACTCGAGAAATAACGGCCCGGACGTCATATGCAATCTTGGGGTCGGCCGGAATCAGTCCGTTCATGTCGGAATCGATTTTTATTTTCGAGTTGAATGGCATCCGGGGCGGATCTTCGAGGTTGTTGGAGGGCATGAAGCTGAGCAGCCGCCGGCAAAGCTGAAGCGCTTCCTCGTCGTTCCGGGCGATCAGATGCACCACCCCCGAGTTGTTCATCTGAGCTTGAGGACCGCCAAGATCCTCGGCGCTCACTACTTCGCCGGTTACCTGTTTAATGACCTGCGGCCCGGTAATGAACATCCGTCCCTGCTGGGTCTGAATCACAAAATCAGTCAGCGCCGGGCTGTAGGCTGCGCCTCCCGCACACGGCCCGCAAATCAATGAGATCTGGGGCACTGTTCCCGAGAGCATTACGTTGTTGTAAAAGACGCGGGCATAGCCGGCCAGGCTGTCAATACCCTCCTGAACGCGTGCACCGCCCGAGTCGTTAATAAAGATGAAGGGGCTCCCAGTCTTGAGAGACATGCCCATCATGTCGGCAACCTTGTTGCTATGGGTCTCGCCGGCAGCTCCGCCCGCAACGGTGAAATCCTGACTGGCGAGATGCACCAGACGTCCGTCTACGGTTGCGCATCCGGTCACAACTCCGTCCGCTGGCAGTTCCTTGTCGGCCATCCCAAAATAGGTGGCGCGATGGCGGGCAAACATCCCAATCTCCTCAAAGCTGTCCTTATCCACCAGCTTTGCCACTCGTTCCCGCGCAGACAGCTTGCCGGATTTATGCTGTTTGTCGATGCGATCTTTGCCGCCACCGAGTTCCAGTTCGGCACGCTTTGCGCGAAGTTCGGAGATCTTTTCCGCCATCGTCGCTGCCTTCGGGCTCTCTACTTGACTTGCCATTCCTGCTCTCCGGTTAGTCGTAATGAACTTGAAATTGCTTCCGTGGTTCCAGAGCCCCTGTTTCCCAGCGCTCTTTACCGTTAAGCGCGTTCAAATGGCTAACCCCGGTTCAGAGCTTTCATGTCCGGTGCCGCCGATAACCTGGTTTTCGGCTCTGGACCTCGGGTGAACGGATACTTGCCGCTTTCCTGCGCCCTCGGCGCGGTTTCTGAAGGGAATTGGCGCCATCTGGCGGAGCACGACGTTGAAAAACACTCCCTCAACGCTGGAATTCTATCCCCTATAAAGCATGGGGGATGTGATGGGATTCACGCAACCTAGCCTGCACTGTCGCCTTACCTGCCTGCTGCTTTAGCGTTGCCAACACGGGGGTTACCTTGGCCCAGGATAAGGTTTTTCCTGGAAAGCAGGCGAGTGCCCACAACTTTGCCAATCCCGGGGTCGAGTGTACGGCGAAACGAGGGTTGGTGTACCCCAAATGAAGAGCGAAACAAAACGGGCTTTGCAGTGGGGGTAGGAAAGAGATAGCTATATATGAGCAAGAGCAGCCTTACCAGAAGTAGGAGGCGACCAACTGTCGAGTTGAGGGAGTTGTCCCAATGACGGAGACGCGAATGACGGCCTGAATGTTCTTGGACTCCCAGTTACTGGGCGCCTGCTTTATCAGGCTGGAAAAGAGCTCGGGATAGAACAGGAAATTGGCCGCGCCCTCCGTCCCAAAGGTTTGGGTGCCGACAGCAAGGAAAGCAATTTGGCCGGTTGTCGAATCGAACAGCCGGCACAGGATCCCATAATCTACATCGACGTATGGATTCTCTGGACGTTTGACGGACTCGCGGTGCGGACCCTTGCTGGGCGTCCTCCCTTCCGGGGCCCGGATTGTATCGAGCTTGAGTCCGCGCACATCGTTTGACACGCGGGCGATTTCACATTACGCTACAGACACTCGCCGTGTAGCGGCATGCAAAAGCTCCTCGGCGAGGGAAAAACTCAATGGCCTACTCGTTCACACCCGCGATCTGTACGTGCTGCTGTCAGAGCGGCGCTGCGCGGGCGTGTTCACTGGGCTAGATTCCGAAAACACAGCATCGGAAGACCAGAGACCCACCGCGTAGCACGGCGCAGTGGGTTTTTCATTTTGGGGCGGAATATTTCCGGTCCGTGAGTGCCCGCCGGAGTTCATTAGCAGTGTCCCTTCGCAGAGTTCTAACTTGCGAAGTTGTCAACAGCGGTTTCAAGAACCGTAACGTAAGGAGTTCAGGATGGCCACAGAGATGAGACAAAGCATGAATGCAAACGGCAAATATGAGCCGAAATTGTACGCCAGGCGATTCAGTGTAAGGCATGGATGGTATCTGGCATTACTGATCCTCTTCCTTCCGCTGTCACAGCGCATTTTGCATGCACAGGTCGACACCGGTTCCATCGTCGGAACGGTTCTCGATTCATCGGGAGCTGCCGTGCCTGCCGCAACGCTTACCGTCACCGAACCATCCACCGGCCGCAAGCAGTCGCAAGTGTCCGGTCAGGATGGCAGTTTCAGTTTCACCCCCCTGAGAATCGGCACTTACACCCTGACGGTCACGAAGCCAGGCTTCCAAACCTCGGTGCAGACACAGATCGAAGTGACCGTTCAGGGGCACCTTGAAATCGATCCCAAGCTGCAGGTCGGTGAGGTAACGCAGCAGATTGAGGTCACCTCTGCCGGACCCATTCTTGAAACCCAAAGCTCCTCCATCCAGCAGTTGGTCAGTCAGAAAGTTATCAACGACCTGCCGCTCAACGGGCGCAACGCTGCCTTCCTGGCGCAATTGTCGCCTGGCGTCACCATTGCGCAGAACGACAGCCGCGGCCTGCAGGCAAGCGGTTCGTTCACAGCCAATGGATCCAGGCGCACACAGAACGATTACTTGCTCGACGGCATGGATGACAATGTTGCCATCGCCGACCTCGTCAACCAGTCTCAATTCGTCGTACTGCCTCCGCCCGATGCACTACGGGAATTCACTGTACAAACCAGCAACTACTCGGCGGAGTTCGGCCATGCAGCAGGCGCGGTGCTGAACGTGACTACCAAATCCGGATCGAATGCCTACCACGGCGATCTGTGGGAATTCGTGCGCAACGATTTCTTCGATGCCAAGGACTTCTTCGTACTCAGCACGCAACGCAAACCCGAGTTCCGCCAAAATCAGTTTGGAGGAACGATCGGTGGCCCACTTAGCATTCCTCACGTTTATGACGCGCGCAATAAGACCTTCTTCTTCTTTGATTACCAGGGAACGCGCATCGTCAAAGGGAAGACCTATACGCAAACCGTGCCCACTGCGGCGGAAAATGCCAGCGGATTTACCAACCTTCAAGATCTCATCACGCTGCAAAGCGGAACCAAGACAGATCTTCTCGGGCGTGTATTTCCCAGCGGAGCCGTGTTTGACCCAGCGACCAGCCGCCCCGTTACTGCCGGCGTCGTCGATCCGGTCACAGGGCTGACGCCAACCGCCACCGGCTTTGCGCGCGATCCCTTTTACAACGGCGGAGTCAGCGGAATTACCAACTTTACCGGCGCCTCAGCAGTAGCGCTCATGAATCAACTGCCCTCTGCTCGGCTGAATGCCGCCGCCGTCGCGTTGCTCAAGCTATATCCGGCTCCAACCTCGTCCGCACTGACCAACAACTACACGACAAGCCCGGCGGCCACTACCACCATAAACGGATTCGACACCCGACTCGATCACGTATTCAGCGACAGAGACTCGGCGTTTGCCCGCTACAGTTACGTCCACAATACCCAACTCCAGCCGCCTCCATTTCCGGGCGTAGCCGACGGTGGCGCATCCCGTCCGGGAACAGGTTGGACGGAATCGCAGAACGAGGCGCTCAGCGAGACCCACATCTTTAATCCGCGCCTGGTGCTCGAAGTCCGCACCGGCTACAGCCGGGTCGCTGATCTGCGGCAGCAGTTCAACGCAACTGTAATGGGAATTCCCGGGCAGTACGGCATCCAGGGGGTTCCGCAGATTCCAACCAACGGGGGACTGCCTACACTGAACTTTGGGCTGCTGTCTGCCATGGGATCGTCCGGCACGAACCCGAGCAGCAAGGCCAGCGACATCTTCCAGATATCGGAGAACCTCTCCATCGACAGAGGTAAGCACCAGATCCGTCTGGGCAGCGAGTACCAGTACATTGCCGCTCCCACGCTGACGCCCACAACTTCGCGGGGCAGCTTCACCAA
This sequence comes from Acidobacteriaceae bacterium, assembly GCA_003133425.1. The sequence continues at coordinate 24,288 of PKXI01000394.1, forward strand.
CAACGGTGTCTACACTTCTGTCGTGAATTCAACAGACAGCTCAACCGATCGCGCGCAGTTCATACTCAACCCTCAAGCGACAACTGTTCCTGGCGGCCTTAGTAATGTAGGCGCGGCAAATGCATTGAGCGCATCGAATTTTCCGCCCGCGTTTCGTCTCGTCCGTCCGGTCGTTGGCGCATACGTGCAGGACAACTGGCGGATTCATCCAAAACTGACGCTCAACCTTGGCCTGCGCTGGGACTTCATCGGAGCGCCTAATGAAGCCAACAGTCACTTCGCGAACGTAGTGCCTGCGCAAACAGGTCTCACTACCACATCCACGTTTTATATTCCGCAGGCTCAGGTTGCGAATGTACCAATCGCCTTTCAGACGTTGCTCGCGAAGGACGGTATCGCGTTCACGCCTGTAAACGGCAACAGTCTGGTGCTAGCCCAGAAAACCAACTTCGGGCCGCGCGTGGGGTTCTCCTATCAGTTCCTGCCGAAGGTAGTAGTTCGTGCCGGGTTCGGCATGTTCTACCAGGGGAACGAGAACCATGGACTCAGCATCAGCAACTACATCAACTTCCCATTCCAGGTGACCACGTCGTATTCCAACAGCAACGCTGTAACGCCGCTCACTGCGGATAACTCGGTCGGAACACTGCAAAATGGTCTGGTCAATGTGCCGCTGACTGCTGCAGCCGCCGTTGCTACGACGAATACCAGCCTTACCCTGCTCGGCGAGCCGCGCAACGCGAAGACCTCCTATTCCGAGGCCTACAATCTCCAATTCCAATATCAGCTCACGCCGAACACCGTTCTGCAGGCCGGCTACGTGGGTACGGTATCCAGGCATGTACAGGTCGGAATCAACGAGAACACGGTCGGTAGCATCCTGGCGCCGTCAGCAAACGTAAAGGCAAACTCGTTCTTCCCGGACTTCGCTACCGGTGGAACCTTTATTGCGCGCGCCGGAGAGTCCAACTACAACGGCTTGCAGATCAATGGTGAGCATCGCTACAGCAACGGCTTCAGCCTGCTTGCCAATTTCACCTTGTCAAAGTGCTTGAGCGATACCCGCGACATGCTTGATAACGGTGTCGGCAGTTATCGTGCTCCTTATGTAGCCGGAATGGGCATCCGCGCAGACTACGGACTCTGCGACATTCACGTGAGGCGCATCGTGCACGTGAGCGGAAGCTACCAGCTTCCCTTCGGGAAGAATCAGCGTTGGCTCACGAGTGGCGTCGGCTCCTGGGTTGCGGGAGGATGGTCAACAAACTGGATCTTTACTACCCAGGATGGACAACCGTTTACGGTTGCCTGCACAACAACAAACGCCGCCGGTCTGGGCTGCAACGCACTGAAAGTGGCGGGTCAGAATCCCTATTCCGGCAGTCACAATGCAAAGCAGTTCCTGAATCCATCCGCGTTTGCCAATCCGGCTGCGGCAACCTCAGCATCAGCCACTCCTGCAAATCTCGGCGGGGCTCCCTCGCAGGTAACCGGGCCGCCCTACCGCGGGCTGAATATGTCACTCTTTCGTCAGTTCCCAGCAGTCGGCGAGACGCATTTCGAATTTCGCGCTGAGGTCTTCAATCTGACGAATACGCCGAACCTCGGACAGCCCGGCAGTCTGAACTTCACCACGCCCAATACCTTCGCTTCGATCAGTGCAACCCGCGACAATCCAAGCGATCCACGCGAAATTCAGTTGAGCATGAAGTACTACTTCTGAGGACGATTCACCAACACAAGGGAAAAAAGTCAGGAGCTAAGGTTTGAAAGTTAACAGAAGGAACTTCCTTATAGGGACAGCCGCCGCCGCCGCGCAAGCGGGGGTGGCGGCTGCCCTGCCCAATTCTGCGCAACCCGGCGCAAGCCCGAAAGCCGATGTTGCAGCCGGCGGCCGCAAACCGAATATCGTCATCTATCATTCCGACCAATTCCGCTGGGACTTCGTCGGCGCCAACGGTCTCAACAGTTCCACTCGTACGCCCAATCTCGACGCGCTGGCAATCACCGGAACCAATTTCAATCATGCCGTCACCAACCAACCCGTCTGCGGTCCGTCGCGCTCGGTGATGCTCACCGGCCGTTACGCCAGTGAAACGGGCGTATGGCATAACGGCCTCGGTCTTAAGCAAGAGCTGCCCACTATCGCCACCGAGCTTCGCAAAGCAGGCTACACTGCCAACTACATTGGCAAGTGGCATCTCGCCGCAGGGTCGGCGGCCGAGGGCGGTGGACGCGGTCCCGTCATTCAGGAGCACCGCGGAGGCTTTCTCGATCTTTGGGAAGCTTCCAACGCGCTCGAATTCTCCACTCATCCCTATGAGGGAACCATCTGGGATCGCGACAACAACCCGATCACCTACAAGGACGAGTATCGCGTCGATTTCCTGACCGATCGTGCGGAGAAATTCCTGCGCCAAAAGCAGGAGAAGCCGTTCCTGCTGCTGATTTCGCAGCTAGAGCCCCATCAGCAGAACGACCTCGCGCGAATGGTTGGCCCAAAAGGCTCGGCCGAGCGATTCATCAACGCGTACGTTCCACCAGACCTGCGCGCATTTCCGGGAGACTGGCATCAGCAGCTTCCGGACTACTACGGCGCCTGCGAGAGCATCGACGCCTCAGTAGGCCGGCTTCGCAAGGTTCTCGCTGAGGAAGGCCTGGCGGAAAACACCATCTTTGTCTTCATGAGCGATCATGGCTGCCATTTCATGACGCGCAATACAGAGTACAAGCGCAGCACACACAACAGTTCGCTTCGCGTTCCGATGCTGATCGACGGGCCCGGCTTTGAGAGCGCGCGGCAGATTCAGGAAATTGTCGGCATCGTCGACCTTGCGCCCACGCTGCTCGATGCTGCAGGCGTTCCCATACCTGAATCCATGAAAGGCCACAGCTTCTTCCCGATCGTTCATGACGCGAAGGCAAGGGCTGCATGGCCCAACCAGCAACTGGTTCAGATTAGCGAGTCCATGACCGGCCGGTCCATCCGAACAAAGGACTGGACTTACTGCGTCGCCGATCCGACAGGTGCAACCAACACTTCCGCAAGCACCAACTATCACGAGTACCAGATGTACGATCAGCGCAACGATCCGCATGAACTCGTTAATTTAGCAGGCAGAAAAGAATATCGTGAAACTGCTGAACAACTACGCGAGGAGTTGAAGAAGCTGATTGTCGCCTCCGGAGATCCTGAACCCGAGATCGTGCCGGCGAAGTTATACCCATAAACACTGGAGGCCGGCGCAAGGAGCGGAATGCGATTTGCAGTCCGTTCCCGGCGCACAACTCCGCAATAAAATCCACATCCTTTCACACGGCCGAATCGCGAAGGTTTGGTCGTGCATTTTTAGGGATTTGACAAGTTGCCGCTTTGCGCCCTCGAATTGCAGACGGGAGGGGATTGCTCTGGCCGCTCTATGGGGTCCCTGCGGGACCCACTGCTGCGCATGCAGCGACTAATACCAATCTGTCATCAAACATAGAGTAATCAAGTCGAACCTGAATAAGTCGATTTCAGGCATTTTTGAATTGAGTATGGAGTGCTTCAGGGCCATGTAGGAGCCGAAGGCCGTTGCGGATGTTCAGCAGGCAACGCAGAAAAATGCGTCAAAAACCTCCGAGGAGCTTGTGGAAGTTCATGGCAGCGGCAGCCAACACGGCATTGATAGCATTTCCGGCAACGTCTTCTCACTGTAACTCCTGACTCCCGGCGGTCTCCACAACTCTTGGCAGCGCCGTGGCGGCTTTGCCGCATTGTTTATCCAGGTCAACCCGCAAAGTGTATTTGACGTTATTTCACCAATAGCCTCCTGATCGCGCGCAGTTCGAGATGCTGCTCTGCCGTGGTTTGGGGATACGCCATCTTGAGGTTTCGCATCGCATCTACGATGATTTGGGAGACGATAAGTCGCGCGTTGTCTTTGTCGTCGGCGGGGACGACGTACCACGGCGCATGCTGAGTGCTGGTTGCACGAAAGCAATCTCCGTAGGCTTTCATATATTGCTTCCAGTATTTCCTCTCGTGAATGTCGGAGATGCTGAATTTCCAGTTCTTGTCCGGCACATCGATGCGGGCAAGGAACCTCTTTCGTTGTTCTTCGTAAGAGAGGTGGAGGAATATCTTGATGGTCTCGGTGCCATTGCGATGGAGATGCTTCTCCATGTCCACAATGGACTGAAACCTCTGCTCCCAGATGTCCTTCTTGTCGCGCAACTTCTCGGGGAGTCCCTGGCTGCGGAGAATGTCCGGATGCACGCGAACGACCAGCACCTCTTCGTAATAAGAACGGTTGAAGATGCCGATGCGGCCGCGTTCCGGAAGCTTGCATATTGTGCGCCATAGGAAATCGTGCTCCAGTTCATCGGCGCTCGGCTGCTTGAAACTGACAACTTCACAACCTGCTGGATTGACCCCTGACATGACGTGCCGAATGGCGCCGTCCTTGCCGGCGGAGTCCATCCCCTGGAAGATCAGAAGCAACGCGTGAGTGTTGGACGCATAGTGAAGCTGTTGCAGCGAGCTCAACTCACGAACATGTTCTTCGAGAAGTCCTCGATACTGCTTCTTCGACTTGCAAAAGGGCTCTAAGATCGTCGGCCACTTGTTGAGGTCCACGTTTTCCCCGGGCGGTACGCGGAAGTCCTTTGACTCGATTTTCATATTCCTCATTCTTGTTGTTACTTACATCTGGATCTTCAGCAGATACTGAGGCGCGCAAAGACGGGGATTTTCACCAGGTCCATGACTACGCCGAATGCGATTGCAGCGACGAACTCACCAGCAATAATCGCAATGGGCAAGGGCGTCATTGCAATTCCAAACACTGCGAGCGTTGAGATGATGAGAACGTCGGCAATGGAAGAGAGCACGAGCCAAATGCTTGGGCGCAAACCCCAGAGATGTTGACGTCCGCGAACCACGTAGGTAGTAGCCTGGCTGCCAAATACAACACCCACTGCGGAGAGAGTTTGGAGCGCCTCGATGCCGAGATGTAATTGGAATTTGCCGACTGCCAGGAGAGCCGTGGAATACGCAAGGAAGCAGATTCCGAGAAGGACACCTGCGCCGGTAATTCTTCCGATGTTCCAGGAGTTTGGCATCGTGGAAGGCCGTACTCTGTCTGTGGTCAGCGACATGGCGAGGAAGTCGCCGGTGATCATAAGAATGACCATCAGCATGGGCGTCAGAATAGCGTGCCCGGTCATGACCAGGCCGACGGCCAGCAGGAGCACCTGCAGAATCTTTTTCATAACCGAGTTCAGCGTGTAGGTGAGAATACGCTGAAACGTGACCCTGCCCTCTTTTACAGCGGCAACAATGCCGCCCAGTCCGGCTTCGGTGAGCACAACCCCAGCTGCCGATTTCGCCACATCGGTAGCGGTGGAGACGGCAATGCCTATCTGCGCCTGGCGGAGGGCGGGTGCGTCATTGGCGCCATCGCCGCACATCCCAACCGTATGCCCGCTTTTCTGGAAGGCCTTGACAAGGTCATACTTGCCTTCCGGCAGGATGCTCGCAAATACAGCGAAATCCTCCGGCTTGATACCCTCGGGAAGCTTTCCGGGCGGGCAAACAGCCCCGGTTAACCCTACTTCATGAGCGACGATTGCCGCCGTGGCCGGAGCATCTCCCGTCACCATGACCGTGGCCACACCGAGTGTATGTAACTCCGAGATGAGAGAACTTGAATCCGATCGCGGCGGGTCGCTGAGGGCAATCATGCCGATAAGCTGAAGTGAAGCCGCGGGCCCCGCGGCTACCGCCAGAACCCTGAAGCCTTGCTTCTCAAGTTCATCAACTATTGCAACTGCAGCACGCGACGGAGCCGTGAGCGCAACGACCGCAGTATAGGCTCCCTTGATGATGCGCTCTGTGCCCCCCTTCGCATCTGTTGCGGTCGCCTCCGATGTCTTCTTGGCTGGGTCGAACGGCACAAATGTTGCCAGCTTTGGCAGGTCCTGCGCCGGCTTTTTCGAGGCGGCAGAATGAATCGCTGCATCGACAGAGTCCTGACCGCCCTCGGAACTGGCGAGAGCTGCCAAGCCGAGAACGTGGGCTTCGTCGAAACCGGGCAACGGGCGAACGCTGGTTACTGAAAGCGCATTGAGGGTTAAAGTTCCGGTTTTGTCGGAGCACAAGACATCGATCGAAGCTGCCTCGTCCACGGCAGAGAGACGCGTCGGCAGCACACCCAGCTTTGCCAACGCACGAGCTCCGATCGCGGCGGCAAGGGTGAATGTTGCGGGCAATGCCACCGGGATGGCCGCAAGGACTGAAGTGAGCATCAAAGGAACCATCTCACTCCACGGCATCGCACGGAAATAGGCGTAAGCGCCCATAGCAAGAATCAAGGACCCATTGAAAATCGCAAGATTGCGCACGATCTTGAGCACAGCCTTCTGCTGCGTGCTTTCAACATGTGCGGTGCGCACTAATTCCGCCGTGCGGCCAAACTTTGTTCGTGCGCCAGTGGCCGTTACCACGGCTGTTGCTTCACCGCGCCGTACCAGAGCACCTGCAAAGGTATCAGTCCCGGGGCCTGCTTCAATGGGCAGGGATTCACCTGTGAGCATCGACTGATCGAGCTCGACCGATCCACCGGTCAGATGCACATCGGCAGCGACCACGCCACCGAGCGATAGCTTCACCAGGTCACCACACACCAGTTCCGCCGCCAGCACCGTCTTCCATGCACCATCGCGCTGAACAGATGCGTTGAGGGCCAGGCGCGACTTCAGGGCCGCAAGCGTTGCCTGGGCGCGACTCTCCTGAAAGTAAGCAAGCGCAGCGTTGAAGACCAGAAGGGCCGCAATGACTGCTGCCTCGTATTCCTTATGCAATACGATCTCAAGAACAATGGAAACTTCAAGTAACCATGGGACTGGCGCCCAGAACTTGGTTAGTGCATTGCGAAGCGGATGAGCCGAGGTGTCCGGCATTGCATTGGGGCCGTCCTTCTCAAGACGGATGCGCGCCTCATCGCTCGTGAGGCCTTTCGAGGCGATGTCCTCAGCCGGCTTTACGGCTTGATTGGATGAGGGGGCTGGGATAACACTGCTTGTACTCACAATTTGCAACCCTAACGCTGTTTTTGCTACCACCATTTCGTCGAGAGCCGTGACGCAGTTTTCGCGTCTGGCTTGGCCGAGCGAAGAAGCAAGATCGGACATTGCACGAGCTTGACGACCTTTTCGGCAATCGATCCGAAGACCAGCGGATGCCAGCCGGAGATGCCATGGGTGGAGATAATGACCATGTCGATATGCTCGCGCTCGATCACTTCCATAATGTTGCCGACAACGTCGTTCCCAACTTCGACACTGGAAGTTGACTTCACTCCCCTGGTCACGAGCGCTGCTTTGCACTTGGCCAAGTGGCGCTCTGCAAATGTTCTTTGCTCCTGAATGAAGGTCGCCTCGGGGATCAGGTCAGGGACAGTGGTGGTGGGAAACATCGCGATCACGTTAACGAGGTAGAGCTTGGCATGAAAGTGCTTGGCAAGATCAGCTGCCATCTCCAGAGCGACCTGTGACGACGGGCTGAAGTCAATCGGCAAAAGGATCTTTGTGGGAATGGAAGGAAATACATGAGCTTTAGGCATAACGGTCTCCTGGCCCGGTGTTGACAGCGGCTTGAACCTCATCCTCCTCTGGAACAAAGGCCAAAGACTGTGCTCTTTTGAACATACATCGTGAAGTCGGAATATGCCTGTATGTCGGGCTTCGCTTGCGTCGCATGATGCGACCGAGGGGGAGAGAAGTCCATTGGCGACTTCGGGCACATGTAAACAACCTTTGAAATTCCCAAATATTTCATTCCAGGTAACCACCTTTCGTGCTTCCTCAGACCTTCAGAAATGAGCAAAACGGACCATACGACGCCCCCGCACTTCGACGATTCTAAGCAGGACCCATTGTCGAATGTGCTTGGATGCGGAGTCGTGAATGGATGAGATCGAAGACAATTTGAACGTTCAGCACATCGGCTCCGATCACCAGTTGTCTCCGCCACGCCCTTGGTACCGCGAGCACTGGATTCTGTGGAGTAGCCTGCTCTCACTACTCCTTCTGATTGTGATCATTTTCCTGATCATCCACGAAAAGGATGCCAAAGCAGCGGCCGCGAAGCGCGCGCTCGCTGCCGTTAAGCCATCTGTCACAACTACGATTGCCACAGCCACGAAGGGCAGCATCGGCATCTACCTGGATGCCATTGGTACAGTAACTCCGGTCTACACGTCCTCAATCACCGCGCAGGCAAGTGGAGTCTTGACTGCGGTGCATTACAGCGAGGGGCAGCAAGTACACAAAGGGGACGCACTGATTGATATTGATCCGCGTCCCTACCAGGCACAGGTTCTTCAGGCCGAGGGCGCTCTGGAGCACGATACCAACGTCCTGGCGCAGGCCCGGATGGACCTCGATCGCTATCGCTCGGCGTGGGCGCAAAACGGAATTCCGAAGCAATTGCTGGATGACCAGGAAAAGATCGTGTCGCAGGATCAGGGCACAGTGAAGAACGATCAAGGCACTGTGAATTACAACCAGGTCCAGCTGGGCTATTGTCACATTGCCGCGCCGATTAACGGCAGGGTAGGTCTTCGCCTGGTCGATCCCGGAAACGTGGTGCAGACAGCCGGAGCCACTGTGCTAGTGGTCATCACGCAGGGACAGCCCACTACCGTGATCTTCACGATGGCCGAAGACAGCCTGGGACAGGTGCAAACGCGGATGCGGAAGATGCACACGCTGCCTGTTGAGGCCTGGGACCGGTCACAAACCGCCAAAATTGCTACGGGCAAGTTGTTTACCATCGACAACCAGATTGACACCACGACGGGAACCGTAAAGTTGCGCGCGCTCTTCGATAACAAAAACGGGGCACTTTTTCCGAATCAGTTTGTGAACACGAGATTACTGGTGAACACGCTGGAGGGTGTGACGCTGGTGCCCACCGCAGCCGTTCAGCACAACGGGCAAGCGGCCTTCCTCTATGTGATTACGAACGGAGTGGCGAGTGTGCGCAATATCAAGACGGGGGTCGCGGACGGCGGTATGACTGCCGTTGAAGGAATCAATCCAGGTGAAGTTGTGGCCACCAGCAGCTTCGATAAGTTGCAGGCCGGCAGTAGGGTCATCGTGTCCAAGCAGGCGGCTCCAGCGAATCCGGTTGAGGGCAATACCCCGTGAATCCTTCCGGGCCTTTCATTCAGCGTCCTGTTGCAACCGCGCTGTTGATGGCCGCAATTCTTTTGGTGGGTATCGTTGCGTATATCCAATTGCCGGTGTCTGCCTTGCCGCAGGTCGACTACCCCACCATCCAGATATTGACCTTCTATCCTGGCGCCAGCCCAAGCGTAATGGCCACTACGGTGACCGCTCCGCTGGAACGCCAGTTCGGCCAGTTGCCCGGACTTAGCCAGATGACGTCGACCAGTTCCGGCGGATCCTCCGTCATTGTGCTTCAGTTCGAGCTCAGCCTGAACATCGACATCGCAGAAGAAGAGGTTCAATCGTCGATTAACGCCTCGCAGAGCTTTTTGCCCTCTAATCTGCCTTCGCCGCCGGTCTATAGCAAGACAAATCCCGCCGATGCTCCTGTCCTGACGCTCGCCATTACATCCGACTCAATACCACTTTCGCAAGTTGAGGATATGGTGGACACGCGCCTTGCGCCCAAGCTCTCGCAATTGAGCGGGGTCGGCCTGGTGAGCATCAGCGGCGGCCAGAAGCCTGCAGTGCGCATTCAGGCAAACCCGACTGCGCTCTCATCTTACGGGCTCAACCTTGAAGATCTGCGCACGGCGCTCACAGCGCAAAGCGTGAATGCCGCCAAGGGCAACTTTGACGGACCTCACCAGGATTACCAGATCAATGCCAACGATCAGTTGGTGACCAGCGAGGATTACCGAAACGTTGTGGTTGCCTACCGCAATGGTGCGCCCGTCATTTTGAGAAATGTAGCGCAAGTGGTAGACGGCATCGAGAACACCAAACAGGCAGCCTGGATGAACGAGACGCCTGCGGTGATCGTCAACATTCAGCGGCAGCCGGGCGCCAACACCATCAGCGTGGTGAACGCAATCAAGGCCATTCTTCCTCAGCTTGAAGCAAACCTGCCAGCCTCGATTCAGGTGACGCCGCTTACCGATCTCACTTCAGCGATCAACGCCTCTGTCTCCGACGTCGAGTTTGAGCTAATGCTTACCGTCGCGTTGGTGGTGATGGTTATCTTCCTATTCTTGCGTAATCTTTACGCGACGATCATTCCAAGTATTGCCGTGCCGGTCTCATTGGTAGGAACCTTCGGCGCCATGTATGCACTGGGTTATAGCCTGGACAACCTTTCGCTGATGGCTCTCACAATCTCCACAGGATTTGTGGTCGATGACGCGATCGTCATGATCGAAAACATTTCACGGTTTCTCGAGGCTGGGGACTCGCCCATGCAGGCAGCAATGAAGGGCGCGGAGCAGATTGGCTTCACCATTATCTCTCTCACCGTCTCGTTGATTGCTGTGCTAATTCCGCTACTTTTCATGGGCGATGTCGTCGGGCGCCTCTTTAGGGAGTTCGCGGTTACCCTGGCCGTCACCATCATTCTGTCTGCAGTAGTCTCACTGACCTTGACGCCTATGATGTGCTCGCGAATTCTGCGTCACACCCCCAAAGAACAACAGGGCCGTTTCTACAAGGCTTCAGAGCATGTCTTCGACGCAATGATCGCGTTTTATGGTCGCACGTTGAAATTCGTACTTGGGTACCAGACCATCACGCTGCTGGTTGCCGTAGCCACGCTTGTATTGACTATTGTGCTCTACATCATCATCCCCAAAGGGCTCTTTCCCACACAGGATACTGGCGAGATTCAGGGGATATCGCAGGCTCCGGAAACGATCTCCTTTGCGGCTATGGAGAATAAACAGCAACAACTTGCTCACATTGTTCTTCAGGACCCGGCAGTCGAGAGTATCTCCTCCTTTATCGGTGCAGATGGGACCAATACCACGCTGAATAGTGGACGAATGTCCATAAACCTAAAGCCGCTGAACGTGCGCAAAGTTAACGCTTCAGACGTGATTCGCAGGCTGCAAGCCAGCCTCAAGCCGGTAGAAGGCATTACGCTTTACATGGAGCCGGTACAGAACATTACAGTCGATGACCGCGTAAGCCGGACCCAGTACCAGTACACGCTGGAGGATTCCAATTCTGACGAATTGAATCTGTGGACCGGACGGCTTGTCGACAAGATGAAGCAGTTGCCTCAACTTGCCGATGTGGCTACCGACCAGCAAACCGGGGGCCTGGCGGTATCGCTGGTGATCGACCGCGTGACGGCTTCACGGCTTGGCATTGCACCGTCCACAATTGACAGCACGCTCTATGATGCTTATGGGCAGCGTCAGATCAGCACCATGTATACCCAGTTGAACCAGTATCACGTGATTCTTGAAACTGCACCGAGTTCACAGCAAAACCCAGCCAAACTCCAGGATCTGTACATCCAAACGAATGCGTCCGCGGGAGGTTCCGGGCCTGGAGCATCTTCGTCCTTCGCATCTTCGGGATCGTCGTCCGCAGGCTCGAATGCTACCACGACTGCGATTGCATACACTCCGTCATCATCGGCGCTCAGCGCGCCCTCGAATGCCATAAAGTCCAGTGTGGGTGCAAGCAGCAATTCCTCGAGTGCAATTGCAACCACCACCGTGGCCTCCAATGCCGTGCCGCTCAGCGCGTTCACTCATATTGAGAGAGTGATCGAGCCGCTGTCAGTCAACCACCAGGGCCAGTTCCCGGCTGTGACCATTTCATTCAACCTAGCCCCCAACGCAGCGCTGGGAGGCGCAATCACGGCCATCGTCAATGCACAAAAAGATCTGAACATGCCAGCTAGCGTTCAGTATGGATTCCAAGGGACCGCGGCTGCATTTCAAGGCTCGCTTGCCAATGAGGGCCTTCTGATTCTCGCCGCGCTTGCTGCGGTCTATATTGTGCTCGGTGTCCTTTACGAAAGTTTCATTCACCCCATCACGATCCTTTCAACGCTTCCTTCCGCAGGTGTGGGTGCGTTGCTCGCGCTAATTCTCTTCAAGCAGGATCTTAGTGTCGTCGCCATCATCGGCATCATTCTCTTGATCGGAATTGTGAAGAAAAACGGCATTATGATGGTTGACTTTGCGATGGAAAGTGAACGAGAGCACGGAAAGAGCGCAACGGACGCGATCTTCGATGCCTGTCTGCTGCGATTCCGTCCGATCATGATGACGACGATGGCGGCGCTGCTTGCGGGAATTCCCCTGGCTGTCGGCCAGGGGATGGGGTCAGAGCTACGGCGCCCTTTGGGCATCGCCATGGTCGGCGGACTGCTGCTTAGCCAAGTGCTCACGCTCTACACCACGCCGGTCATCTATATCTTCTTTGATCGAATCGGCCATCGCTTCAGTCATTCGCCTGCACCTATCGACGGAGCCATCCAACCGCAACCGGCGGAGGGAACATGAATATCTCCGCCCCTTTCATCCGGCGGCCGGTAGCTACAACACTGCTGACGGCAGGCATTGCGCTCGTGGGGGCTATCGCTTTCAACGTGCTGCCTGTTTCTCCGTTACCACAGGTCGACTTTCCGACCATCTCGGTTTCGGCCAGTTTGCCGGGCGGAAGTCCGGAAATCAACGCGTCTTCCATTGCGACCCCCTTGGAACGTCAGTTCAGCCACATCGCTGGCGTAACCGAAATGACCTCATCGAGTTCGCTTGGAAGCACTTCGATTACCCTGCAATTTGATTTGAGCCGCGACATCGACGGTGCGGCGCGAGACGTGGAAGCGGCCATCAACGCCGCGCGCACTTACCTGCCGGCAAACCTTCCTGCCAACCCAACTTATCGCAAGGTGAATCCCGCGGACGCACCGATCATGATTTTGGGACTCACCTCAGATAAGTACGACAAGCCGACGCTCTATGACGAAGCGTCGTCAGTTATTGCACAGAAACTCTCACAAATTGCAGGAGTTGGACAGGTAACTGTCGGTGGAGGGGCTGGCCCCTCCGTGCGCGTGGAAGTGAATCCTACATTGCTGAGCAGCCACGGACTCACGATCAAGAATGTTCAATCCGTACTGAGTGAGCAAAATGCTCACGAGCCGGCGGGCCAAATCTCAGACGAGAATACAACCGCCGATATTGTTACGAACGATCAGATTTCTCGTGCAGACCAATACAGGCCGCTGATTATCGGTTATAGCAAAGGAGCCGCAATCAGGCTTGCCGATGTAGCCGACGTTTCGGACGCAGCACAGAACATTCGCACGGCAGGGTACCTGAATGGAACACCCTCAATCACCGTAATGATCTTCCGCCAGCCGGGCGCGAATATCATAAGTACCGTCGATCGAGTGCGAGCAGAATTACCATCGATCGAGGCGTCGATTCCGCAAGGCATCAAGACCACAATTGTTCTTGACCGCACCATAACCATTCGCGCGTCTGTCAGCGATGTGGAGCGCACCCTCATTCTCTCCATCGTTTTGGTGATTCTTGTCGTCTTTATGTTCCTGCGCAACTGGCGAGCCACCCTCATTCCCACCGTTGCCGTTCCCGCGTCGCTCGTCGGCACCTTTGCAGTCATGTACCTGTTTGGCTTCAGTATCGACAATCTCTCGCTTATGGCCCTGACGATCTCGACCGGCTTCGTCGTTGATGACGCGATTGTCGTAATGGAGAACATCTCGCGGCTTCGTGAATCGGGGATGCCGCCCATGAAGGCTGCCTTTCAAGGATCGAGCGAGATTGGATTCACCATCCTCTCGATCAGCCTGTCGCTGATTGCGGTCTTTATTCCCATTCTTCTCATGGCCGGTATCGTAGGCCGCTTGTTCCGCGAGTTTGCAATCACCCTTTCAACAGCCATTGTTGTCTCGATGATCATTTCCCTGACCACCACGCCGATGATGTGCGCATACCTGCTCAAGAATGAGAGGGAGACCGAGCACGGCCGCGCCTATCGAATTACCGAGAAGGGGTTTGCGTGGATGCTCGCCCAGTATAGCCGCTCACTGACTTGGGTCCTCAGGCATCCGGGGCCTATGTTGACCCTACTACTGCTCACCATTGCGCTGAACTTCTACCTCATTGCCATCATCCCCAAAGGATTCTTCCCGCAGCAGGATACGGGGGCCATTACAGGCAGCGTGCGAGGACCGCAGGATGCCTCGTTTCCGGTGATGAACAACTCAATTCTTCAGCTGGTGAATGTTATCAAGTCAGATCCAGCAGTCGCGGATGTCATTGCCCATACGGGTGGTGGTGGCGCATCCAACGGTGGCACTATTTATATCGCGCTGAAGCCGCTGAATGTTCGCAAGGTTACAGCGCCGGTCATTATCGATCGATTGCGGCCAAAACTTAACAGGCTTCCGGTCGCCTCTGCTTTCCTCCAGGCCGCACAGGATCTGCGTATCGGAGGTCGATCGAGCAATGCTATGTATCAGTACACAATTCAGTCGGATAGCGTGGAGGATCTGGCGCACTGGGGGCCTATTTTGCTTGCCGGCATGCAGAAGATTCCCGGTTTCCAGGATGTGAGCAGCGATGCGCAAAATAGCGGCTTGGAAGAGCTGATTAGCTATGATCGCCTCACTGCAGCAAGGCTTGGCATCACGCCGCAAACTTTGGATCAGTCTCTCTACAGCGCGTTCGGGCAGTCGCAGGTTTCCATCATTTACACACAACTGAATCAGTATTACGTGGTGTTGGAGGTCGCGCCTCCGTATTGGCAGGGCCCCGACGGGTTGAAGAATATCTACCTGAATACGGCAGGTAGCGGGATCGTTCCGCTCTCCACGGTCACCTCGGCGCAATCGAGCGCTACACCGCTTGTCATTAATCACACCGGGTCGTTCCCCTCCGTCACAGTGTCGTTCAACCTTGCTTCGAATATGTCGTTAAGCGATGCGACACGCCTCGTTAACCAGATGCAGGAGCGGCTGAATATGCCGGGAACTGTGCGCGGCTTCTTTGCCGGCACAGCAGCTGCATATCAAACTTCGCTTGACAGCGAACCCATGCTCATCGGCACGGCTTTGCTCGCGGTCTACATTGTTCTTGGCATGCTGTACGAAAGCCTGATTCATCCACTCACCATAATCTCCACCTTGCCTTCGGCGAGCGTGGGAGCCATGCTTGCGCTCATGCTTTTCAAAATTGACCTCAACGTCATCTCAATCATCGGAATCATCCTGCTGATCGGCATCGTAAAAAAGAACGCGATCATGATGATCGATTTTGCCCTGGTTGCAGAGCGCGAACGTGGCAAGACCACTTCAGAGGCCATCTTTGAAGCCTGCCAGCTTCGCTTTCGCCCCATCCTGATGACGACGATGGCCGCCTTATTCGGTGCATTGCCGATGGCATTCGGTACGGGAACCGGTTCTGAGTTGAGGCGTCCGCTGGGCATCACGATTGTTGGTGGATTGATTGTGAGCCAGATGCTGACTCTCTACACTACGCCTGTCGTCTATCTGTTCTTCGACCGCTTGCGGCTCCGCTTTCGGGGCAAACAAACATTGACCCTCCACCCTGGGACCGCAGAGGCTACCTAGCAATGGATCGTATTGGAGTGTTCTTTATGGAAAGATCGATCATGCAGTCCCGAAAGCGGTTCACGGTGTGGTGTGCACTTCCCGTTGCAGTGCTTTGTTCGGCGCTGGCTGGATGCATCGTTGGGCCAAAGTATTCTCCGCCCACAATAACAGCGCCTCCGGTATACAAAGAGTCTCCTGCGCAGTTTGGAGAAATTGGTGAATGGACCGTCGCAAAACCTCAGGATGCGGTTCTCCGCGGCAAGTGGTGGGAGATCTACAACGATCCGGACTTGAATGCGCTCGAAGATCAACTCAATATCGACAACCAGAATATCCGCCAGGCATTCGAGAACTTCATGCAGGCACGTGCCCTGGTTCGCGAGGCACGGTCTCAGTATTTCCCGACAGTAGGCGTGGGCGGCTCCTACACCAGATCGCGGACGTCTTCCAACGTTGGGTCCAAGTCGAGCACAGGCGGAACAAGCGGTCAGCAGACGCAGGTATTTTCCTTTCCAGCCGATGTTTCATGGGAGCCCGATCTTTGGGGGAGAGTGCGCAATACAGTGCGCGCCGGTCAATACACTGCCCAGCTGACAGCGGCTGACCTTGAGAATGAGCGATTGACTGAACAGGCCAGTCTCGCAGAATACTTTTTTGAGATTCGCGGTCAGGACGCATTGCAGAAGATCCTCAATGACACGGTGGATGCTGACAGGAAGGCGCTGGAAGCTGTGACGGCTGCCTACGACACTGGCGTTGGCGATCGGATCTCCGTTGTTGAAGCACAGACAACACTCGAGAGCGCGCAATCTGCGGCAATCAATCTCAGAATTGCCCGAGCGCAGTATGAACATGCGATTGCCATGCTTACCGGCAAGCCAGCTTCGACGTTTTCCATCCCGGTTGAGCCCAAAACGAGCGCGCCACCTCCAATACCGGTCGGATTGCCATCTCAACTGCTCGAACGACGGCCGGACATCGCTGCTGCAGAGCGGAACATGGCCGCTGCGAATGCACAGATTGGGGTTGCATATGCAGCCTTTTACCCTGCTCTGACGTTCTCAGCCAGCGGCGGCGTGGAGAGTTCAGCTATCAAGCACATTCTGGATTGGCCCAGCCGCTTCTGGTCGATAGGCCCTTCGATCTCCGAGACCGTTTATGATGGCGGCTTGCGTCGCGCTACGGTAAATCAGTACATAGCAACTTACAACGGAAACGTTGCAGCGTATCGCCAATCGGTGCTTACGGCGTTCCAGCAGGTGGAAGACGCGCTCGCAACAGTTGGCATTCTGTCGCAACAGATCCGTCGCCAGCAGGAAGCCGTCGACTCATCCCAGACGTTTCTGCGGCTCGAGTTGGGGCGCTACGAAACCGGCATCGATCCTTACATCGACGTGGTCATTGCGCAAACCACGCTGCTTGGGAACCGGCAATCCCTGACGATTCTGCAAGTTCAGCAAATGACAGCTTCGGTTCAACTGATTGAATCCCTGGGCGGAGGCTGGGATCGGTCACAGTTGCCTACGCCTGCCCAGGTCACACAAGCTCCCCCGAAATCAACGACCATGATGTCCGGAACCGCAAGTCAGCATTAGATAGGAAAGCAAACTCTCGACGGGTGATTGGCCATCAGTGTCATGATCTTCCTGGCCGTGAACCAAATGAAAGGGAACAGCTGAAAAAACCGTTCCGGATCCAGGCCTCATTGGCTTCACGCGCCTATCTCTCGGCGATCTCCTGGATGAGCTTGTCAGTCTCGTGATCCATCCAGTCGAGATAGAACTTTGCACCAGGTCTCTTCCAATCCATCTGCTTGCCGGAGATGATGATTCTTTCCGGGTCTGGTTCGCCTTTTTGATTCCGTGCAACTGTAAAGAATTGCCAGAGGCCATCGTGTTTGCGATACTGATTCAGGCGAGCTTTCCTAGTCGCCTTGCTGTCAACCTGTTGCGCGTTCCTTTGTCCTTTGGGTGGTTATTTCGGGGTTCTTGAGCGGTGCCAACGGCAAGAAATGTCATTAAGATCTCAGCAACTTGCAGCTTAGATGACAGTAAAATTGACAGGAAGCCAGAGTTGATCGCGCAAGTGATTGATTTTAAATGGCGGGAGTAGTTCAGTGGCAGAACGTCAGCTTCCCAAGCTGAATGTCGCCGGTTCGATCCCGGTCTCCCGCTCCAATAAATCAATAAGTTACAGCATTTAGTTGAAGAAGAAAAAACCTTAAAACCCCGCTGATACTATTGCTTAACAAGATAATCGCTCAAAGGGGTGAATCCATGAGGTTCACGCGTAAGCGGTACCAGAAGGGTAGTATGCGTAAAGTTGCCCGTTCTCAAGGGTTTGCGTGGGAGTTCAGGTACTACTACACAGATGTGGATGGAAAGCGAAGGGAAAAGGTCCAGACCCTCGACTCCTCGGCCGACGAGACGGAATTTGACGTTCGCAAAGCGATGGAGAGCCAGATGTCGGCGCTTAACGACGGCACGCTCAAAGGCCGCATGGACGCGACCTTTGGAGATCTCATCGCGAGGTACTTGAAAGAGGAACTGCCCAAGCTCAAGCTCTCTACATAAAGCACAAATACGAGCATGGCCAAGCTGCATGTCCGGCCAAAATGGGAAGACTACCGGATCGCTGACGTCGATGCAAATGCAGTAGACGAATGGTTGACTTTCCTCACATTTGGACAGGCCTCGAAGGTGAGGGCGCGGAATATGATGAAGCGTCTCTTCGACCTGGCCATGCTCTGGAAGTACATTTCTTTTGGTCGCAACCCGATGGACTTGGTAAAGGTGAAGAAGGGTTCAAAACGCCTCAAGAAAATTGTGATTATCACTCCAGAGCAGTTCAAGGGGATCGTCCGGCAACTCCCTGAACCCTACAATTTGATGGTGCTGATGTGCGGCTGTCTTGGCCTCCGAGTTAGCGAAGGCCTGGCTTTGAAGTGGACAGATATCAATTGGAAGGCGGCGACAGTCAGCATCGAGCAGGTCTACACCCACAGCCGATTGCAGGACAGTGCAAAGACGGACGCATCGGGATCAGAGCTCCCCATCTACCCGGCTCTGGCGAAAGCGTTACGTGGGTGGAAGAGACTACAGCAACACAAGTCGGAGTCTCCTTACGTGTTTGCCAGCCCGCGTACTGGCAGGCCCTATAGCGCCGACACGATCCGCACGGACTACCTTATACCAGCGGCGCTGAAGATGGGGATCAATGGATTCGGCTGGCATTCAATCCGGCACAGCAACAAGTCGTAGATGGCAGCGGCAAAGATCAATCCGGCGCATATGAAAGACCAAATGCGGCACAGCGACATTTCCACGACGATGGATGTGTACGGCCACACCCTAACACCGGAGCTCCGGAAGAGTAATAGCCTCGTAGCCCGCCAGCTTTTCTGACAGGCCACGAGGGGTAGTTAGCGGTCCTCCTGCATCCAGGCCACTAGCTTCGGGCGGTAAAACCGCCAAGAAGATCCCAAGCGCTTATGGGGGATATTTCTTGGCACCGCGTGAAGCCGAAGTGTCTTTGGATGGCAGCGAAGGAAATCCGCGGCCTCAACCGTCACCTACTTCAATGACCCCGGGATCGATGCGACGAACAAGACTCTAATGACCTTTGCTGCCTACAACGCGGGCCCCGCACGCGTTGCAAAGCTGCGCCGCATGGCCACCGCGCAAGGGCTGGATCTGAATATCTGGTTTGGGAACGTGGAGTTGATGGCCGCCAAGGACATTGGGCACGAAACCGTCCAGTACGTGAGCAACATCTACAAGTACTACGTGGCATACAAGACGACGCTGGAACAAGAAGGTATCCGCGACAAAGCAAAGCAAGCCTTGGGCCAGAAGTGAATTACGCACTTCAGGCCAACCCGCGTTGCTTCTCTGCGACGCAGAATCGATCTTCCCGAGTAACTTCTCTGTCGAATGAGAAGTTATTCGGGCGATTTCAATTGCTTGGTATGCAGAATCAAACGTCTTGTCGCTCGCACTTTCAAAATCCATGGTGAGCGATTGAAGCAGCGTGCGAAACTGCCTCCCGGCACCTTTCAACTCTGCCAGCTGTGATGACAGTCGCAAATATCTACTTTTGGCTAAGGTAGGCGTGTGGCAGGGGCCGCCAAAGGCACTGGTAGCTCCGAAACCGGTATCGTCGATCAGGACGATGAGAACATTGGGTGCGCCCTTGGGTGGCCGCAGTTCCTTGATAGGCGGGTACTTGGTGTCCGGGTCTTTGGCGTCGTAGGTCGTGAGGCCCACGTGTGGCTGGTCTGGGATGGGAAGATTGCTGCGCTGGATCTTGTCCTGCTCACTCATGGGTATTCTCCATGGGTTGACGGTTCCACCTTCGGTTAAGGCCAAAACTGAATGAGTCGCCGCGAGTCGGGTCTGGGCTCGGGTCTTGAAAATGTCAGGCCGACGCACTTCGCCTCGCGAACGGAGAGGTGCCCATTCTCGCAAGGAGACTAGGTCGGCTGGTCGGGCATGGGAACTGTCAAAAAGAAACAGGTTCAGAGGCTCGCGAGCCCAGTGAGAGGAGCTAGACGCAGCGACAGTTCTCTTTATCGTGGGACGAGCCAGATGGGAAGGAGACACTCTCGTGGGAGGTTCCGAGTGAGCCCGCTGACCGCGTCTCCGCTATCCCGGACATTTCCCCAATTTTGAGTTTCGTACGGCTTGCGGTATTCCGTCCAGGGCGTGAGAGCATGAGGCGATGAGTGAGCATTCGGCAATGACAGTCAACGAAAGCCTTTTCGTTTCCGGTCTCATGGAACACGTCATGATCAATGAGTTCCTGGAAATTCATGAGGCAGGCCGTAGCGAGCCTGTCAGTTTTACTAGTGTTCACGGGACTCGTTGAGCAATAGTATGCAGGCAAACAATATCAAGCTGAGCTTGTGCTGAATCAGTGACGCGTTTGTTCAGTTTTACAAGTTTGCATGCAGGGTATAGTTTGGGCAGTTTTTGCCGAAAGGGAATTCGCATGAGCGCGGCAAAGTGGATAAGAGTTCTGATCACAGGCGCCGCTCTTTTTGGCGCTTCGCTTTTGATAGCACAGGATTATGTGCGGGACTCGGAGCCCAGGCTCTTCACCTATGACGAACTGGTGCAGCTAAGCCTGGACCAACCTTTGAGCCCTGAACTGGCTGAAAAGTTCCAGACTATTACCACGACTCCATTCATCAATAATGAGGCCTATTATCGCGGCGCCAAGCCGCGGCCGCTTGAGGTCAAGGGGATCGGACCCTCATTGCGCGTAGCCGAATGGAATATTGAGCGGGGCATTACGCTCGATGATATTCAACTGTTTCTGACTGACAAAGACGCATTTATGGCCAAAGTGAGCGTCGAACGGCAAAGGGCTAAGGAAAGTGGACAGAAACTTCACGCAGTCGATCTGGAGAAGATACCGGAGGAGATCGAGCATCTGAAAGCTGCGGACGTATGGATTCTGAAAGAAGTGGATTGGGGTTTAAAGCGCTCCCATTATCGTGAAGTGGTCAAAGAACTGGCAGAGACGCTGAACATGAACTGGGCTTATGGCGTTGAGTTCCTCGAGATTGATTCAAAGCAACTGGGAACGGGCACATTTGAGGACAAGGAAGATGAGGAAGCCCGGGCTCAACTGCTGGAAGAGTTTAAGGTTGATAAAGACAAGATGCGTGGGTTGCATGGAAACGCCGTTCTGTCGCGCTACCCGATTCGCTCGGCACGGCTGGTTCCTTTCACCGTAGGTTATGACTGGTTCAAGGAAGGCAAAATCAAGTCCCTTGAAAAAGCAAAACGGAAGGCAGCGGTTTTGGTCGGAGAAGAATTGCTGCGCGAGATGCGTCGTGGAGGACGCACGACACTATATGTAGATCTGGATGTGCCGGAAGCACCTGAGCATAGCGTGACTATTGCGGCAACGCACTTGGAAAACCGAACCAAACCCAAAGTGCGCCGTCAGCAGATGGAAGAGTTACTCGCCCAAGTGCGCGAGAAAAGCAATCCGGTCATCATCGGTGGTGATTGGAACACGAACGGATCTGACGCAACTCCGACGAGCGTGACTCAATCACTCTACAAGCAGTTCGGAAGTCTGGATTTCTGGACCACAAAAGGGATCGTATGGACAACGGGAGCCGGACTTGTGTACAGCGGATCCAAATTCTCTCTTAAGCTGGTAGGGGTTCAGGTCCGCGTCGATCCAACCTCGGCTAATATCCCTGGTTTGTCACCGAACCTGGAGCGCGGTTTGTTTAAGACGTTGGAGAAATTTCGATTCGATGACGGACAGGCATTTGATTTCCGGGGAATTCCGGAGCGTACCGTTCATGGCAAGGGTGGCACTCTGGGCGACTCAAACGAGC
Source organism: Acidobacteriaceae bacterium (assembly GCA_003133425.1). The sequence goes on from PKXI01000394.1 coordinate 46,232, forward strand.
GCTTGAGCAAGGGATTTGCTCCCACATTCGTGACCGAATTCATATGGAAGAAAGCTCGAGTTGCGAAATTTAGACTCGACTGGATTGTGGTCAAATCGGAGCTAGAAAATCCGCGCGACCGGAAGGGCCCATACATTTTTGCGCCCCATTTCCCGAGTACGCTCAGCGATCTGAACCACAGCACTCCAGAGCCGCTCGCGGATCACGATCCGATTACAGTTGATCTTCCCTTCCATGAACCGCATAGGCTTGGGATCGAGAAGAACTGACGTATTAGTTTCTGCCAAGCCTGTTTGAAAGTCGAGCATGTACGTGAAATTGATGCTTCGGAGTTTCTTGCACACGATAGCTTGTTGTGCGGTGATATTCAGCTTCGGCCTTATTGTTCAAGCACAGTCGTCAGGTACCACTGAATCTACCCCCCTCACTGCCCGACGCGCCGCAGGCGCAGACGCAAGATCGGGACGCTGCCACGCTGCGCAACTTGCCGAGAAACTTTCTCCAGGATCAGGCGGGAATCTGGACCAGCCCAGTACGCCTGCGCGCGCACGATCTGGAGTGGCTTGTACCGCTGGGTGTTGCCACGGGTGTGGCCATTGCTACCGATCATACGACCATGTCGCAGGTTGTATCCTGCGACCCAGGTTTTAACCAGGCCAACGTTAATGCCTCCAACGTGTTGATTGGCGGGTTTATCGCTACGCCGGCGCTTCTATATGGATGGGGTTATTTTGAGGAAAACGAGCATGCGCAGGAAGTCGGGATCCTCACCGGAGAAGCAATGTTGGACGGCGTTGTGGTGGAACAGGGGATGAAACTGATGGCCTGGCGTGAGCGCCCGGCCGCGGATAATGCCAATGGCCACTTCTTCCAATCTTCAGTAGGCCTCGACTCTTCCTTTCCTTCATCGCACAGCTTGATCGCCTGGGCTGCCGCGTCCTCAATCGCGAGTGAGTACCATTCCCCCTGGGTCAAACTCTTCGTCTATTCCGCTGCAACCAGCGTAAGCCTCACACGCGTTATGGGCAGGGAGCATTTCCCTTCCGACGTGCTGGTCGGCGCTGCCTGTGGATGGCTTATCGGACATTATGCTGTTCACCGTCATCGCAGGCATACCTCGGCGGTGGTGGTGGGAAATGGTTCCCATCTCCACCAATAACACCTATTTCTGGAAGGGCCGAAACGGCCGATTTCGGCGCTGCGGATTTAGGCATGAACCATGAACTGGGATCGTCGAGAATTCGGCCCCGTGAATAATGGAGGCGGTTCGCGATCGGGCCCTAAAAGTGTGCGTCCAGCGAAGG
>PKXI01000309.1 GCA_003133425.1 Acidobacteriaceae bacterium
CACCTCAGAATGGGAACTGATTAGATGGGATGAGAAGGTCGACCCCGATCACGGCTGGCGCTAAGCTGGTTGTGATCGACGCACTCAAAGGTGCAATCTCAGAGGATGAGGAGGTCGACCCATGAAGAAGCATAGCAATTCCTTGAAGAACAGTGAACCGGATGCGAAGCGGGTTAAGTTGGGAGAAACGGCACAGCGGAACTCGCGGGAAGTAATGACGGAATTGGTTGCAAAGCTAGCGCGGCAGTTTGATGGGGAGGTTCTTCCAGCCGTTGATGGGAAGAAGGGTGGGCGAGATGCAGTGCGACCGAATCTGAATCGTTTGACCGTGGGCGTAGATCTGGGGGACCAGTGGAGCAACTACTGCATTTTAGGTTTATCTGGAGAGACGCTTGCAGAAGGCCAGTTTCGGACGACGCGGGAAGAGACTTCGGAATTCTTTCGAGGCATGGCGACGTCTCGCGTGGTTGTCGAAGTGGGAACCCATTCGGCGTGGGTGCGGGAAGTCATCGCCGGTTTCGGACATGAAGTGCTGGTAGCAAATCCACGGCTGATGGAGGGATCGAAACGTCGCCGGCGCAAGAACGACCGGATCGATGCCAACAAACTGGCCCGGCTGGGGAGGACGGATCCGAAATCGCTGCATCCGATTCAGCACCGCAGTACGGAAGTACGCGAGGACTTGCTTGTACTTCGAGCTCGCGAAGCATTGGTAGCATCTCGAACAGAATTGATCAACACCGTGCGCGGCCTGGTGAAGAGCATGGGGGCGAGGCTTTCCAATTGTTCCAGCGAGAGCTTTTCCGAGAAAGCGGCCGCGGAGATTCCGGACGAGGTAGGGGAGACGTTGCAGCCGTTATTACGTCTGATTGCGACGTTGAGTGACGAAATCAAGATCTTTGATCGAAAGATCGAAAAACTGGCCTCCGAGAAGTATATGCACACGAAGTTATTGCGGCAGGTGGGAGGAGTAGGGCCTCTCACCTCACTGGGCTACGTCTTGACTCTGGAAACTCCGCTGCGTTTTGCCAGGAGCCGCGATGTGGGGCCGTATCTGGGGCTGGTGCCCAAGCAGGAAGACTCCGGAGATAGCCAGCCGCAATTGGGCATCAGCAAGACCGGTGACCAGATGCTGCGCAAGCTGCTGGTGGGAAGCGCGCACTATATCCTGGGCCCGTTTGGTCCGGACACCGATTTACGACGATTTGGGATGCGACTGTGCGAGCGCGGCGGAAAGAACGCCAAGAAACGAGCAGTCGTTGCAGTGGCACGAAAACTAGCCGTTTTACTGCATAGGCTTTGGGCGAGCGGCGAGGTCTATGAGCCCCTCGGCTACGGCGCGAAGTTAGTGCGTCCCGCCGCCGCGTAGTTTTGAATGATGATTGCGGAATACACTTCGGTTTTTATCGCTTGAGTAAAGACAATCTGCTTCCCGGAGGTTTATTGGTAACGGCATCCACCGCCTTGTTCGGGTGACTGCGTGTAAGCGGCCGATCCTTCGAGATCGTCGATTAGATTGCAGCATCCTAACAACCCGGGTCCGTCACTGTTGTGATGGCCCCGGGCTTGAAATCGGACCCCAAATTGCACCGGACCCAAAGCGGCCCATTCAGAGTGCGGATAGAAGCCCGGCGATGTGGGTGGCGCCAATACAAACTCGGGAGCGATCGTCTCAGAAAGCGAATGAGACTAAGCAAAGTAGCGCCGGTATCGGGACAATGTCACGCACTCCAATAAGGAACGAAGCTGAACCAAGAACGTGTTCCGCTTCGTTCCCAAGTCGAGTGTCCGAGTGGTGGTGAACACTGTCAAGGGTCAAGATGAACGTCCTGCGGGACGCCCTTGACAGTGTTCACCACCACTCCCCCAAAATCGCTGTGTTGCTGAAACTAGGACGGCCGCCACGTCGGCCTTGACTTTTATGACCTTCTCATAGAGGCCGCTTATGGCGATGATGCAACAACTGACCGCGACCTTGCCTGACTCAGCTTCCGACTCTACATCCCTGGGCTGGCAAGGATTGGGCTAAGGGAGAAATCCAGGAGCAATGCTTTCGAATTGGCGGTCGAGCGGAGGACGGCACGGAATCGCCCGGTGGTTCGATCGCAAGTATCGTAATGACCATTCAATTCCCCCCATCAGCGGTAAACTTCGGGCTGATCTGCCGAAGATCGAGATTCCGGCCCAAGGCAGAACATGGAGGCAGAGGTACGCGCAGCCTACCACCATCGTCGCTCTCTCCCTTTGTCCCGAAGGCGGGGAGATTCTGTGCGATGGCGCTATCCCCACCCACGAGACCGTCGTGGCCCCGCAGCGATACCCTGGTGCACAAGAATGGCCGACCCAAGTCGAAACTTCGCAACTGGACTTTTCGCTCCATTGCTGTGCTGTTTTTTGCTTTGATTCTGGGGTTTCTGGGATGGTCCTGCTGGGTCTACGTGCAAATTGAGAACTATGCCGGTTTGGACCAGACCGCACCGTCGGACGCCATCGGCGTTCTGGGCGCGGCGGAGTACGATGGAACGCCCTCCCCGGTTTTCCGCGCACGTCTCGACCACGCGCGCAAACTTTACGATCGCGGCATCGCACCGCTCATCATCACTCTGGGCGGTGCCAACAAAGATGAGTACTCCGAGGGTGCGGTCGGCCGCGATTACCTGATGAGCCTGGGCATCCCTGAGAGCGCCATTATTGCCGAAACCGAAAGCCGAAACACCGAAGAACAGGCCCACCGCATTGCCGTCATCGCCCATGCCAACAATCTGCGCCGCCTGGTCGTCGTAAGCGACGGCACCCACCTGTTTCGAATACACGAAATCTGCGCCGCCGATGGCCTTAATGTACTCACTTCACCCAGGACACGCGTCTCCATCGGAGGCGGCACCGCAGAGGCCGAGCGCATTGCGCACGAGATCCTCAGCTACACCGCCTGGCGGCTTCGCCTGGCGACTGCTTCTGCACTGAGGCGGAGTTAGCCCACTCAGTCTGTTCCTGCGTCAGTAAAGAACCGCCAGGTGCCCATTCTTCTGGGCATTTGGTGGAAAGGGTCGGTTCACACGAACTTAGCCGACAATACACACCAACGCGTCGATGAGTGTATTGCCCTGAAGTCAACAATCGAAATTCCGGCTGTTGGATCGCTTGATACTAGCCGACTTCCCATTACAAATCGTCCGATCGGGCTTGAGCATTTTCCCCGCCCGCGGAACCACGAAGAAGTGAAGCGAATATACGCACGGCCTAGCTCTCTCTCAATCTGAACGATGTTTTCCACCGTTATTTTCTGAAAACTGTAAATTCCTCGCCTGTGTTTTTGAATACAGAGCAGGACATGCAAAGCAGGCTACAATGGCCGGCACAGAGTGAAGAGACTGAATTGCGCGAGGGCTTTCCCGCCGAAGCGAGAAAGTGTTTGGGCAAATTGGGCACCAGTGAAAGTCACCATTCATAAGGGCAGCCAAGAAATTGGCGGAACCTGCATTCAGCTCTCATCCGGAAAAACCAGCATCCTTCTCGATGCCGGACTTCCCCTCAGCGCGGACAGCAAGCCCGTAGATCTTTCGCGTCTTTCCGTGGACGCCCTTCTGGTCAGCCATCCTCACCAGGACCACTTCGGCCTCATGGCCTCACTGTCGCCCGGCACTCCGGTCTACATCGGCAAGCTGGCCCGCAGCCTGATCGATGCCACGCAGGTGTTCCTCGGCAGAGACAGATATGCGCTCGACTTTCACGACTTCAAAGCCTGGCAGCCGTTTACCATCGGCGATTTCACCATCACTCCCTATCTCGTCGACCACTCCGCCGCCGATGCCTACGCCTTTCTCATCGAAGCTGAAGGCAAGCGCCTGTTCTACAGCGGCGATCTTCGCTCGCACGGCCGAAAGGGAATACTCTTCGAGAATCTCGTGAAGCGCCCGATTCGCGACATCGATGTCCTCTTTCTCGAAGGCACCATGCTGCATCGCAACAACGACATCTTCCCTGACGAGAAGTCAGTCGAAGACACGATCCTTGAGACGATCCAACAGCAAAAGAACATCTCGTTCCTGCTGTCGTCCTCGCAGAACATCGACCGCATCGTCTCCACCTATCTGGCTTGCAAGAAAGCCGGCAAGCTCCTAGTGATCGACATTTACACCGCGTGGGTGCTCGAACAGCTCCTGCAGGTCAGTCAAAGCACGCCCAACATGGGCCGGCCTGCTATGAGAGTGTTTGCCACTCACAGTCAGGACGAAAGGCTCAAGGCCAACCCAGACTACTTCGGAGATTTCAGAAAGCGATTCTATCGCCACAGGGTCAAGCGCGAGGAACTACACGAAGCTCCCGAATCGTTTCTCTACTTCGGCAAGATGTCCAGCTTTCACTTCATCGATGAATTCAAGAACGCAGCCGCCCCCGTCAATGTGATTTACTCGCAGTGGCTCGGCTATCTCGACGGAAACCACTCTGACTACTTCGGCAGTGACAGAATCTCCGCCTACCGGGATGACCCAGAGGTCAACTTTGTCTACGCGCATACGAGCGGGCATGCGCCATTGAAGGACCTGCAAAAACTGGCTGAGGCATTGAAGCCGAAAATGCTGGTTCCGATTCATACCGAAGACGCAGAGGGTTTCAGAAGCAATTTCGAGAACGTAACGACACTAATGGACGGAGAGACGTTCGTCCTGAACTAACACGGAGGGAGGGCATGGTGCAGGAGAGGAACTTTGAACCTCCTGACAGTAGTAGACCCCGCTTGAGCAACTGAAGGAGATTGCGCGGGTAGCTCTTGATGCAAATTCACAGCTTCGCCACCGAGAAGTACATCAACCTGTTCACAAATATGTGTACCGCCAATGCGGTGAAAGGGGAGTAGAAATGGCCATCTGTCCAAAGTGTCATACCAGCGGAGGCTCAGTTCATGGTAAGGATTTACCAATAATCACCAAGACCAGAATGTAGGGGAGACTTGAACCTCCATGCCTAATTAAAGGCTGCGGATTTTAAGCCGTCGGTGCCCGTCCTATATGGTCGGATACGTGGCTATACGATAATATCCAGCGGCAAATTAAGGGAAACAAGGCGGAAGGTGGGGCGAGGCATACGGACCGCTACGGTCATATACCTCGCCCTATCGAGCAAACAGCCCCCCTGTAAGGTTCCGGTAGGCCGGGAGCGGCAGGACGAAGCAACCCGGCGCAACCGGCAGTAAGGTACGGTTTGCCAATCAACCAGGAGGAACCAGCCGGGGAGCAGCTCTGGCGATTGAGCGTGATTCAGGGTTTGGCAAGACTGAAGTACTTTCAAGACAACCCAGGGACGGGCGGTGGCGAGGGCGTGAGCTCTTGCCGCCCATTTCTTGAGGGCTGGGGAGTAGTCCCTACGCCCACTCCCCACTGCGCAGATACTCATCGATTCCCTTCGCCGCCTTGCGCCCGGCGCCCATGGCGAGGATCACCGTGGCGCTGCCGGTGACAATATCGCCGCCGGCAAAGACGCCGCGCTTCGACGTGCGCATGGTTTGGGGATCGGCCACGATGTAGTTCTTGGCGTTGGTCTTCAGGTCGGGCGTGGTGCTCTGGATGAGCGGATTCGCCGTCGTCCCTACGCCGATGATGGCCACATTGGCCGGCAAAACAAACTCCGATCCTGCGATTGCAACCGGGCGCCGGCGTCCGTCGGCATCGGGCTCGCCCAGCTCCATGCGCACACAGCGCGCCCCGGTCAGCCAGCCGTTTTCGTCTCCCAAAAATTCGACCGGGTTGGTCAACATGCGGAATTCGATGCTCTCCTGGCGCGCGTGCTTCACTTCCTCGGCCCGCGCCGGCATCTCCGCCCCCGACCGCCGGTAGACCAGCGTTGCCGAGCGCGCGCCGAGGCGCCGCGCCGTGCGCACCGCGTCCATGGCCGTGTTGCCCCCGCCAACCACAATCACATCGCGGTCGCGGCAGTCGTAGATCGGCTCGTCGAACTGCGGGAACTGCCAGGCGCGCATCAGGTTGACGCGGGTGAGAAACTCGTTGGCCGAGTAGACGCCGTTCAAGTGCTCGCCGGACACGCCGAGAAACACCGGCAGGCCCGCGCCGGTGGCGATGAAGATCGCGTCGCATCCTTCCACGCGCATCAGCTCGTCGAGCGCGACGCTCTTGCCTACCACTACGTTGGTTTCGAACTCCACGCCCATGCGGCGCAGGTTGTCCACTTCCTCCTTCACGATCGACTTGGGCAGCCGGAACTCCGGAATGCCGTAGATCAGCACGCCGCCCAGCTCGTGCAGCGCCTCAAAGACGCGCACGCGGTGGCCTTTTTGAATGAGGTCGCCGGCAGCCGAGAGCCCTGCCGGGCCGCTGCCTACAATGGCCACGCACTTGCCCGTAGGCGGGGCGATCGCCGGCAGGCCAAGCTGGCCGCTGGTGCGCTCGTGGTCGGCGATGAACCGCTCCAGGTTGCCGATGGCCACCGGCTGGCTCTTTTTGCCCAACACGCAGCTGCCTTCGCACTGGTTCTCCTGCGGGCAGACGCGCCCGGTAATGGCGGGCAGTGCGTTATCCTCGCGCATCTTCGCCGCCGCGGCCAGAAAATCGCCCGCGTAAATCAGCGCCACAACTTCCCTTATCTGGACGTCCACGGGGCAGCGACCGACGCAGGCCGGCCGGTTGCAGGCGAGGCAGCGCGAGGATTCTTCCTCGGCGCTCTCCGCGCTGAGGCCCTGGTTCACCTCGGCGAAGCAGTGCGCCCGCACCTCTGGCTCAAGTTCCGGCATGGCCACGCGCGGAATCTTTATCCGCTCTTTGAGGGGAAGCGGATTGGCGTCAGGCATAGTGCTTCTCCCCTTGCGCATCGAGCCTTGCGCGCAACTGTGCCGTTTCTTTTTCCCTCGTAGCGGCCGCGGCGCGCATTTGCGCCAGCTCCTCCTGCCTGTGCTGCTCAAAGGCTTTCAGCGATTGGCACTCCTGACTCCGATACATCGCGTTGCGCTGCATCAGCACCTCAAAGTTCACCAGCGAGGCGTCGAACTCCGGCCCATCCACGCAAGCGAACTTGCTCTCACTGCCGAGCAGTACGCGGCAGCCGCCACACATGCCCGTTCCGTCCACCATGATGGAGTTCAGGCTGACCATGGTCTTGATGCCGAGCGGCGCAGTGATCCGCGCCACGGCTCGCATCATGGGCACCGGGCCCACGGCGAGCACAAAATCGAGCTTGCGCCCGGCGGCGAGCAACTCCTCGAGCCTTTTCGTCACCAGACCCTGTTCGCCGTAGCTGCCGTCATCGGTCAGGATGTACGCCTCATGGCTCACCGCGCGCACCTCGTCTTCAAAGACCACCATTTCCTTGCTGCGCGCGCCTTCAACAAAGATGATGTGATTGCCGGCTTTCTTAAGCGCTTTGGCCGTGGGCAGCGCCATGGCCGTACCGACGCTGCCGGCCAGGATCACGACCGTACCGTAATCCTTTATCTCGGAGGGATTGCCAAGCGGGCCAACCACGTCGAGAATCGAGTCGCCCGCCTCAAGGCAATTGAGCAGCGTAGTGGTCTTGCCCACGGCCTGCACGACGATTGTGATGGTTCCGGTCGCCGGATCGGCACTCTTGATGGTGAGCGGAATGCGCTCGCCCTGATCGTGGAGGCGCAGGATGACGAACTGCCCCGGCCGCTGCTTGCGCGCGATGCGCGGCGCCTTGATCGTAAACTGCCGGATGTTGAGGCCGGCGGTACTGGCTTCCACAATCCTGTACATCGCGCCTCCGCTTCCACTCAGTTTTTCTGAGGGTAGGGTATTTTGGAGCCCATCTATCCGCGGCCTGAAGAGACGGAACATGAAGCCTCTGCGGCCTCCCTCACCCCTAACCTCCAAGTGCCACATTGATTATCCGGTTGGATGGGATGGTCTGCCGTGATACATGTCACCGGAAAGGCTTTAGCCGGAATTTCCGTTTTTCCTCTCGGCAACTCAAAATTTACCCGCACCTGTAAGGGTTTTCTCCAGTAAGGCGTTCCTCCGGATCATCGCCACAAACTCCACTAGCTAATCACTCTCTAGGTCTCTGACAACCTGAATTTGTTCCTTTTGTAGTCGAACTTCTGGCGTGCCTTTTTGCGTGTGAACTTCCAGTTGATGACGACTTGATCGCGATTCATTTTCCGGTTCCATGCTTGCGCTTCGCGGCTCAGATCTCGGAGCGATGGAATACTGCGGAGCCCCAGGCACTCACGGCTGAACAGGCTGATCTCGATTTCGGCCTGGTTCAACCAGCTACCATGTTTGGGTGTGGAGTGCCCGGCAAATTCTGTACCAGCGGTAGTGAGACAAACTGGTATGGAAGGAGCTTGAAATGGCACGAGGCAGGAAGCATGCGCCGGAGCAGATCGTGAACGTGCTGCGGCAAATTGAGGTGGCGATGGCCAACGGCGAGACTTCCCCGGCGGCCTGCAAGGAGGCCGGGATTGCGGAACAGACCTATTACGTCGGTTTGGTTCTTAAGGTGGATCTGGAGAGTGTGTTGTTCTTTCAGTGCGCATCAGAGGACCATGGGATGCCAGACCGGGCAGATTTAGATGCGGCTGGATTGTGACCTTGAACCGGTCCATTTGCAACAATAGGTGCGCGAGCGTGGGTTGTGATGGGCTTGGCGCGAATGCGATGGCGGAGCGGGTTGGACCTTTACTCCGCAAGCGCTTGTGAGTTGACCTAGGGAAGGTGTCCAATTCGTTCGGTTATCTGTGTGTCTTCCTTGAAGCTACCGTTAGTCAGGATTCTTCCCTTTATCGCAGATTGCCGAATGCCGGCTCGCGGAGAGCACGCTGAGGCAAGTAAGAGTGCCGCGGCCGGGACGCGGACGCCCACGCTCCCACCTGCGGCGCGTCATTGCCGACCGGGGCTATGACTCCGATCCGCTGCGCGGGAGATTGAAACGACAGGGTACGGAGTTGATCGTTCCCTACCGAAAGAACGTTCGCAAGCGTCGCTTTGAGGACAAACGTAAGCTGCGACGCTACCGCAAGCGCTGGAAAATCGAGCGCACCAACGCCTGGCTGCAGAATTTCCGCCGCCTCCAAGTGCGCTACGACCGCATCCTCACCGTATTCCAAGGACCCTTTCATTTTGCTTGCATCCTCATCACGTTGAGGCATTTATGCAACTAGCTCTAGCACAGATTTTGCCGGGCGGACCAATCTTCGCTGTACAACGGACTCCTTGTCTCAAGCGATCTTCATGCGCCTAGCCTGCTCGGTCAGTTCCTGGCGGAAGTTCGGGTGAGCGATGTTGATTAGTTCCAGCGCTCTTTGCTTTGCAGTCTTGCCTCGCAATTGGGCACGTCCGAATTCGGTGACCACATAATTGACATCGTTCTTGGTAGTCGTCACATGTGTGCCCGGGGTAAGGGTCGGAACAATGCGTGAAATGGTGTCGTTCTTCGCCGTTGATGGCAGGACGATAATGGCCTTTCCGCCATTGGATCGGTTTGCGGCGTGAACGAAGTCGGCTTGACCGCCAGTGCCAGAGTAAGGTACGCAGCCAAGGCTCTCGGATCCGCACTGGCCGATGAGATCCACCTGCATTGTGCCGTTGATGGCGATCAGGTTGTCATTCTTGCCCGCAAGGGCGGGGTCATTGGTGAAATCGACCGGGTGCATTTCCAGGGCTGGATTGCGGTCCATGAATTGGTATAGCTTTTTTGAACCCAGAGCGAATGTGGCCACCATCTTGTCAGGGTTGTAGTTCTTCTTGCGGTTAGTGACAACGCCGGCCTCGACCAGGCACATGATGCCGTCACCGACCATTTCGGTGTGAATGCCGAGGTCATGTTTGTCGATGAGTTGCATGACCACGGCGTCCGGAATGCCTCCATAGCCAATCTGCAGGGTTGCGCCGTCGGGAATCATGTCGGCCACGTACTTGCCGATTGCTTCCTGCACAGGTCCGATTCTTGGCAATCCCACTTCCATCACGGGCTCTTCGCTTTCCACGAGAGCGGTAACCTGAGAGATGCGCACGTGGCAGTTGCCGTAGGCGAAGGGGACGTTTGGATTAACTTCCAAAACGATGGCCCGCGCTTTTTGGATCGCCGCCATGGTGTAGTCGGCAGCAAGACCGAGAGAGAAATAGCCGTGTTCCCCCATAGGCGAGGCCATGCTGAAGACAACGTCGGCCGGGATCAGATTGCGATTGATGAGTGTGGGCAGTTCCCAAAAACATGCAGGGATGAAGTCGATCCAGCCCTCTTGACCGCCTGTCCGCGAAGGACCGCTGAAAAAATAGGCCACATGCCGGACGTTCTCAACTGTTTCCGGATCAAAATACCCATACTCTCGAATAGGCAGAACCTGGGAAACCTTGACGTCGTGGAAGTCCCGGCGCTGTTCCGAGAGTGCAGTTAGGAGCGTCGGAGGCTCACCAACTCCGGCTGGAACCATGATAGTCTCCCCGGTTTTTACGTTGTGGACCGCATCGAAAGCAGACATGCGCCTCTGTGCGTACTGTTCTTTGTTTGACATCCAAACCTCCTCAAAACTGGCCTGCCCGATCGTTTGCATCAGCGCGAGAGTTAGTGTAGCGCAGTTATCGGGTGAGTGTGATAGCCGCAGTCGGGGGAGTGGAAAAGTGGGACGCGTTGTCGAATGCCTTGTCGCGGAAGATGCGAGCGTATAAGGACAGCGGCCGCGTTTAGCGAGGCGGATATGGGCGATTTCCAGCGAATCTCGAAGGATTCGATTTGAGCCGGAATTTCCGTTTTGCCTTTCGGCTGCGAACCAATATACCTCCATTTGCCTCCGCTCGCGATCTTTTGCATCCGTTTCCATCCCAAAGCCTCGGGCGTGCCCGGCTGGGCCGCCTCCGGGACAAAAAAACCGAGATTTCCCCCATTTCGAAGGACTTGCTCGAACACATCCCCCGTCAACTCCCCTCTGCCGTCCAGACTAGTTTCGCTTTCCCGCCGCGCCGACCCAGCTGGTAGCGGCAATGCCTCCATCCGCCGCAGCATGCTTCCAAACAGGCGCCACGTCAGATGGCTCTCCGCCAGCAGCAGCCAGTAGTAGCGGGCATGCTTGATCAGCCGTCCATCCGTCTTCACCAGCCGTTGCTGCAGGCTGGTTAATGACCACGTTCCGATCTTCTCCGGCAACGCCAACCTCCGCCACAGGTTTCCCAAGTTGTAGGCGATCAGGCTGAGCCACAGCCGAACTTCGTTGGACCGGAATCGATGACAGCTCAGCCGCGTCATCTTCACCGCTTGCTTGCCTTCCTTGATCCATTGCTCCGCCGTCCCCCGCTTGTTGTAGAACCGCACCACCGCCCGGCTCTGCGTCTCCAGATTGATCACGATGAACCCGATGCGCGGGAACAACTCCCCGGCATGATGCTCAACCTTCGCCACTACTCGCCGTGCCGTCGTCCAACTGGCGGCCCTGTAGAGAAAGCTCTTGTACCACACGATCGGTTTGTGGCTGGGACGCCCAGCCGGACGCCGCAGCAGTTCCGCCACATCCCGTTCCAGGTTCTCATTGGCCGGGATGCGGATGGCATACTTTACGCCCCGGCTTTCCAGCGCTTCGTAAATCTCCGGCTTGGCGAAGGCGGCGTCGGCGCGAAACACAACTTCCTTGCCCAGCTTCTGCTGCCGTTCAATCTCGGGAAGCGACAGTTCTTCCCAGTCGTCGGCACTATGTACGTTGCCGGGGCGCAGCTTTGCCACCAGACAGTCGCCTTCCCGATTGAACAACAATAGCGGGTGATAGCAGGTGGACTCGAAGTGACCGTTGTACGCGTTATGCTCCTGCTGACCGTACACCGGGATCTCGGTCGAGTCCATATCCAGCACTATCCGCTGTTGCGCATCGATGGCCTCTACCTTGCCGATGAGTTCGCGGTTGATGCGGACCAAACTGGCGAAGTTCTGCTCCTCGGCCAGCATCTCGGTCTCAAACGTCTGCAAGCGGGAAGTCAGCGCCACGCCGCGATCCCAAGTCTTCTCCGAGCCGATCAACCGGAACGTCGGATCTTGCGCGAGCCGTTCGGCGTCGTTGACATCCTCATACCCCGCGATGCGGCTGTAGACGGACTGGCGGAACAGATCGGCGAGCGGAAGTTGGGTATTCTTCCCGCGCCGTGAGTCGGTCAGGTGCTGGGTGAGTAACTATCCCCCGGCAAAGCCCTTTCAATTACCCACAAGTACG
>PKXI01000022.1 GCA_003133425.1 Acidobacteriaceae bacterium
AAGTACAACTGTAGTACTAGGCAAAGCGGCGACCTTCCGATACTCCTCTTCGAACATCACCGCATACTTGCCCTTCTCCTTGGCCCCGTCGGCGTTGTACTTGCGGTAGTTCTCAACCGCATCGATGAAGAACAGACTCAGCACCTTGATGCCTTGCGGCCGAAGCCGCAGCTCTTTATCAAGGTGTTCAACAATTGTGCGCCGGATCATCTGCCGCTTGACAGCGTCGCCATCCACCTCGCCGATGGCCTGGCCCGGCCGAAGCAGGTTCTCCTGGTTGCTTAGTTCCAGATACTAATCGTCCGTACCGCAGCCGATGGCCTGAACCAGACAGTTCGCGTACACAGCTCTGCCAGTAATTTGCTCCAGGTCGTCACCCGGTCGCACGGTCACCCTCTCGCGAGTGACACCCAGTAATCCCTGCATGTCGGGCACAACCTTGGCGCTGAAGGTACCCCTCTGGTTATTGGTTGCAATCAGTTTCACACAGCACTTGTTGTGTCCACCTTCCACTTCGAGTGAGGCCACTTCAATCTGCTTCACTAACTTGCGTTCATAGGCGTCCACTGCATCCAGCCGGTAGACCATATGATGCTTGTCGGCGTGTGTGGCGGAGTAGCGCAGGGTGCAGAGAGGGTACATCGCGTCGAGGGCCTTCTTACCGCTGCCTGCCGGCACATCCCAGCGATAAATCGGATTTCCCCAGAGCTGCCCGGTGGCGCTGAAATAATCCGGAGGCACGCCGGAAACCACGGTTGATTTGCCTTGGCCGTCGAGATAGAACAACTCGGGATGGGCCCAGACATCGGCGCTGTCGTGCGCAACATAGATTGGGACGTCGCCCATGAAACGGATGCCGTGCTGCGCGCTTTAGGCCTTGAGATGCTCCCACTGGCGAAAGAACTCAAATTGCCAGAACTTAAAGGCGTCGATTTCCGGGGCGAGTTTCCGCGCCCACTCACTCACAGAATGCGCATCTCGCCGACGAATCTCCGCATCCCATGATGTCTAGGCCGTTGAGTGGTGCGCATCCTTCAATGCCATGAAGAGCGCATAGTCATCAAGCCATGGACTAGCGCTCTCACAAAAACGCTCGAAGGCGACGTGATCCGCATTGGAAGCATCGGCAAAAAAGCCGCCGACGCACGCCGTAAAGCCGACATCTTGAATTCGATCACCTGGCCAAAGGCGACAAAGTCTTCAGGAAACGGCGGCGCGTGAGCCAGATCCAGGTCAGACTCCTGGAGCAGGCCCCGATCGCGCAAGCGCTCAAGGCTGATCAGCAGCGGGTTGCCAGCAAAGGCAGAGAAACACTGGTACGGGGTATCACCGTATCCGGTTGGATTCACAGGCAGCACCTGCCACAACTTCTGCCCGGCAGCACTGAGGAAATCGGCGAATTCGTAGGCGCACGGGCCCAGATCGCCAATGCCGAACTGACTAGGCAACGAAGTGAAGTGCAACAGGATTCCACTCGATCGCGGAGATCTCAAGCCGCCACTATATACAGGTTGGCGGCCTCTGTGCAAGGCCGCCGGAACCCCGGCTGGGTTCCGTTTGAAACAAAGCTCTCCCTCTGGGGCCAAAGCCCAGTGATCCCGTGTTGTTCGATTCACGGGCCGAAAGCCGTGCCCTTCAAACTGACCCACCAACCCTACCGGGCAACAATCCGGCGAGAGATCAAACTCCGCAACGGCGCCACTGTGCGGATACCGGGGGAGAGTTAAGAGTGCTGCGATAGTGGTAGACTGTGTCGGTTCAGGGCCGAAGCAGGAAGCCCAAGATTGAAGATGTTCCGCGCACTTTTTCTTCTGCTCTTCACCGCATCGGCCGTGACGCGGCTTTCAGCCGAGAAGCCGGTTATCGACAACATCGACCCGCCCGATTGGTTCGTACAACTGCCCGAACCGATGCTGCTGGTCCACGGTTCCGGCCTGGCTCAGGCGCACTTTTCCGTTACTGCAAAGGGCGTTGCACCGGCACGTACTCAGGTATCAGCAAATGGCCACTGGGCTTTTGTTTGGCTCAAGACCGCCGGGGGCTGCGCCGCAGACCATCCAGATCAAAGCGAGCGACGCTGAAGGCAGCGCAAGCCGCTCCTGGGAACTCAAGGCGCGCACCGAGCCGGCAGAGGCGCACCGAGGATTCTCTCCCAGCGACCTGATTTACCTGGTGATGACCGATCGCTTTGCCCGCGGCAGCAAGGATAACGGCCAAGCGGCCGGTCTTGATCGCTCCAGGCCGAAAGGCTGGCACGGAGGCGATTTTGCAGGCCTCGAACAGCATCTAGACTACTTGCAATCGCTGGGCGTGACCGCCCTGTGGACCACGCCAGTCTATGACAACGGTGCCATGACCGACTCGTACCACGGGTACGCCGCTACCAACCTTTATGCCGTGGACCGCCATTTTGGCACACTGGACGACTATCGGCATCTCTCCTCCGGCCTCCATGCCCGCGGCATGAAACTGGTGATCGACATGGTTCCCAACCACATTGGAGTTCTGCACCCATGGGTAAGCGACCCCCCGGCGCCGGACTGGTTCCACGGCACCGTCGCCAACCACACCCATTCCGAGGGCGACTTCAACAACCTCATCGATCCCCATGCCGCCAAAGCGAGTTGGCGCCAACTCACGGAGGGATGGTTCGTCGATGGCATGCCGGACATGAACCAGGAGAACCCGCTAGTCTCTCAATACCTCATCCAGAACGCTCTTTGGTGGGTAGAGACGGCGCAGATTGACGCCATCCGCATCGACACATTTCCTTACGTTGGACGCGCCTTCTGGCATGACTTCCACGCCGCGCTTCACCAGGCTTTTCCGCGCTTGACGACGGTGGGCGAAGTTTTTAACGGCGATCCGACCGTCACCTCTTACTTCGCCGGCGGCCGCGAGCACATGGGCATCGATACCGGCCTCGACACCCCCTTCGATTTCCCGGTCTACTTTGCCGTGCGCGATGTACTCACCCATGACAAGCCCATGACGGAGCTGGCTGCGATCCTCCGTCAGGACTCGCTCTATCCGCATCCTGATCGTCTGGTTCATTTCTTCGGCAATCACGACACGACCCGCTTCCTGACTGAAGCTAAGGGCTCGCTTCCCCGCCTCAAGGAGGCACTGGGGTTGCTTGCGACCTTGCGCGGCACACCGGAGCTTTACTCAGGAGACGAGATCGCCATGCCCGGAGGGGAAGACCCGGACAACCGGCACGACTTTCCTGGCGGTTTTCCCCAGGAGGTATCCAACACCCAGCCCTCAGCCTTCGCTGCGGCTACCCGCGACGCGGATCAGGAATCGACATTCGACTGGACCGCTGCGCTGTTCGCTGCTCGCAGGAGCCATCCCGCTCTTCAGGGAGCCGCACAGCAGGATCTGTTCGCGGACGAAACTGCATTCGTCTTCGTCCGCACTGCCAACCTCAGCGGATGCACAGGCGATCATGCTCAGGAAGCTGTCCTCGCGGTCCTGAATACGAAGCCCGTGCCCCGCAGCCTCACGATTCCCGCCGGCAGCACAGCACTGGAAGCCTGCAAGCAACTCCAACCCCTCGCACCGGCTGACAACGGTTCTGCCTCCGTGCTCAATGGAGCCGTCCATATCGAGGTTCCGGGCGATTCCTTCTCACTCTTCCTGGTCCGCTGAAACAGCGGGGGCGAGGAGTGCGCTCCTGCTTATGCCATCAGCCTCCCCGCTCCGGTCCGGGTGGACGACAATCTGTTGAAGCGCTGCAACGATGAACTGACGGGGCCGATGCCACAAACGACCGGGTACTTCACTAATTGCCTTAGGAATGATTCCGGCCAGCAAGCCACAATGCAGAGAACGCCCCGTTGCCGCCGGTTCGTTATTTAGCTGCATACACATTGAAGATCCGCCTTGCCGCCGGCTTGGCGGAACGAGCTTGTGGATTAGAATAGGGCTGCATTTTGCGAGGTATTCCGATGATCTCTCGATCGGTGGTTTTTTGCGCCGTGCTGGCCAGTTTGAGCGCATTGGCGCAGCAGCCGGATTTGCATCCAGGAAAGGCATTTCCACTGCGCGAGGATGGACCGGTGCTGCGACAGGCGGTGCAGACAGGAGAGCCGTTTACGGTGGCTGGACCGCAGGGGATGATCGTCGGGCAACAGCAGGGCGTATTCGAGGCCTGGGTGCTGCCGGCGAAGGTGCTGAGCCACCTGACGATCGAGGCGAATGTCGAGGGATATCCGGTGCCGATCGATTTGAACACGATGGCGCGGGAGATCGAGGTGCGGCCCGACCGAACGACGATCACGTACGCGCATATCGCGCTGACGGTAAGGCAGATCATGTTTGCGCCGGAGGGCGTTGCCGATGGCACGGGAGCCGTGGCGCTGTTCCAGGTGGACTCGGTGCGGCCAGTAGAGCTGACGTTTCGTTTTACCGCGGAGATGCGGAAGATGTGGCCGGAACTGAGCAGCGGGTCGCCGGCTGCGGAATGGGTGGCGCAAGGGGCAAGCGGGTTCTACGTACTGCATACGGACTTTCCGGATATTGCGGGAGCCGTGGCGCTTGCTGGGGCGACCTCCGGCGTGATGGCGCCCTACCAGGAGCGGCCGCAGGTACATCCGCTGGAGTTTCGGCTGCACGTGGATCCGAAGACGGACGCGGGTCGGGTGTATCCGCTGCTCTTCGCGGTAGGGGAGACGAAGGAGACGGCGACGAACACGGCATTGGCGGCCAGGCTCGCGGGGTTGGAGGAGGGTTTGCCGGGAATCTATGCCGAGCATGCGGCGCGGTATCGCGAGCGGGAGAAGACGCTGACCGAGATTGTGACTCCGGATGCGGCACTCGACGCGGACTTCGGCTGGGCGGAGACCTCGATCAGTCAATTGCGCGCCAAGGCTCCGGGCGGCGAGATGGGATTGGTGGCCGGATACTATGCGTCGGGTGACTCGGCTCGTCCCGGGTTCGGTTGGTTCTTTGGGCGCGATGCGCTCTATACTCTGTATGCGATCGACAGCTTTGGCGACTTTGCGCTGGCCAGGACGGAGCTGGAGTTCTTGCTGGCGCGACAGCGAGAAGACGGCAAGATCATGCATGAGTACTCGCAGACGGCAGCGAATGTGGACTGGAAAGCGCTGCCGTATGAGTACGCCGCGGCGGATTCGACGCCGCTGTTTCTGACGGCCATGTGGGATTACGTGCGGACCAGCGGAGATGTGCCGTTTCTGCGCGCGCATCGCCAGGCGGTGATGAAGGCGTGGAACTTTGAAATTACGCATGACGCGGATGGGGATGGAATCTACGACAACGCGCAGGGCACGGGATGGGTGGAGAGCTGGCCGCCGGGGATGCCCAAGCAGGAGATCTATCTGGCGCTGCTAGACGAGCAGGCGTCGCGGGCGATGGCCGAGCTGGGCCGAGTGCTGGGCGAGGACGCGATTGCGAGCGGGGCCAAAACGCGCGCGGAACGACTGCATGACACGATCGAACACGAATACTACCGGCCCGGTGCGGATGCCTATGCCTTCAGTTGGAATGGCGATGGCAAGGTGGATACGGCGGCGACGATCTATCCGGCGATTGCGTGGTGGAATGGCGGCGCGGGACTGGATCATCCGCAGGCCAGTTTGCGGCGGTGGGCATCGCACGACTTTGCGACGGATTGGGGACTGCGCGACGTGGCCGGGAGCGATCCGCTTTACGATTCGATGAGTTATCACCAGGGATCGGTGTGGCCGCTGTTTACCGGATGGGCCGCCATGGCGCAGTATCGCGCGGGTAATTCACTCGCCGGATACCAGGGCACGATGCAGAATGCCGATCTGACGGCGGCGCAGGATCTGGGCGCCGTAACAGAGCTGCTTTCGGGAGACCTCTTCGAGCCGTTTGGCAGGAGCACCAGTCATCAGCTTTGGTCGTCGGCGATGGTGGTGACGCCGGTGCTGCGGGGAATGTTCGGGATTGAGGCCGATGGACTGAATCATCGCCTGAAGGTGACGCCGCGCATACCCGCGGACTGGAATCAGGCCGAGGTCAAGCGGCTGCGCGTGGGCGAGTCGGTAATCGATGTGAACTACAAGCGCGAAGGCGCGTCGATGCGGATTTCGCTGCGGCAGGTGGAGGGTGTACCGGTGCGACTGGAGGGCGCGCCGGGAGATGGGGCAACGCTGCGTGTGCCGCTGCCGGCAGTGGAGGTCAGCGTGGGGCATGGACTGCCCTTGCGCGGAGCGAGAACGGCTCAGATGAAGGTGCTTCGCGAAAAGATCGAGGGACGGTCACTGCGGTTGGAACTGGAGGGAGTGGCGGGCACGCAAACGCTGCTGCAAGCGCGTCGTAATGATGATGCTTTGACGATGAAGGTTGAAGGCGCCGAATTGGTTGGAGATGAGCTTCGGGTGAGCTTTGGGCCGGGTACCGGCTATGTGAGCCAAGTGG
Organism: Acidobacteriaceae bacterium; assembly: GCA_003133425.1. The sequence continues at coordinate 6,409 of PKXI01000022.1, forward strand.
TGACTCTCAGCTGGTGATGCCGGCGCAGCTTGGAATCAAGGATGGAATCGCTAGTGAGTGGCCGGTGCTCCTGCCAAGATATCCTGAAGCTTGAGATAAACGGCGTTGGTCCAGCCGAAGCCGACAACATTGCTTGTGTAGCCAGCGGCGACTTTGATATTGGCGGAGCCATCGGCGACGTTGTATTTCTCGCGAATCGTTCCATCGTGCAGAAAGTTGTCGAGGATGGACTTGGAGAAATCCCGCGCGATGCGCGCTGTGTCCTCGTGATAGCGGTAACGGTCGAGGCCGGAGACGCTCAGCCAGTTCGTTGGCGCCCAGCCGAAGGGAAGATCCCACTGCACGCCGGAAGAGTAGTCGCTGGTGGCGAGACCGCCGAGGCGCTCGAAGAGAGCGAGATGGTCATGGACCGCGGTGGCCTGTCTGGGGCTGGCAACGCCTGCCCACAGCGGGTAAAAGGTGGCGATGAAATGGTAGGACGAGCGTTTGGCTGTCGTGAAGTTGTAGTCAAGGTAAAGGCCCTGGCCGGCGTCCCATAGGTAGCGATTGATCGCGGTCTGCCGGGCTGCAGCGCGGCGCTCCCAGGTCTTCGCCTCGAGGGTGCGGCCGAGCAGTGTGGCGAAATGCGCCATGTCCTTCTCATATTTGAAGAGCAGGCTGTTCAGGCAGACCGGTGCGTATTGGTCGGCGGAGCCGGAGAACGGACCGAAGCGAAAGCTGGTGTCGAAGCCCGACTCGCGCATGGCGCGGTCGCCCCGGTAGTAGGCTGCTGAGAGCCTATGCCCGTCGACGACGGCCGAGGCACACACGTGGGAGGCGGCAATGTCGCAGCTTGTTTTGGCAAGGGCCGCGGCTTGTGCCGGAGTTGGTTGGGCGGGACCGTCGACGAGGTACTCGGGATGGTCGGCGGGATGCGCAAGCAGCCAACGAATCACGTCTGGGTAGTAGCTGGAGTCGTCGGCCATCTCGGGGACAGGGCCTTCTCCGAGGTCGTGATACCGGGCAAGGCCTGTGCTTCCTGCCCGATGTTCGACCGATGTCCACAGAGCGTAGTCGCGCTGCGCGTATTCGTATGCGCGGGCGAGCCATTTGAGGTCGGGCTGCGTACCGGTGGCGGGGTGCTCGTACACTTCGCGAATCATCGAAGAGAGAAAGGGCGGCTGCGAGCGGGTGAAAAAGTAGGTGCGGTTGGCGTTCAGGATCGCGCCGTAGTTTTCGGTCTCAAAAAAGAAGTTTTCAACCATGCCGCGCGCGAGGTCGTTGCGGCCGCCCCGAACAAGGCCGAGGAGGATGAAATAGCTATCCCATCCGTACATCTCGTTGAAGCGGCCGCCGGGGACGACGTAGCGGTTGGGCAAATAGAGCAGGCCTTCGACGGCCAGCTCCGTAGGGCGGACATCTCCAATACGATGGATGACGCGTGGGAGATGGTCGACCTCGACGTGGCAGTTGGCCTGCATGGCGGCGACCGCAGGTGGAGTGGGGAGATCGGTGGGGAGATAGAGAACGGGCGTCGTCTGTACCTTCGGGTCGACGACGGATTTGCACTCGGACATGGAGCGGGACAGCGTATCCCAGCCGCTGGTGATGTACTCACGGATGTCTGCGGGGTTCGCTGCGGTGGGTGACTGCGCCGTCGCCGCGACAGCGGCAAGCAAGAGGATGGCTGCGAGAGTGCGCTTTGTGAGCATGGTCTCGGTCCTCGCGCTGCAACCCCACGTAGAGCCGCCCGGCGATTGCTTGCGGTGCCGGGCCCCGAGCTACGCCGGAGTTACTTTACGGCTGCCACCCAGCTTGCATAAGGCGGCAGTGTGACGTTCTTCAACGTGGTAGTGGAGTTGAGCGAGGCGTCGTCCGCAGCCAGTGTCTTGACGGTGGCGCTGGTAATGCCTGCACTGGTGAGATCGAGCGAAATGTTCCTGGATTCTCCGGTGAAGTTCATCGCGACGACGACCGCAGTGCCTGAGGCATTCGAACGCAGGTAACAAAGAACGTCGGGATTCGTAGTGTCGAGCATTGTCATGCTGCCGTCACGCAGAGTGGGGTTGGTGTGGCGCAGAGCCATGAGTTGCTTGAACCACGCAAGCTCGGAGTTGGGATCTTTGGATTCGACTGCGGCGTTGACGGTCTTGTAGCTTGGCGGGATGGGCAACCAGGTCTGCGCGTTGGTACTGAAGCCGGCCTGTGGACCCGCGTCCCATTGCATCGGTGTGCGTTCGCCGTCGCGGCCCTTTTCTTTGGGCCAGCCAGTGATGCCGATGGGGTCCTTCACGTCTTCGCGCCGCGTTGGCGTGGTAGTCGTCATGCCGAGTTCTTCGCCGTAGTACATCAGAGCCGTTGAGCGGGTGGTGAAGAGCAAGGTAGCGAGCAGCTTGTTGATCTGGTCGTTGTGCGTGCCGTCGCCGTAGCGATCGATGGCCCGGACGTTGTCGTGGTTGTCGAAGACGATGAGAGGCTGTGAGCCGTGAATCTGGGTTTCGACTTCTTCAATGTGCTGGCGGAAGCTAGCGGCATTGAGCTTGTCGTGATTGCCGTGGAAGCCCATGAGCATGTCCATGGGCAGTTGGAGTTCGTCGTGGGCGGCGCCGCCGTACCACTTATCGAGTTCGGCGGTGTTGGGCAGGTAGGTCTCGCCGATCAGGACGCGGTCGCCAGGATACTTGGCGACCATCGCGTGCATCCGACGAATGACGTCGTGAACCTCGGGGAGATTGTTGGTGAGTGAGTCGTCGAGGTTGGGATCGCCCTGGGCATTGGTGCCGCCTAGCTCGCGCTCGTCACGGAGTTGCACATCTTCAAAGAGATTTGGAATGGCGTCGAGACGGAAGCCGGCGACGCCCCGGTCAAGCCAGAAACGCATGGAGTCGAACATCGCCTTCTCGACCGCGGGGTTGCGCCAGTTGAGGTCCGGCTGCTGCTTGTAGAACTCGTGGTAGTAGAACTGGTGCACGGCGGGGACCCATTCCCATGCCGACCCCCCGAAGCCCGAAACCCAGTTATTGGGCGGCACGCGGCCTTCATGAGAGCCGGGACCGGTGCCGGGCTTGCCATCATTCCAGACGTACCAGTCGTGCCTGGGATCTGTGCGGGAACTGGCGGAGTCGACAAACCACTGATGCTTGTCCGAGGTGTGGTTGAGCACCATATCCAGGACCACACGAATATTACGCTTCTTCGCGTCGGCGATAAGACGGTCCATGTCGGCAAGGGTGCCGTACTGGGGATCGACTGACTCGTAGTTGGAGATGTCGTAGCCGAAGTCAACCTGCGGCGAGGGGTACATAGGGGATACCCAGATGGCATCGATTCCCAGGCTCTTGAGGTAGTCGAGGCGCGAAGTGATCCCGTTGAGGTCGCCGATGCCGTCCCCGTTAGAGTCCTGAAAGGATCGCGGGTAGATTTCGTAGACGACGGCGTGCTTCCACCAAGGATCAGGCCTGGATGCGGCCTGAGCGTTTGCCGCAAAGCCGAGTGTGCCTGTCGAAAGGCTGAAAATGGTTAGGATGGCGGTTGTGAGGGCAGCTGACCCAAGCGAGCGGATTCCCGCGCGCACACTATTCGAAAAGAACTGAGCCATAGGTTGCCTCCTTGGTCGGCAGCGAGAACTATAGCATCGCTGAGCAACGCTCACCAATGTGTTGAACGCGAGTTCCTTGAACAATAGCGATTCGTTTTGGCAGAGTCTCGTAAGGTTGAACCATCGTTTGATGCCCATTCGAGCTTGGTTCCGTTTCTTATCCAAGATGGTGTTGGTTCCGACGCTCGCCGAAGTGTGCGACCATTCCGCAGAACCGTTTGGAAGAGCATTGCAATGCACTCGAAACCGCGGCGGCTTTTTGGGGGCGGATGCTCTCAAGGGGCGGGCCACTATGGACCGATTCGGGAAATGCTGCAAAGGCGCCAGGGACAACGCACAAAGAGCATCCTACCTGGCTGGCGCGAGGTCCTTGGCCTTAGCACGTTCGGTTGCGGCATTGTCCGCGCGGCCCTGCCGCTCGAAGGCGACAGCAAGCTGGCTGTGCGCCTCTGCGAAGGTGGCATCGGCAGCAATGGATTCCTGATAACGGGCAACAGCATCGGCGATTTGGCCGCGCAACAGCAGTTGATTGCCGGCGTTCAGGGCGAAGGACGCCTTCTGGCGATTGACAGCCGCGCGGCTGAGTTCGGCGGCCTGACGGCGACACTCAGTGGCCTGACTCCGCAGTTCACTGACCAGGTTTCGCTGCTGATCGTCCTTCTGCTGGTCTCCGGCCGCCTGGCTGGCATCGGCGGCTGAGGCGGCGGCGCTGGCCTGCTCAGCCAGCACAGCCGCCAATGTAACAAGCGGACCGGGCTGGCTGGGCATGAGCGGGATCGCTTTTTCGAGCGCATCCCTCGCCTCTTCGAGCCGGGAGTCCTGCTTCAGCGTGCTGCCCAGGATCGCCCAGGCATCGCCATTCTCCGGGCGGAGGGCCACGGCCTTCTTCAACTCGACGACAGCCTCGTCCAGTCGCCCGACCTGCATGTAGAGGATACCCAACGTGTAGGGGGGCCTGAAGCGTTGGGTCCATCTGGCCTGCGCGGCTGAGCTCCGCGATGGCGTCATCTACGCGGTCTTTGAACTTGTAGGCGAGTCCGAGGTCGTAATGGAGCTGGGGATCGTTCGGATCGAGCGCCAGTGCGGCCTGGAAATCCGCGATGGCATCGTCGAAGGCAGAGAGCTGCACGTGAGCCACGCCCAGGTCCTTGTGGATGACCGCGGCCCTGGGGTCCGCTGCCAGGGCGTGCTGAAAGTAGTTGATACCTTCTTTGGCCTTGCCGGTAAGAGTAAGCGCAAGGCCCAGGTTGGTCGAGACGCTGACGTTGTCCGGCAGACGTTCGAGAGCTTTCCGAAACCAGGGTATCGCCTCCTGCTGGCGGTCCAGCCGCTGGAGGGCCATGGCCAGTTCGTTTTGAACATCGGGCAGCTCGGAATTGAGCTTGATCGCCTCTTCCAGATGCGGCGTTGCGGCTTCGTCCTGACCCACAGCCTCCAGTGTTCGTCCGTATTCAAACTGGGCCAAGGCATTGGCCGGCTCCAGGGCGATCGCTGTCCCAAGAGATGATAGGGCTGCCTCGTATTGAAGTTGCTGGCGATACACGATGCCTAGAGCATTTTCAATTTA
>PKXI01000196.1 GCA_003133425.1 Acidobacteriaceae bacterium
GTGACAGTGGGCGTGGGTGCTGGTGTGGTAGTGGGCGCGGGGTTCTGGGCCAGGGCGGGGATACACATCAGAGAAAGCGCGACGATTGATACTCGGACAGGATTGGGCACGTTCATGGGGGTTCTCCTCGATGGTGCTTTGGACGGGTGGCGACGTGTGCCCACTGGCAGTTCTGAAAGCGAGGGGGCCAGAGTGGGCCTCGTCTCGTCCAGGAAGCGCTGTCCTGGAGGCATGCGGCCACAGCACTCAGCGCAGTGCTCCACTCTGAGGTAAAAGTCTGGAACCTTGTGGCTTAGAAGTATGGTCAATAGTGCTCGGAGTCGACGGCGACTCGCCTCCCCATGGGTGGGGGAAGAAGGTGGGGGCGGAAGGGCTCTACCGACCGGGGAAGCAGGCGGTGATGCGGGCGCTGGGTTTTGCTGATGCGGATGTGATCGCGTGGGGGAAGAAGGATGGGCAGGGGTATCACTTTCCGCAGTCAACTGAGCGCGTGCACTACTCCTTAAGGCGAGCTATTGACTGATCTCGGGAAGTTCTGTTTCTAACAGTCGTCGGGCCGGTTCGGCCTGGCCGCACCACAGAGTCGGTTACCAATGTCTCAAAAGACACTCGCTAAAACGCGACGTACCTGAACGGAAGACCAGGCACCCTCGGGAGAAGCCGTGATACCTCTCTTGTTGAGCGAATCGGCCACGGCTTCACGAACTTCGCTGGAATAAGGCGCACCTCGTGTCCCTGTTCACGCAGTGCCCGTCCAGGAAATGAGCTCCTCCGCAGGCTTCCATACCGATCAATCCAACGCGCAGGTTCGCTGTGAAATGCAAAAGCTGCTTGCGGGAAAACTTCTTGCGCACCACCACTTCTCCGTGCGCGCTAAGCCCAACCCAGGTTGAAGACTGTCTTCCCAAGATCGATGCCGAGTGTGTGAATCTCCATGGGACGCCTCCTGTGTAGCCTTTATACCGCTGGAGAAGCGGCGGACCATCCCATTAGTAACTCCCAACCGGCGAAAATGGCCAAAGGCCGAGCTACAGATTGAGGCGCATTTTCATCAAGGCTGCTGCTTCCAACCGCTGAAAAGCGAGATCGCGCGCTAGTTCGGGCATTTCCGTAGGGGCAGATTCCAGCGCGCAGGTGACATCGGAGGTGTTCCGAGTATGTCGTCGGCACTCCGTAAACCCCCAGCGTCTTCCTCCCCGAATCTGCCAACGGCACAGTCGGAGCGCAGTTTGCATCAGAACCTGTCTTTCCAGGTCGATCCCGTGAAAGCTAGACCGTGGATACCAATTCTTTGTGGAAACTCAAGAGCTTCAAAAAACCCGTGTGTGTATTACGTGTGTGGAAATCGCGTTTTCGGCGGTTTAATCGTTTTGAGCGGCCTTTAAAATCTGTAAGTTATGTAGAATCAACGCGGGCGCATAATCCGACTCCCGCCGCCGCCTCCACCATTATTTTTCAGTAGTTTACAGACGGACAAATCGAATCGTACAACAAAGGTACAATAGAACCGCCAAACCTATTGTGGGGCGGGGCCTGAATCCCCTGCGAAAAGCCCACTGTGCTGTCCGTTCACACCCGCCACTATCCTCCCTGTTCGCAAGCGAACCCTGCCTACCGCCGGTGCAAATGCCCAAAATGGATTCAGGGAACCATGGATACCGGGCAGTTCATCCGTCGCAGCGCAAAAACGCTAAGCTGGGAAAAGGCGCAGAAGCTCGTTAACGCGATCGAGAACCCCGAGAAAACGCGACCTGCCGAGCCCCCGAAAAAAATCCAGCCTGAGCCCGATCCCAACCGCACCAAAATTAGTGATGCGGTAGAAACCTTTCGAAAGGACGCTGAATCCCGCGGGCTGAAAAAAGACAGTGTGGAGAGGCTGAAGCGCCTCTGCCGTCGTCAGCTTATCGATTGGGCGAAGAGCGAGTCGCTTGTCTACCTCGATCAACTTACGACAGCCAGCCCCGCATCGGCCAGCGTCTCCTCGATGGTCGTCGTATCACCCAAATCAGCGGCCTGCACGCTGACGGCCATCACTGCGCCCGTGTCCAGATCGACCGCACGTTCGGCCTTGTGGGCCAGATGTGTACTGCCGTCTTTCATCTTTGCTACGCGGGAATCCCGATCGGTAGGACTCTTCCACTCCTTGTTGGAGGTGTGCTTTTTGCGCTTGCGGTCCAACCGCGCCAGGTCTTCGCGCGTCGGCGTCGCGATGCCCGACGCCTTGGCCAGACCGGTCAGAAACTCCTCATAGCTTTCACCCGTGTCGCGCCGCACGATCGAACGCATCGCCGCGCTGGCCGCCAAACGTGGCAAAGTTTACCGCGCGGCTAGAGGCAGAACAAAACGCAGCGGAAGGTCCGCCGACGACCCTCCAGCCTCGAACAGGAAGTCGCCTGCTGGTCGGCTCCATCCATCATCCGCCGTTGAGAAAACCGATAGATACAGCGGATCGATCGGAATCTCAACTGACTGCGTCGCTCCAGCCACCAGTGAAACGCGCTTCCACGCAGCCAGCTTGCGGAACGGTTCTCCAGCTGACGCCGGCAGCGTGACATACACCTCGGCGATTTCGTCTCCTGCCCGCCCACCAATATTGCGCAGATCGAAACGGACGCCCTTTGCATCCGGATCGAGCCTTAGGTTCGAGTAGGCGAAGCGGGTATACGAGAGCCCAAAGCCAAACGGGAACAGCGGCTGCTTGTTCTTCTCCTCGAACCATCGGTAACCCACCGCCATGCCCTCGACGTTGTAATCGACGGTGAAGGGTTGCGGCCGGGTTCGCGGCCGGTTGTGGACAGCGGCTTCCGCATTGTCTTCCTTCCTCTCGGTCAAGCCGGTGACCTTGGGATGAGGCAGGTCGCTGTCCGACGCGGCAAAGGTGACGGGAAGCTTGCCCGACGGGTTGACGCGGCCGAAGAGGATGTTCGCAATTGCCTGGCCACCTCCAATTCCGGGAAACCAGGATTCGAGAATCGCCTTGACGTCCTTCGCCCAGGGCATGGTGACGGGTCCGCCGGTCTCCAGCACAACGACGGTGTTCGGATTTGCCGCGGCCACGGCGGCCACGAGAGCATCCTGATCATCAGGCAGGCTGAGCGTTGCCGAGTCCCGTCCCTCCGACATCCATTGCGTTACGAATACGATGGCGACCTGCGAAGCTGCAGCGGCCTTGGCCGCCTGTGCTGGGTCCGTACCGGCATCATAGACAATTCTGGCACCGGGTGAGGCCTGCTCGCGGATGTACCGCATCGGAGAAGAAGAAAAGTAAATGGACTTTCCCCATGACGATGGGCCGGGCTTTGGGTCGACGGCATTACCTCCCGGCGCATCCACCTGTGCGGAACCGCCGCCGGAGATCACACCCACATCCGCGTGACCTCCAATGATCGCGATGCTGCGAATCTTCGTGGGATCAAGCGGAAGAATGCCGCCGCTGTTCTGGAGTAGCACGGTGCCCTCTTCTTCGATCTTTTGGGCGTCGTCACGACCGCGAAATGGATCGACGACGCTGCGCACTGGTGGCCCGTCGATGACGCCGGTAACGAACATGCTGCGCACAATGCGGTGGACCATGTCATCGAGCCGGGCCTGCGAAACCTGCCCGCCGAGTACAGCTTGCTTGAGCGGTTCGCTGAAGTAGCCGTCGTCGCCGGGCTGATCCATGTCCAGTCCAGCCAGCGCCGCCTTGACGGTCGAGTGCGTGCCCGCCCAGTCGGAGAGCACGAAGCCTTTGAATCCCCAATCATGTTTCAAAACCTGATTGAGGGTATAGTCGTTCTCGCAAGCGTAGTCGCCATTTACTCGGTTGTACGAACACATAACGCCGGCGGGGTGTGCGAGATTGATGGCAATCTGGAAGGCCAGCAAGTCCGTCTCGCGGAAGGCGCGTGGGGCCAGCACCGCATCCAGCGTATTGCGGCCCGTCTCTTGGTCGTTAAGAACGTAGTGCTTGATGTCGCCCATGATGTGGTTGGACTGAACGCCGCGTGCGAGTTGGCCCACCATGTTCCCCGCGAGAATCGGGTCTTCGCTGGAGTACTCGAAATTGCGTCCATTGCGCGGCTCGCGGATGAGGTCGACCCCACCGCCAATGGACATGTTGTAGCCTTGGGCCCGTAGTTCGCGGCCAATGACGGAGCCGTAAAGAAAGGCAGCATCGGGATCCCAGGACGCGGACATGCCGAGGACGGAAGGAAGCAGGGTTGCGTAGCGGCTCTGGAGTGCGGCCATGCGCACGCCCACCGCGGAGTCGGCGAGATTGATGTCGGGAAGATGCAGCCGCGGAATGCCGGGGACGAAGCCGGCGCCGCCGTTATCCGCGGGCGGAACGGGCGCGCCGGCGCGCAGCACTCCCCATCCTATGCCATGAACCAATTGGATCTTCTCGTCGAGCGTCATCTCGTGAATCATCAGATCGGCGCGCGTATCCGGGTCCAGAGATTGATTCATCCAGGACTGCTGGGGTGCGGTCTGCTCAACGGCAGACTGCGAAGACTGGGCCCTCGCCGCTTGCGCGCATGCAGCGCCGGCGTGAAGAAAGGCTAGGGTTATGCTGCCGATTAATGCAATGCGGAAGATCATTAGGGATGTCTCGATCCTTTTAGGTTGAACATATGAGTATACTGTATCTCCTGCATCGTGCAGGCTCTCCACACCTGGCAAGGCAGGGCAATCGCATTTGGAAT
>PKXI01000093.1 GCA_003133425.1 Acidobacteriaceae bacterium
CGAGACCTTCTTCTTGCCTTTTCGGGGGACGTCATGTACGAACGCCAGCTTAGTTGTGCCTTGGCAGCAGCCCGTAAAGTTGCAGCCCTTCTGCGGTCCGCTTTTCATGCGGGATATCTGGAAGAGTTGGACAAGAAGTTCGAACCTGAGATTCGTCTTCGCCTGATGGAAGCATTCCCGGAATATGGTTACAAAGGCGAAGAGACCAAGCCAAATATTCAGCCGCGGGACGCACAGGCCCATCTCTGGCTTGTCGATCCTCATGATGGAACACATGCCGCAACAAAGGGGCATCGGGGCGCGGCAATATCGATCGCCCTTCTTCGCAAGGGACTCCCCATCCTTGGCGTGGTTTTCGCTTACTGCGCCCCGGACGATGAGGGCGACCTGTTCTGGTGGGCAGAGGGTTTGGGGCCGCCGCGTCGCAACGGCAAGGAAATCAAGCGGGAATGGGCGGCATTTCCGAGTGCCGAAATGACTGTACTGGTCTCGCAGGATGCCGATCGCGCTGCCTCAGCCAATGCAGCTGTCGCCAATCCGATGCGGTACCGGGGGATTCCGGGGATTGCCTACCGGCTGGCTCTCGTGGCCGCCGGAGAAGGCGATCTCGCTATCTCTCTGAATTGCCCAACGGGGTGGGATGTGGCCGGCGGGCACGCGCTACTTCTGGGCGCAGGCGGCAACCTGTTTGGGCATGACGGCAACTCTGTCACGTATACCACAATCGGGACTCCAAATGTCTCGCTGGAATCCTGCTTTGGAGGCTCTGCTGAACTTGTCCAGAGCGTGGTCCACAGGGATTGGCTAAAGGCGCTTCATCACGCACCGGAGGAAGCTCGGAAATTCCTCACTTACCTCGAACCTGGCAAGACCGTTCCTGAGCCGGGAGTTCTGGCAAGAGCACAGGGATGTCTTCTCGGCCAGTTTGCCGGAGACGCATTGGGGTCGCTGGTTGAGTTTCAAGGTCGTGATCGGATTCGTTCGGCGTACCCCGACGGTCCCCGCTTCCTCGAAGATGGCGGTTGTTGGGATACCATCGCCGGCCAGCCAACGGACGACTCGGAGCTTGCACTGGCACTGGCAAGGTCTATCGTCAGGCAAAACGAGTACAGCGAGGAAGCAGCAGCCACAGCCTACGTGCATTGGTATGATTCGCATCCCTTCGATATAGGCACCACGACCAGCATGGCATTAAGCCCGGCAAGCCATGCCTTGCACCAAGGCAAGCCGGTTGTGGAAGCTGCGTGGGCCCATACCAACCATGGCTCCCAGGCCAACGGGGCCCTGATGCGCGTGAGCCCTCTGGCGATCTTTGGCGCCGCGTTAGAGCCCGATCAAATTGCCCGGATGGCCCGCTCGGATGCAGGGATCACTCATCCGCATGAGGTGTGCCGCTCCGCGAATGCGGTTTTTGTGGTCGCCATTTCTTACGCAATTCGAACCGGTAGTGACGCGCAGGCCACTTATCGATTCGCCAGGTCCTGGGCTCACGACAACGACGTGGACCCTGCAGTTCTGGAGAGCCTGGAGGCTGCCAAGTCCGAAGCTCCCCGCGACTTCACGACAAACCAGGGTTGGGTACGGGTCGCATTCCAGAATGCGTTTTATCAGCTCCTTCACGCCCCCACTCTCGAAGAAGGCGTGATTAACACGGTGCGCGCCGGTGGCGACACCGACACAAACGCCGCCATCGCCGGCGCCCTGCTGGGCGCGGTACACGGGCGGAGTGGAATTCCCGCGCAGTGGATGGACCGTGTGCTGACCTGCCGCCCCATCCATGGTCTGCAAGGTGTGAAGCAGCCCCGGCCTGCCAGCTATTGGCCCGTCGATGCACTGGCTTTGGCGGAACGGCTGTTGCTTGCTGGCCTGCACGTATCCGGCCAAAGCGAGATTTATGTAGCAACCGGAAACTCGGGGGGGTGAATCGTAGAAACAGAGCACCCAGAATTTCAGGTCGCTAGGGTATGGTCCTTTCCCTGAGCGAAATGCGTTAGTCGCTCATGTTCTAAAGGTTCCATCTTAGTGAGCAGCCCTATTAGACGGGGTATGCGGAGATTGTGCGTGTCGTAGGTGATGAAGGGTGATTTCGGGAAGACAGTTCAAGCGCACAGGCACAATCGACGATCCAACGCCAACCGAGGTGTAACCCGTCATCGGGCCGTATTTCCATGGGCCGGCGGCCATTCGTCGCGGCAAAACCGAATCCAGGGTAAAGGGGACGGAACCGGGCAAGCATATCTGTCCTCCGTGTGTATGTCCGCTCAGCATCACTTGAAAGCCAGCTTGAGCAGCTTGCGGGTAGATCTCCGGCGTATGCGAGAGCAGAATTGAAAACTCGCCATGCGGGATTCCAGACGCGGCCTTCTCGATATTGTCCGCTCGGTAGTAGTGGGCGTCGTCAACTCCAGCCAGATGGATATGCTGGTCGCCACGGACAATCGTTTCGCATTCATTGAGCAGCATTCGAATCCCCATCGCTTCGATTTCAGGGAGCATTCTGATCGTATCGTGATTCCCGAACACGGCATAAATCGGTCCATGGAGTTGATTGCGCACTGTTGCCAGGCAATCAAGAGTAGCTTCGAAAGAACCAAATGTTTGGCCCCTGAAGTCGCCTGTCATGGCGCAGATGTCGTACCTGAGGTCGGGGAGAATCTCTAACAGACGTTGCATAGGCCCCGGATTCAAATCTGCGTGCATGTCGGTGATATGAAGAATCCTGAATCCGTCAAAAAGTGCAGGAAGGTTTGCCAAATCAATAACGTTATGTCGAACCTGTATGCGTTCTGTGTTCTTGTGTCCGCGGCCGTACAAACCAGTTAGTTTGAGTGCAACTCGGAGAATGGAGTGCCCCGAATACCAGTTCTCGGGGTGAAAGAAATTGATGCCGTGCCCGAATACGTCTTCATGATCCCGCTCGATTCCGAGTCGCTGGCTGGCATGCACTCGTCCCAGCCGCTGCTCCAACTTTTCAACTATTTCTTTCTGCATGGATGGTTTGCCCTCCACAACAGAAGTACGCTATCAAGTTCGATTGCAAATCAGATATCCTCCATTTGGAAGATACGGCCGGCGTTCTGCGTGAGAATCCAGTGATCTAAGCCGCTTCAGCGGAACGCCCCACGGCGAACCTCATGATCCTGGGTTCGGCCAGCCTCCTGAAATCCGCCCAGGACATGCGAATCAGTTCCCGATGCGTCCCGGCATTGAAGGCAATTTCCTTGTCCTTCTCCAGGCTGTCATCGGCATAGATGTCGAGTCCGAAGAGATTCCCAAAGGGAGGCATCGCCCCGGTTTCGCACTCAGGAAATCGATCCTTGAACTCATCTTCGGAGGCGAGCGCGACGGACCTCGCCTTCGCTGTCTTCCTAAGCAACTCAAGGTCCACGTGGAATTTTGCAGGGATGACCGCCATGGCCAGCTTACCGTCCAGCCTGACGATCACAGTTTTCGCCAGTTCCTTTCCTGGAATATGCACCAGCCCGGCAATACCTTGTGCCGTGTAAGCCGGTGAGTGGGTGATGACAACGTACGCGACGTTGTGCATATCGAGATATTCCATCAAGCTCGTGAGTGCCATAACCACCTCCATGTTCGGTCGCGTTCTTCTGCGAGTTTGAGATGAGTGTGAGAATTCCATTCACGCTCGTTCGCCAATTCCTAGTCGCAATCAGCGCAACGCAGTCAGGCCTGTTCTGCTTCTCGCCTGACTATCGCTTGTAGCCAATCTTGCGCAGCAGATCATGCCGCCAGGCTACTTCCGCTTCTCCTTCAATCCCTTTGGGTGAACTTCCGTCGATCACGCCAAGCACGCCATTCCCCTGGTCACTGTGCGCCAGTACGACCTCGACGGGGTTGGCCGTTGCGCAGAAGATGGAACACACTTCCGGAACATTGCGGATTGCATTCAGAAGATTGATGGGATAGGCGTTTTGGATCATCAGGACAAATACATGGCTGGCAGCCAGAGCCTTGGCGTTCCTAGTCGCTGTATCGCGAAGGTTCTGGTCGTTTCCCTCCGCGCGAATCAGGCACGCTCCAGAACTCTCGTTGAAAGCAAGGCCAAACTTGGCATGCGGCGCCGTCGTCACGACCGCTTCGTAGATATCTTCCACCGTCTTGATGAAGTGGGATTGTCCGATGATGATGTTGCCTTCATCCGGGATTTCCATGGGCACTGTCAGCAGATCGATCATGGTCCTTCCTCCGTTTCGGGGCTCCTCTATACACCTTTCTTATGCTGCGTCCGAATCCGTTCCACGTAGCGCCCAGTCTTGAGGTTGACACTTACAAGCTCGCCGGAAGCAACGAATAGGGGAACCTGTATGACCAGGCCGTTCTCTAGCGTGGCTTCCTTTCGGCCCGAATCCTGCTGTGAGCGTATGGGAGGTGCGGTGCTCGTCACGCGTGCTTCCACGGTATCGGGCATAATTACGCTGATCGGTTCTCCCTCGAAAAACTCCGCGGGAACTTCGGCTCCCGGCTGCAGAAGCTTCTCCGCCAAGCCAAGGCTGTCCACAGGAAACTCAACCTGTTCAAAGGAGTCCAGTCTTTGAAAAATGCAGTTGCTGCCATCGCTGTAAAGAAACTCCAGTTTGCGTTTCTCCAGCTCCACGTCTTCCAATCTCTCCAGGGGCCGAAAGTGTTGGTCCCACGGGCGCCCGGTGCGCACGTTTGAGAGCTTGGCACGTACCGTGCCTCCCATTTTGGCAGTGCCGGCTTTGGCCTCGACTTCGAGGACCTTGTACACCTCCTGGCCAAGCCGGAGCGCCAGCCCTTCCCGCAATTCGGAGGCCGTAACCATAAGCTCCTCCAGACTTCCGGTCGGTTCTTCAGCATGCCGCCTGCTGCATCTCCAGGTTCGCGGCGTCAAGGGAGGTATCAGCGGCGAAGCCGTTCCTCGGCGCGGCAGCAGGGCGTGGCACAAAAGGAGCTCCGCGGCTGCCACAGGGAAACAGCTACCAACATTCTGCGCCAAGAGAATCACCGGGCAGTGATACCCATCACTGCCCAGAAAATATCTCAGGTACGGGCAGAATAAGGCCCTACGAATTAGTTGGCGTCTGTGGACCCTGGCCGGAGTTACAGCGCGTGCGGGACAGCAGCGAGTTGCTCGATCCACTGGCGCATCCGCCGGCAGTGCGAGCCTTCCCAGTACACTCGCCCGCAGCTTGCGCACTCTCGGAACTCGTCACACCATTCCAAAGTTCCTGGGGGCACCTTCCCGCGAACCTCGTCTTTGGAGACTTCCCCGAGCGGTTCGTTGCAGACCATGCAGCGGGTGAGCGGGCGCAGCGGCCGGACCAGATCGAAACGTCTTACAACTTCCAGGGTTTGGCGGCGGCTGTCGGTCTCGCGGAGCCAGTACCCATGCGTCACAGCGGAGTGTTTCAAAACACCGCGGTCTCGTGTCAGCAGAATGCGCTTTTCTGCGCACGAAATCTTTACCAGTTCCAGGTCGCTGAGGCGATTTGAATACACCGTATCGAACCCAAGCATGCGCAGATAACCTGCCAGCCTGCCCAGATGGACATCAAGCACGAACTTCGTCTCCCGCAGCGGTTGCGGCCGGAGACGCAACACCGGAGTGATATCGATCGATTCGAAGACCGGGTACACCGATACGCGATCGCCATTGCAGATCAGGCGGGCGAAGTCCGACGACTCGCCGTTCACCAGGATCAGGTCTACCTCTGCATGCGGAACGCCTATGCCCTCGATCATGTCCTTCACGGAAGCCGGCACGAAGAACTGCTTCTCCACAATCCCATATCGCTGGCCGAACGGCAGGTGATCATTCAATTCGGCATAAAAACGAAAGCGAGCACAAGCCAGTGCTGGAGCCATAATTCACTCCTCGGCTTCAGTGTAGCCCCATTCGAGGTGACCCTCGCAGGTGTCGTCCCGCCCAAGGTTTGGCGCCGGGTGCATATCTGCCTGGCATATCTCGGTGAGTGCATAATCGCCATAAGCGGCCAATC
>PKXI01000308.1 GCA_003133425.1 Acidobacteriaceae bacterium
AACTCAGCACTGTCCAGTTATAAGCAATCGCCCAAGAAAACGGAAATGTAATGTGTGACATTTTAAAAATCCTCGACGAAAGGACGACCGCCATGACCATCAAGGAGTGTGCTGACTTGCTTGAAGCAGACGAGACCACCCTATACCGGCACTCAAAGACCGGGAAGTTTCCCACCTTCACTGTTGCCGGGATGATTCGCGTTAACCCAGGAGAACTCGCGGCCCAAATACGGAGCGGCAGCAACAATCCGTCGAATTCGGACGACCGGCGGAAGATGACGCTGGCTGATCTTGTAAGCGCGTAACCAGTTTGATGCAAGGTCGATTTATAGGTTTCCAGCCGAATAAAATCTTCGCCATTATTTCGCTCATCATGCTATAGTCACCCTCATGATCAAGTTTGCCGAAGTATCGCCCTCTCTTCGCTCATGGGCCGGGCAGACTCAAGGCAATTGCTTCCACGCTTCAAGGCGGCCCCGACTCGAAATTCGCTCGGCTTTTTTGACCGACCATGATCGCCGAAACGCAGAGGATTCTCCTTATGGTATCCAGTTTTGGTATCCAGATTCCGCAGATTCAGCTGCATATAGCTGCCAGGATTGCATACGATTGCATACAGATGAAACTCAATCAAATTACTCATGTTTAAAGACTTATGATCGTTTTTCCTTTAGAATCAAAATCTTAGAAAGGGGTAGCGAGCAGTATTCGCTATAATGCGCCCATGGCTGTGACTCGTAGGCAAAAAGAGGTTCTCGATTTTTTGGAGTCGTTTGTAGCTCGCAACGGCTACTCTCCGTCTTTTGAGGAGATTGCGCGCGGGATGGGGCTGAAGAGCCTGGCAACGGTGCACAAGCACATTACCAACCTCGAAAAGAAGGGGTTGCTGGACCGAGTGCACAATCGCAGCCGCTCAATTGATCTGCTGCCGCCGGGATCGCGCACCCGGTCGAGCGCCAAACTGCCCCTTGCCGGGCGCATTGCCGCTGGCCTTCCCGTGGAAGCCACAGAGACACCGGAGACCATTTCTCTGCATGACGTGGTGGGCAACCGCGACGTGTTCGCCCTCGAGGTGCGTGGGGATTCAATGCGGGACGAGCACATTATCAATGGCGACTATGTGCTTGTGGAACGCACGCGGACTGCACGCCAGGGCGAGATTGTGGTGGCTCTTGTGCACGGGGCCGAAACCACCTTGAAGCGCTTCTTTACGGAGGGCAATCTGGTGAGGCTGCAACCGGCGAATGCGGAGATGGATCCGATCTATGTTCCGGCTGCGCAGGTGGCGATTCAGGGGCGGGTTCTCGGCGTGCTGCGCAAGTACAGATGATTTCGATCTAAGCAGCGAATCTATCGGGCGGAAAAGATCGGAGCCAAGTCAGTTCCCTTCTCTGTCATCAATTTCGGGCCGGACTTAGTCAGCGGTCGTGCGGGAGTTTTGCTGCATAAGCTAGCCTTCCCGCTCAACGGGAGCACCTGCCATAATCTCAACTATGCGCACGATTTTGACCGCGAAGCGGCTGTGGAACGGGACTAGTCTGCTCGAAAACCCCGAGGTAACAATCGAAGACGGGCGAATCGCGTCGATTGTCAGCCGTCCTGCCGGTGCGCGTCTGGGACAGGCTCTGAACGGCTTTTTTGACTATCCTGAGGCGACGCTGGCCCCGGCTTTTCTGGATGTGCATATCCACGGCGCGGCCGGTCACGACGTGATGGAAGCCACCCCTGAAGCTCTCAACGCGGTGGGCGGTTTCCTGGCAACGCGCGGCACAGGAAGCTTTCTGGCTACGACGGTGACCGCGCCTTTGGACGGGACATTGCGCGCAGTTGCTGGGCTCGCGAGATTGATTGAAAAGCCGCAACTGATTGAAGATCACAACAAGAACGGGCAACCCACCGCCAAGCCTGTCGGCATTCATCTCGAGGGACCGTTTCTTTCCCATGCGAAGTGTGGAGTGCAGCCGGTTGAACACATGCTCGCGCCGGATATTGGAGTCTTTGACCGGCTGTTTGAGGCGGCCGAGGGCCGGGTCCGCCTGATGACCCTGGCGCCGGAGTTGCCTGGCGCAGTGGAACTGACCGCGCATGCGACGGCGCGCGGAGTTCGTGTTTCGCTGGGTCATTCGAATGCAACTGCGGCAGAAACCCTCGCCGCGATTGATGCCGGGGCCATAAGCGCGACGCACACCTTCAACGCCATGCGCCCGCTTGATCATCGGGAGCCGGGAATTCTGGGTGTCGTGTTGACCACTGGCTCCCTTTATGCGGAGCTGATTTGCGATGGAATCCATACCGCGCCCGAACTTGTGAGGTTGTGGTATCTGGCCAAGGGTTCTGAGCGCGGGATCCTGGTGACCGACGCAATGAGCGCGACCGGCATGCCCGATGGGGAGTATCAACTTGGCGGGTTTCCGGTGCAGGTGGCGAAGGGGCGAGCGATGGCACGAGGGGTGCTGGCTGGAAGTGTGCTGACCCTCGACCGCGCCTTGATGAATTTCGTGGAGTATACGGGTGTTGCGGTCGATGAAGCGTTGCGGCTGCTGACGGTCAATCCGGCGACGATGACGGGATTGGCCAGCGAGGCCGGTTCGCTGGAAGTGGGTCAGGCGGCGAATCTGGTGGCAGTGGATGTGACGGGGCGGCTGGTCGCGTCGATCTTGGACGGGCGGCTGGCTGCGGCCGTGTGAATGCGCCGAAGAACTTATGCTTTTGCTCAGAAACTAGGCACATTCTTCTGAAGCTGAATCTCGTGCGATGAGCATTTCAAATGCAGGTCCTTCGACTCCGCTGAAAAACGCTTCGCTCAGGATGACCGCATTCATATATATGCGATGGATTTTAGAGGATGAAGGAGCTGACGCATTTTCGGAGTACCTGCTGGCAGTTTGAGTGGAAGTTCGTGGTCTCCCACACTTTGTGCAAAAAACGCACAAAGCGTGGGGCACCCAACATTACACCACTGCGGAGAATGTTCTAGCCTGCCGAGTCGGCTAGTCGTTTTGCGCGCCACAGAGCGCCATCGAGAGAGACGACCGCTTCCTGGCCTATTGGCATCTCGGGAGCAGCTGCGCGCAGGCCAGCGAAGAATGGCTCTCGCACTAGCCGCATCTTTTCAATTACGCTGCCGGTCCAGGCAACGGGAACTTCGCCGGCGATTTTGTGTTTCCGGCGAAGTTTCTCGCGCACCAGCAACACAAATTCAACCAGGTCCGCAGAGGCTTGTTTGAGTACGCCCAACGCAACGGGATCGCCTGCCTCGGCCAACTGATCGATGATCGGCGCCAACGCTGCAAAGTCCGGTCCGGGTGTGCCATCGCCCACGTTTACGAGGTCATCGAGGTCAGGTGTGCCCCAGAGCTCGCCTACCTTCTCGAGAATGCGGGTCGGTTGTTCGTGATCGTAGGCTCGGAGGGCGCGCCGCACACTGTGCAGTCCAATCCAATAGCCGGAGCCCTCGTCGCCCAGGTGCGAACTCCAACCGCCGGCGCTCTCCTGGCTTCCGTCTGCCGCGCGGCCGATGGTGTTGGAGCCGGTTCCGGCAATCTGCAGAATTCCGGGACCGCCGTGGAAGGCAGCGTCCAAGGCAATTACTTGATCGCCAACGATGTCGCTGCGCTCAACTCCAAAGTCGTTGAAGACGTCGTTGATCCATTCCGCGATGCCTGGCATGCTGACGCTGGCCACACCACAGCAGGCAGCGCGCACACCCTTGACTCCGGCCTGGGCATACACATCCTTGAGGACTGTACGGAGGTTGGCTTCGGCGGCTTCAGCACCGACCCTCAGTCGCTTGATGGAGCCGCTTTCGCCGTAACCAAGAACCTTGTCGCCATCCACGATCGAGGCGCGTGTATGGGTGCCTCCGCCGTCAATTCCGAGAACCAGACTCATTCTTTCCTGCTCCCTTACGCTATTTCATTTTCCGGAGTTGTCTCCAGATTCCTTTGCCGGTTCCGCCCCGCCGTCGCGCAACGTCCCGGCCAATATGTTGAGACTGCCGTCATTTTTTGCGGGAGTGAGACCCAGCAGGTGCGCAATCCACGGGTACAAATTAACGTTCTCAAAGGGTGCAACCGTCTTTCCCTTCACTATATCCGGTCCGGCTGCAAAGAAGCTGGCCTTCATTTCCGGCACCTTTCGCGGATCAAAGCCATGCATGCCGGAGGGAGGCCCTGAATCCGCCCGACCCGTTGGCGGAGCGTGCGCGAGGATGTCGTAGGGTCCAGTGGCGATAATGACCGGATCGCCCTCGCGCGGATTCTGGTTGTAGTTCAGCTCCGGCGGTACGTTCTTACGCCGGTAGACGACAAAATCCGAAGAGGCTTTCTTTAGCTGGTTGTAAACGCGATTTCGATCCTCTTCGGTCTTGCCGTACAGCAGGTTGCCGGCGGTGTCGAAGCCGGTGAGGTCGGCAAACTGGTCGAGCACGACGGCGCTGCCCTGCACACGAACCATTCCGTGGTCGCTCACCACCACAAGGTCGATGGCAAGCTTGGTCGCATCGAGCGCGGTCTTCAGCTTTCCTATCAGCTCATCCATCTTCTTCTCTGCTGCGCGCGTTTCAGGAGCATCAGGGCCGAACTGGTGGCCTTCGTGGTCGGGCTCGGAGTAGTAAATGACGATGAGATGTGGGCGTTGCTCCGCAGGCAGGTGAAACAGTGCGACGGCATCGTCGATGCGCGCCTGCTGAACGGCTGGAGTGGCCTGCGTATTATTGTCGAACTGCGCGTACCAAGTGGGACGAAAGCCGGCGATCTTGGCTTCTGACCCAGGCCAGAAAATACAGGCGCTGCGCATCCCCTGGCTCTCGGCAAGGCTCCATAAGGGAGTGCCGCTGTACCAGGTGCCGTCTGTAACCGCCTTGGAATCGGACATACCGTAGCGCGCCTGGCGGTCGGGGTCGAGAAAGCTATTCGCGACCAGGCCGTGGTGTTCGGGATAAAGGCCGGTGACCAAGGTGAAATGGTTCGGAAAGGTGAGCGAGGGATAACTGGGCAACATGCCTTCCGGCGCCCAGGCGCCGCGCTTGCCGAGAGCGAGGAGGTGGGTAGCGTTGTCGCGTTTTGCATAGTCCCAACGGAAGCCATCGAGCGAGACGAGCACAACATAATGCTGCTGTTGCGCTCTGGCTGAGTTGGGGCCGTTATCGATATGGGTGAGCGGCAGGGCCGGATTGAGAGCCGGCCCCTGCGCTACCATGGGCTGAACAGCCGCCAGTGCAATAACCACAAGAACCGACGCAATGAGCGCGCGGCCTATAGCCTTCAATCGCATCGAGAGCACCTCTGGACCAGCTTATCGCAAGGGGTTGGGGGGCAAAATATGCGCCACGAGATGGCTCATAGTGGGATTAGCCCACTTTATATTCTTTCCCACATATGTTATTCTTCCCCTATGCCCCCTACCGCAGTCATCAAGAACTCCGACTTCCAATTGATCTCAGAGTTCGCGCAGCCCGATGCGAAGAAGCGCTTGTCGCTTGGCGAGGCCCTCGGGGACGCTACGGCATTCAACATCTACCGGAATCCGCTTGGCCAGCTCATCCTCGATCCGGTCAAGACCATTCCCGCTTCTGAGATGTGGCTTTACGAGAATGCGCAAGCCCTGGCCAGCGTGAAACAGGGTTTGCGGGAATCAGCTGAAGGCAAGAGCGTCTATCGCGGTTCATTTGCCCGGCACGCTCGGAAATAGGCATGCAGCGAAAAATCAAGTTCACGCCCACGTTAGATCGGCAGTTGACAGCTCTCGAAAATGCACCATCCAGTGTCGTGCTTCACGCGCAGGTTCAGAAGGCCCTCGGCTTTCTCGAAGTCGACCCACACCATCCTGGCCTTCATACCCACGAATTCACGTCGCTGACAGGCGCCAATGGCGAGAAGGTCTTTGAGGCCTACGCTCAGAACAACACCCCCGGCGCATATCGCATCTTCTGGCATTACGGTCCTGATGAAACCAGGGGCAAAAAGCGCACGCCCGTAATCACGATCGTCGCGATTACACCTCATCTAGTATTA
>PKXI01000048.1 GCA_003133425.1 Acidobacteriaceae bacterium
CGAAAGTGCCCTCGACCCTCCAGGATAAAAACGCAGTGAAAAGGTAGGGGAACATGTGTTTCCCTACCTAGCATTGATACTTAGTGCTGGTTCGAGGGGTATATAGGGGACAACATCCCCGCTCTAGTATGGGTAAAAATCTCAAAGTGAATAGTTTACTGTTGACCAAGTAGTACACTTCGACGCCGTTTTGTCCCCGCAGGACGCGAAACAGACCTGCGCTACAGATCGACGCATGTCCGGCTGGGCGGCTGCTCTGGACAGGATCGTAGGGATGACGACTCCCCCCTTAATGGCGGAGCCAATCGTCAGTGTCCACTGGAACACGGCACAGTGAGCTGCCAGACCATGGGGCGCCCGGGTATTGATCCGTGAGCCAGTGCCCTCCTGGTTTCTCGGTCGAACAGGAACCGACAAGAGCCACATCGCTCATGCAATCGGACACGTGTTCATTCACCAGGCCCTGTGTATCGTATCCGTCCGTAATGCAATCGGAGCGTGCTGGTCTTGTTGTATTTGGCAGGCTGTCGCGAATGGATGGAATTCAGGTTCGCCTGCGGGGCACACGGGTCTGGCTCTATTTCCACCTGAGGCGCGGCTTGCTCCAGTTGATATTTCCCGCGGCGGTAATTCGGGCTATCATTCGAAGTCATCAGATCCTGGCTCAGAGATTGAGGCCCGGACGAGAAAGAGGTCAGTTATGAAAAGGTCTCCCCGAACACAAACTCCCCCCGTCAAGCCGTCGCGGTTTGCAGAGCAGGCGCGCATGGTTCTCCCTGGCAGCGAAAAGGCACCGGCTCCCAATGCCGTCCCCGTGAAGGCTACACCTGCAAGGTCATTGGTGACCGTGTCGGTGATTGTGAAACGCAAAGAACCGCTGAAGGTGAATCGGCGCGGCGGACGTGCGAGCGGTCCGGTTCGTGTCGGCCCGACCGAGTACAAGAAGCACCATGGCGGCGACCCGGACGCTATCAAGCAGGTAAAGGCGTTTGCGCGGGAGTTCAACCTGAAGGTGGAGAAGGATCCGACGGCGGCGTTGCGGCGAACGGTGAAGCTGACCGGAACGGCCGCCGACATCCAGAAAGCATTTGGCGTGGTGCTTGAACAGAAGATGATCGATGGGGTTGAGTACCGTGTTCGCGAGGGCGGAATTCAACTGCCGGCATCGCTGGCAGGGGTGGTGGAGGCTGTGCTGGGGCTGGATAACAGGCCTCAGGCACAGCCGCACTTTCGTGTCCGCAAAGCTTTCGCCAAAACCGCTGCCCCCGCCAGTTACACCCCTCCCCAGGTAGCCCAGGCGTACAACTTTCCTGCAACTGCAAGCGGAGCGGGACAGACCATCGGAATTATCGAGCTTGGCGGAGGGTACCGGCAGGCCGATCTCACAGCCTACTTCAAATCGCTCGGGCTCGCCCCGCCGGGGATCACCGCCGTCGGTGTGGACGGGGGGACGAACCAGCCGTCGACGGCCAGCAGCGCGGACGGGGAGGTGATGCTGGACATTGAGGTGGCCGCTTCGGTGGCGCCTGGGGCGAAGATCGCAGTTTACTTTGCGCCCAATACGGATCAGGGGTTCCTCGACGCAATTACGACCGCGGTGCACGACACCACGCAAAAGCCCAGCGTGATTTCGATCAGTTGGGGCGGCCCGGAGTCGAGTTGGACCAATCAATCGATGACGGCTATGGATGCAGCCTGCCAATCAGCCGCGGCGCTGGGGATCACGATTACAGTGGCGGCTGGCGACGACGGGTCGACCGACGGAGGGACGGGCAACAACGTCGATTTTCCGGCTTCGAGCCCGCATGTGCTGGCGTGTGGAGGAACCAAGCTCGATGCCAACGGAGCGACGATCGTGTCGGAGGTAGTGTGGAACGAGTTGGCGAGCCAGGAGGGTGCGACCGGGGGTGGAGTCAGCAACGTCTTCGCTCTGCCATCGTGGCAGGCGAACGCTCACGTCCCGGCGTCGAGCACGACCGCGGGAGGCCGCGGCGTGCCCGACGTAGCCGGCGACGCCGACCCAGTGACTGGCTACACGATTCGGGTGGACAGCCAGACGAGCGTGATCGGGGGAACGAGCGCAGTTGCGCCGCTTTGGGCGGGGCTGGTGGCGGTGGCCAACCAGCAACTGGGGAATAACGTGGGGCTCCTTCAGCCGGCGATCTACGCTGCGAAGGCTACTTCGGCATTCAACGACATCATTCAGGGCAATAACGGCGCGTTCGAGGCGGGTCCAGGGTGGGATGCATGCACAGGGCTTGGGTCGCCCATTGCTAGCAAGCTCATTCCGCTGCTGGCGGTGAGCAAGAGCACCAAAGGGCCAGTCAAATCGCCGGGCAAAGCGGGAAAGAGAGCGGCAAAGAAGGTGGCGCGTAGGTCTGGAAGGTAAACCCCCAACCCTGGCAAGCATGCTCTGGCCGCCTGCGCTGGCGGGAGGGCGGAGCTCGACTAGGGCTGCGTGACTGTGGAACGGTTGAATGCAGTCATTTCGAGACTGAAGCACGCAACGCGTCCATGATCCGACTCGTCTGTTCCGGTCGAGGATGCCCAGCGCAATCGGCGTTTGAACTAA
>PKXI01000225.1:0-9987 GCA_003133425.1 Acidobacteriaceae bacterium
ATTCCTGGATTGGAAAAGACTGCGTGGCCTTGAGTTACAAATCCTCATCCAGGATGGTCTCCAGGTTCCGGGCGCCGTGCAGAACCTGAACGATCAGGATCGCGTCTTCCAGCGAAAGATAACGATAGAAGACCATATGCTTTGGAAAGCCGGAGATCGAAACCCACCGCACATCTGCAAGCGATGGCGACCGAAAACGGCAAAGCGTCCCACGCTCAGGCCAATCGCGCAATGAGTGCACCGCATCGTCCACGGACGCCTCCCATCGTTGGGCCAATGGCGTGTCCGAGGCCTGCAGATAGTAATCCGACTGTTCAAGGATCGAGACAGCGGCGGCCTCGGAGATGCGCAGTTTCGTCACGGCCGGGCGAGTTTCTCCCGCAGAACCGATACCAGACTGCGCCCATTCAGTTCCTCTGGCGAGATTGCCAACTCTCGTGTCTGCAGGGCATCTAGCAATTCGGTTTCGATGCGAGACCGCCGCGATTCCTTGTCCTGGCGGATAAGGTTGCGAACGAACTCGCTCGGTGTGCCAAAGTCGCCTGAAGCAACGCGGTCTTCCACGTACGCCTTGAGCGGGTCCGGAAGCGAAATGTTGAGGGAAGTCATCGGCATGGCTTCATTATATGACAGTTTATGTCATCAGATCAGCTTACGTCCTCTTCTTGATCGACTTCAGCAACGTGCTATCAATCCGCGTCTGCCAGCCCGGCCCGGTGGATTTGAAATGGTCGACCACCTCGGGCGACAGCCGCAACGAAACCAATTTTTTCGTCGGAGCTTTTTGCGGGCCGCGCTTTCCTCTGCGAACCACCTTGCCCTTGCGGATGAGATCGGCCTGGGCAAACCAGGCGCGAGCAGCTTCGGGATCGTTCGGATCGTATGGGCCGTCTCCCGGCTCGAAGGGGATATGGTCCCCTTCCTTGTAGGCCAGAACGCGCTTCCAGTCAGTTTCAGATTTTGTCTTGTTCATACTGTTCGCGCTCCTCTCGTGAGGCGGCCCGGAATGAGATGACGCGGACATCGTTACCGCGCTCGGTGTAAATCAGCGTAAGCAGCCTCCCATGAACGACTGCCGTGGCAAGATCCATCAATCTACGTTCGCCCTTGTGGCCGGCTTCATAGGTACATTTGTCCGGGTTTTCGTAGACGAGGTGAGCGTCTTTGAAGTCGAGTCCGTGCTTCTCCAGGTTGGACTTCCGTTTTGCCTCGTCCCAGACGAACACGATTTAATTGTAGCTACAATTAAAATAAAATACAAGCCAAACCGTCGCAGTTTCACTAGCCGAGAATTGCGTGGGCGATGGGGACCCACCAGGCCGAGGCGCTCAGATCGACATACATCATGAGGCTCTGGATCACGACTAAAACAGGTAGCGTATAGAGATAGGCTTTGTGCACCCGATGGTCGACGATGACGTCGCGGGCCACGCCCAACAGGATCAGCGAATCTACACAAACGTAGTTGTAGTCATTCTGAATAGCCACGATGGGGAACCGGGCGATGGCAGCTGTGGTGAGTCCGCAAGTCGCCATCAGCATCAGCCTGCGGTGCAAATCGGGCCTCCGCCGCCAGTACACGGCGAGGCCGAGCAAGATGCCAAACGCGGCCATGTCATAGAGCGGGGAGATCAGAGGCGCCTCGTAGCCTGAGGCAGCCTCATGGAGCTGATGGATGTGAAATCGGCCCATAATCACCGCGATCGCCACGCCCAGAGGTACCATGACCGCGCCAAGCACCGCGCCAAACCAGCCGAGGCTGCGGTGCAGGCGCACATGGTGTGTGCGAATCAGCGCAGATTGGACGATATAAAAGACTATCCACGCCGAGAATGCGGCTCCATGGAACCAGAGGAGCAGTGGCCGCGGTTTCGCCGCATGAAGAAGGCTCGCATCGATTGTCAAACTGAAGCCGTACACCGTGATGGCGGCAATCACCAGCGACATTCCAAAGTAGAAATATCGATCCACAAATCCGTTGTGCCCGGTGACAGAACGTGACCGATCTGCAACGACGCTTTGGGACAGCGCGGTCATAAATAGACCTTCCACTTTCATTTTTCCGGACTGCCAGGTATTTTGCTTTCCAGCTAACCGAGGATCGCGTGGCCGATCCGGACCCACCAGCCGGAAGCGCCCAACCATGTGTAGGTCACAAAGGCCTG
Source organism: Acidobacteriaceae bacterium (assembly GCA_003133425.1). The sequence continues at coordinate 2,166 of PKXI01000225.1, forward strand.
GACGGCAATCAAAGAGGGCAGCGCATAGAGATACACCTTGTGGATGCGCCGGTTCACGAAGAGGTCGCGCAGCACGCCCAGAAGAATCACCCCATCCAGGCACCAAAAAAAGAGGCCGTGATCGTAGATGTAGTCGTAGCGGCCAAAGGCAGCGTCGAGCAGTCCGCAGGTGGCCAGGAAGATAAGCCGGCGATGCAACTCGGACTTCTTGCGCCACAAGACGGCGAGCCCAAAGAAAACGCCGAAGGCAAGCATGTCGTAGAACGGGACGATCAGAAAAGCTTCCGCGCCGGGCTCGTGCTTCTGATAGGCGTCAAAGCGTCCCATGATGATGGACGTGACCACACCAAGCGGAACCATCACTGTACCCAGCCCCGCGCCAAACCAGCCGAAGAAGCGATGCCACTTCACGTTGTGCGTGCGCACCAGCGCAGACTGAAAAATGAAGAAGGCCACCCACCCGCAGAATGCCGCGGCATGGAACCAGAGAATCAGAGGCCGGGGCACAGAAGGATGGAGGAGGTTGTCGTTGACCGTACGGCTGAAGCCCATCGCCACAATGACCGCGATCAGCAGCGACATGGCGAAATAGAAATACTTGTTCACCAGCCGTTGGAGCGGAGTCATCGTGCTTGTTTCTCTGCGGTGAGCGGAGATTGGTACAACTCGTCCTGCATTGATGGCGGGGAATTGATGGACAGACAAGCATTTCTCCTTAGTGAGCCTGCGGCCTTAAGGAGCGCACGGCATCAAGAACAAAAGACGGTTGATTGACCTGGCCTCGAGGAGGGGGAAGCATCTTGAGTGAGCCACCAGAGTGGGGGCAGTTTAGCACGCATGTATTTGGCGGCTCAACAGGAAAATGAACGGGCGGCGCGGAGAGGGCAGGCATTCGCGCAACAATCAAATCCCCGCGTACCACGAATATCCATAAGCCGGACTGATCGAACCTTTGCCGTCGCCGACATTCTTCAACGAATCGACCAGGGTAATGCGCGACAGGAATTTCACGCTCTTGTAGCCGAGTTGACGTGCCACACGCAAACGCAGCGGCGCGCCGTGTGGGGCGGGGAGATCATCGCCGTTCAGTCCGTAGGTCAGGAACGTTTGCGGATGATAAGCGTCGGGCAGATCGAGCGAGTCCCACACACCGTCGTATGCATAGACCACAACGTATTTCGCCTTTGCACTCACGCCTACCTGCTTCAAAACATCAGAAAGCCGGACGCCATGCCACTCGGCAATGAAGGACCAGCCTTCTTCGCAGGCCTGGTGCGTAATCTGGTTGCTCATGGGCATCCGCTTCAGGTCGTCAAGGGAAAACGAAGCCGGGCGCGCCACCATGCCGTCGATCGGCAATCGCCACCCCTTGAAGCCGCTGGAAAGCATCTCCGCATAGGGTCCCTTTGTGGGCGGATCGCCGCTGACGGGAATGGCTTTTGAAATCTCGCTGCGGCTGAACTCGCGCGCCATGGAGTGGTGCGCCATGAGCATCCGCTGGGTTGCGTAGGTGAGCGTTTCGCCCACACCCCAAATGCCGCCATCGTCAGGCGGAATAAGGCCGTAGCTCTTGGCGACGCGCTCGGCCGTGGCGAGGCCGGCCACTCCGGCCGCGGCTGCCAGGCCGGTGGTGATGAGTTTGCGGCGAGTAAGGATGTTGCTCATCGCGTCTCCTTTCGTGCGGCGGGCCGTCCGGTAATCATGGCCATCATTCTCGAAGTGAATCCGGCCAGAACAACCATGGTGACGTGCACAACAAGGAAGAGAACGAGAAGATTGGCGAGGAAAAAGTGAATCGTACGCGCTGTTTGGTGGCCGCCGAAAAATTCAACCATCCACGGAAACACCGAAGTGATGGACGGCGACATCGCGAATCCGGAGAGGATTGTGAAGGGAAAGACCACGAAGACGATGCCGAGATAAGAGAGGCGTTGCAGAACGTTGTAGTGCTCGTCGGCAGCCAGCCCGGTACGCTTGAAGCGCAGATGTTCGGCGACGCAATTGCGGATCGAACTCCACGAAAGGCCGGCCGCAGCAGGCATTAGCTCCCTGCGGAAATGCTTCGACAACACTCCCGACACGATGTAGAGCAGGCCCGACAATACTGCGAGCCAGGCGGACTGGAAGTGAAGCGAGCGGCCCCAGCCGGAAGGCCCGCCGAGCATGGTCGGCAGGGGCAGGCTGAAGAGCGGTTGAGTGAGGATGTTGCCGGTTTCTCCCCAATAGAAATGCGGATGGGCCAGGATGATCGCAAAGCCGCTCACCACGAGCCCGAAGAAGCTGAGCGTGAAGGTCCAATGCGTGAAGCGGACCAGCAGCGGAGGCCGCGGCACTGTTTGAGCCTCGTCCGCCTGGAGCGCGACCTCGGGGATGTAGGTCAAGTCGGCCATCGGGGTGTCGAGAGTGTAGCACCCTCAAACTTTCACTCTCAACCAAAAAATGCGAAGTCAGAGAGGGGAATGGCCTGGACGGAGGCTGGCAATGGGGTAGAGTGCTTTCGGCCGGGGTGTTTACANNCTCAACTCGAAAATGCTGTAGTCTCGCCAGCGTTTGCATCGTCGCGCGTCACGACGCATCCAATCGGGCATGGAATATCGTCTTCTCGGAGGCTCCGGCCTCAAGGTTTCCGCACTGGCTTATGGGACTGCCACGTTCGGCGGCACAACGGGTTTCTTTGAAGCAATGGGTACCACCGAAGTGGACGAGGCGCGGCGCCTGATCGACATCTGTCTCGAGGCCGGCGTGAACCTGTTCGACACGGCGGATGGGTACGCGGAAGGGCGCTCGGAAGAAGTGCTCGGAAAGGCGCTCGGCGCAAAGCGGGACAAGGTACTGATCTCCACCAAATCCGGTTTCCCCACGGGCGACGGAGTGAACGATCAGGGATCGTCGCGGTACCACTTGCGGCGGGCGCTCGAGGGCAGCCTGCGCCGGCTGGGTACGGACTACGTGGACATCTACCATCTGCACGGTTTCGACGCCCTGACCCCGATCGAAGAAGTGCAGGACACGCTGAACAAGTTTGTGCGCGAGGGCAAGGTGCGTTACATCGCGTGCTCCAACTTCTCCGGCTGGCACCTGATGAAGTCGCTGGCCGTTGCCGATCGTTACGGCTGGACGCGGTTTGTCGCACACCAGGCGTATTACTCGTTGATCGGCCGCGAATACGAGTGGGAGCTGATGCCGCTTGCACTGGACCAAAAGGTCGGCACGCTGGTGTGGAGTCCGCTGGGATGGGGCCGGCTTACAGGGAAGCTGCGCCGCGGCCAGCCCATGCCGGAGGCAAGCCGCCTGCACAAGACAGCCGAGCAAGGCCCGCAGATGCCCGATGAGTTCCTGTACACGGTGGTGGATGCGCTGGACAAAGTGGCAGCGGAGACCGGGAAGACGGTTCCGCAGGTGGCGCTGAACTGGCTCCTGCAGCGGCCTACGATTTCGTCAGTGATTGTGGGCGCGCGGAACGGAGAGCAACTGCGGCAGAACTTGGGCGCTGCGGGGTGGAACCTTACCTCGGGCCAGGTGGCTGCGCTCGATAAAGCGAGCGAACGGCCAGCCGCCTATCCCTACTGGCATCAGCGGAAGTTCTTTTCAGGCAGAAACCCGCTGCCGGTGTGAAGAAACAGGGATCGGGCGCTGGGATCAGGAAAAAGCACCAATCCCTGCGCGGCAATTGCGCTTCTCAGTTGTCATCATCAAGCTTTTCGAGCGATTGACTGTGGTGCTTGTGGTAGACGTAGTGGCCGACGAACCATCCGGCGGCGCTGCCAACCAGCACGTCTGAGGGGAAGTGCTGCTGGCCCAGAACGCGCGTCAGGCTTATGCCGGTGGCCGCGGAATAGAGAAACAAACGGACCCAGCGGGAGTGATACTCTCCGGCGAGCTCCGCCGCTGCCGCCCAGGCAACTACGCTGTGGGATGAGGGAAATGAGGAGTCGATGCCCGCGCTCGTCTGAAAAAACTTTCCCCTCGAGTTGTCGACGTCCGGCCGCTCCCGCCAGAAGATCAGCTTCATGCCCTGTTCCACGCCGACGCCGTCGATCATCGCTTCGGCACTCAAAATGCCGGCCTCGCGCGCATGCGGACTCTCCCGGAAATGGCCATATCCATACAAAGCGACAGGAGCCGCAATAAATCCGCCAATCATTACATTGGATGCGTCGATGTTCTTCTGGTTGAAGTTGAGGTCTTTCGAGACCACATGCGTCATCGCGCTTTGGTCGGTGGCGATTGCCACACCGGTGGCCGCGGCAAGCGGGACAAACCACTCAAGGTCGCCCATGCGAAAGCGGACAGGGCTGGTCCAGATGGCGGCCTGATCCCGAAGAATGTTCCTGGGCGTACCGCTCACTGTTACTTCATCCGAGGCTTTGGCCTTGCTGGCCTGCTCTGCGGGCATACTGCCGCTCCCCCCGGTTTGCGGCAGTGGCGCATCAGGCAATGAGCTGGCGCTGTTCTCGGAGGGTGGCTGCAGGCTTGCACTGTCAATGGTTTGTCCACTGGCCGATGCGCAAAGGCTCAGCGTCAGGATGGAGAAGAGCAGGGCGCCAAAGAGCAAGGCAAGCGGGCTCAAGCGCTTGAAGCGCATCCGACTGACGAAATTTAGCGTGCAAGTGCCGGAAATAGGAGACTCCAGGATTCGTATTTAGTCCACACGTAATTCTATGTGAAGCGCCGCTGCCGATCAGAGAAATCTAGCTCATCGGCTCCTTGAGGTAAAAATCCACGTAGTCCAGGTAGTTCTGGGCGTACTCGCGAACCAGCGCGAGATCCTTGTCGGTGATTTCGCGGCGGAGCTTGGCGGGGACGCCGGCCCACAGCGTGCGGGGCGGAACGACTGTGTGCTCGGGAACCACGGAGCCGGCGGCAATGATGCAGCCCTCGCCGACGCGGGAGTTGTTGAGGACCCTGGCGCCCATGCCGATGACCACCATGTCTCCAACCGTGCAGCCGTGCACGGTGGCGTTGTGGCCAATGGTGACCCAATCGCCGACGACGACCGGGTAAAGATTGCGCTGGCCGTGGAGCACGGCGCAGTCCTGCACATTCGAGCAGGAGCCGACACGGATGGAGTTCACATCGCCGCGCAGCACGGCATTCATCCAGACCGAGGAGCGCTCGCCGATAGTGACGTCGCCGATAAGCTGGGCGGAGACATCGATGTAGCAACTGGAGGGAAACTGGGGCCGATGCCCCTGGTAACTGCGGATCATGGTTGTGCAACCTCGCCGGGAGCGTGGAACCCCCTGTTGAGAGTGTAAAAGAAAGGCCCTTGCGAAAGGCGGGACCAGGTTTCTTGCCTAAGTTCAATCAACGGACGGGATACGGCATGCAATTTGTGCATCTTTATCCACGCACGGAACACGAATCCTGTAAATTTCTTGGCGGACGACGAAGTTCTATCCTAAATCTCCTCTTTCGAGTATCCTAGAAGAGCCCCTTGGCATGTTTGGAGGTGGGATTTTTTGGCAGAGGTTCGCGTACAAGAAGGCGAGCCGCTCGAGAATGCGCTACGCCGGTTTAAGCGGAAGGTTCAGCAGGAAGACATCATCAAGGAAGTAAAACGTCACTCCTACTATCTGAAGCCCGGTGAAAAGCGCCGCGTCAAGGCAGCTTTGGCGCGCAAGCGGAATCGCAAGAAGGCTCGCAAAGAGCAGGACTAATTCTCTAACAATTCGTGATAAATGCCGTCCCGGCGACTCCCGCTGAAAGTAAGCGGGAGTAGCTGGACAGCTCAGGCAAGATCGGGATGGCTGGTCGCGATTGATTTCGGCTGGATTACTTCGCATAGGCCGATGCGTTATAGTGCTTTATGCCTTTCCCGGATCATCGGGCAGACATGGTAATCGCCGCACCTTTTGATGCGGCCCGGGCCCTTGTTGTGTATCACGAACGGAAACAGGGAACCGGGACCGGCACGTCATCCCTCACATGGCCGATTTCGGTGTACGTCCCTGTTTTGGGGAAGCCGGCCATGGAATTCACGGATCGAGTACTGAAGTGCATCGACTGCGGCGCCGAGTTCGTTTTCACAGCCGGCGAGCAGGTCTTCTTCAACGACAAACAGTTCAAGAACGACCCCAAGCGCTGCAAACAGTGCAAGGCGAAGCGCGTTCGAGGCAATCATAAGGTTCGCCCCGAGACCCGAACCACCTGTTCGGAGTGCGGAGCGGAAACCACGGTGCCTTTCAAACCCACCCAGGGCAGGCCTGTACTTTGCCGCACTTGCTTTCAGAAGCAGGGCAAACTCGCAGTGGTGCCGGAAGCCACTGTTTAGGGCCGCTGACAGGCCCTAGCGAAGCGCCTGGCTGAAGAGCAGGTCACCCTTGAATCCTGAGGGAAACCCTGCCGCGCGCACCAGTGTGGCCAACTGTGCCCAGTGGCGCTGGCTGTGGAAGAGCGCATGCACAGCAATCTTGCGGCGGGAAACGGTTCGCGCCTCCGGTGGCACCCAGTCCATATCCAGAACGTAGGGCTGGTCCCAGCTTTCGTCAGCGGCGGCCAGCAAGCCACGGAAGATCTCGACGGCTTGGCAGTGCAGATCGAACAGCGCGGCGAGAGGCCCAGGAGGCACCTGCTCCTTTGCCGTCACAGGCAGTCCGGCCAGCCGCTGGTTCCAGCGCAGTTCCACGCCCCAGATGTGACGGACAAACTCCTGCACGTTGGCGGTCCCGCCGATGTCGCATGGCAACTCCAGCAGATGCGGATTGTTATCGAGATGGGCCTTCCAGAAGTTGGATGACTCCTGGTTCCAAACCAGAAGTTCCTGCAGCGTGATTCCAAGGGTCATGGTTTCTCCTCTCGTTCAGAGATTGGATGTGAGAACCCAAGGATCAGACCTTGGATTTCAGCGCGCGGTGGCCAATGTCGCGCCGGTAGTACATTCCTTCAAAGTGAATTTCAGCTATCGCCTGGTAGGCCCGCGCCAGTGCTTCATTAAGCGTCCCGGCGACAGCGGTCACGCCCAGCACACGGCCGCCTGCAGTCACCAATTGTCCGCCCACCTGCGCAGTGCCGGAGTGGAACACCTGAACGCCCGGAATCTGTGCCGCGGCGCCCAGGCCGATCATGGGCAGCCCGGTCTTATAGCTACCCGGATAGCCGGCGGAGCTGGTCACAACGCAGGCTGATGCACCCGGACTCCAGCGCAACGTTGTCTGGTCGAGGTTGCCGTCGATGCAGGCTTCGAGCGCCTCTAGCAGGTCGCTGTCAAGACGGACCAGCAGTGCCTGCGTTTCGGGATCGCCGAAGCGGGCATTGAACTCCAGCACCTGGGGGCCGCGCGCAGTCATCATCAACCCGCAGTAGAGTACGCCGGCGAAGGGTGCGCCTTCCTCAGCCATGCCGCGAATGGTGGGCTCGGCGATGTGGTGCATAATCCACTCCGTCATGGCGTGGTCCAGCAGCTCATCGGTCGAGTAGACGCCCATGCCGCCGGTGTTGGGGCCGGTGTCACCCTCGCCAATGCGCTTGTGGTCCTGCGCAGGGACCAGCGGCACCACGTGCGTGCCATCGCTCAGGCAGAGGAAGCTGATCTCGTCGCCTTCGAGGAACTCCTCGATGACCACCTGGTGCGTCGCTTCGCCCAGCAGAGTACCCGTAAACAGCCCCCGCGCGGTCTCGACGGCAGTGTGTCGCGACGTGCAGATGATGACGCCTTTGCCGGCGGCCAGCCCGTCCGCCTTGACCACGATGGGCGCATGAAAGAAGTCGATGGCCTTTTCCACTTCGGCCGCGGTAGAGCAGACGGCGAAGTTGCCGGTGGGAATATTGTGGCGCTGCAAAAACTGCTTGGCGAAACCCTTGCTGGTTTCGAGCATGGCCG
>PKXI01000225.1:10085-10302 GCA_003133425.1 Acidobacteriaceae bacterium
AGGCCAGCGCGTGTTCGCGGCCACCGGAACCAAGGATCAAGATTTTCATGAGAGCACACCTTCCATGGGGGCATTGCCAAGGCCCAAAACGTTATGGTCAGCAATGCGGGTGGGGGAAGTCAAACATGCAGGCAGAAAATGGGCAAAGCCGCCGTTCCCCTATACTGAGGCGTGGCGCGCCGGGTGCCCGGTGAGGCGGCAAGGCAGAGAGATTCGC
>PKXI01000324.1 GCA_003133425.1 Acidobacteriaceae bacterium
TTAAATTAGAAATGCTCTAGGGTGGGGATGAGGAACCTCTAGCTCTTCTTCCCGTTCACCGGCTTGGGCACCACCACTGGCCGGCGCATCGGCACAATCGCCGCGCCCGAAGAAGGCGCAACCTGCTGGAACCGCGTCAGCATCTCCGTTCGCACGTACTCCACAAAGCTCTGCATCTGCCGGTTCATTTCTTCCATCCGCTCCCGCATCTGCAAGATGATGGCGATCCCGGCGATATTCACGCCCAAGTCGCGTGCCAGGTTCAGAATGAACTCCAGCCGCTCCAGGTCCTCATCTGTATAGAGCCGCGTGTTGCCCTCGGTGCGCGACGGCTTCAGCAGCCCCTCGCGCTCATACAAGCGCAGCGTCTGCGGATGGATCTCGTACATCTCGGCCACCGCCGAAATCATGTACGCGCCTTTTGTCTTCCGTTTAGCCGCCATAGCAACTTTCCCGAAATCAGCTTACCGTAATCGCCTCGCCGGATAAGTACCCATCTGGGTGCCCCATCCTCGCGGCGTTTTTGTTTTTGCCGCTAGGGTGGGAAACCACAACCCTCAACCAGGGGGCACTTCTATTCCCTAGTCCCTATTCCCTGCCTTTTTCAAACAGCGCCACCCGCGGATCCTGGTTATTCAGCTTGGCCAGCTCGCGCATAATCTCGCGGCTGCGCTCGTCCTGCAGATGCGGCACCACCACCTCGACGGTCACAATCTGGTCGCCGCGCTGATCGGCTCGCTGCGAATTCTCAACGCCGCGCTCCCGCATGCGCAGCTTCTGCCCGCTCTGCGTGGCGGGCGGAATCTTCAACTGCGCGCGTCCGTCGATCGTCGGCACATCCACCTTGGCGCCTAAAGATGCTTCGGCCACCGTCACCGGCACGGTCAGCTGAATATCATCGCCCACGCGCGTAAACACCGGATGCGTCCCCGTGCGGACAATCAGAAACAGGTCGCCTGCTGCCCCGCCATTCACACCAGCGTTGCCCTTGCCCTGCAGCCGTATCCGCTGCCCATCGCGCGTTCCGGGCTTGATGCGAAACTCCACCGCCTCGGTCTTGTTGATCGTGCCTTCGCCGTGGCAGGTCCCGCACACGTTCGAGGTTCGCCCGGTCCCATTGCAGCGAGGGCACGGTATGTTGAACTTCATCCGCCCGCCCATCTGCGTCACCTGGCCGGTGCCATTGCACTCCGGGCACTGCATTACGCCGCCCGTCTGCGCATGGCCGTGACAGGTCGGACAAGTCTCCTGCCGGTTGATCTGAATTCGCGCCTGGCCGCCGCGAATCGCAGTCCAGAAATCCACCGTCGCCTGGTATTCCAGATCCGTGCCCGCCTGCGGCCCGTGCGCCTGCTGCCCCTGCTGCGCTCCTGAAAATATGCCCGAGAAAATATCCTTGAAGCTGCCCCCCCACCCCGCGCCGCTCTGCTGCCCCGCCTGGTGCCCCGGGCCGCCGAAGCCCGAAAAATCGAACCCGTCAAAATCCACCTGCGACCGCCCGCCCCCGCCCGCGCTTTGCTGCCGCGCATACGCCTCTGCCTGTGCCGGGTCTATCTGGTCGGAGTAGAACCCCAACTGGTCATACATCTTCCGCTTCTTCGCGTCGCTGAGAATATCGTTGGCCTCGGAGATCTCCTTGAACTTCTCCTCCGCCTTCTTATCCCCCGGATTCACGTCCGGGTGATACTTGCGCGCGGCTTTCCTGAATGCCTTGCGAATCTCATCCGACGTGGCAGTCTTCTTCACCCCAAGCGTCGCGTAATAATCCTTGTTCGTAGTCGTGGCCATAGTTTGTGTGGACCCGTTTCCTCGTTATCGATCTTGCGTCCAGCCGTTGATACTAATCGCTACTACTAAGAGGCTGTCATCCTGAGCGAAGCGCTTTTCAGCGGAGCCGAAGGACCTGCATTTGCTCTTGCTGTTGTTCTTCGTCCCCTAACCCATCAACCTCCGTGCCCCATCCTTTCGACTTTTTCCTGTCGAAAGGGTGGGATACCACCAATCCCATTCAAGCAATCTTCGGTACTTTCAACCCGCCAGTCTTCCGATCCCGAGGATGCATGGGCACTTCCTAGCAAATCCTCGGCCAATCTTGCCGCGCGGCTTCTAACTCGTAGCCTTTCTGGAGATTCATCCAGAACTCCGGCGTCATTCTGAAGAACCGCGCCAGCCGCAGGCACAAATCCGCATCCAGCCCGCGCCTTTCCTTTACCATAGCAACCACCCGCCGTTCCGGCACCTTGATTTCCCGAGCCAGCATCTGCGCCGTCATCCCAAGCGGATTAAGGAAATCCTCACGCAACATCTCGCCCAGATGAAGCGGTGGCATCATTTTTCTCGTGCGTGGTATCGCGGCAACTCTTGCGGTCATGGTTTCTCTTCCTGCATTCGCCCCCATGTAATTCCCTTTACTCAATAGATTGGGGTGGACAACGATTCGTCGCCCACCCCAAAGTTTTCCGCCGGAACGGCGGGTACGCCTGGACGGCCAGTCCTTACTTCTTCTCGTCCACGTCCACATACTCCGCGTCAATGACCGTGTCGTCCTTCTTGGGCTCAGCCGCCGGTTCCCCAGCCGCCCCGCCCGGCGCAGCCCCAGGCGCCGCTTCCGCAGCCTTGGCCTTGTACATCACCTCGGCCAGCTTGTGGCTTGCCTGCGTCAGCTTCTCGTGGGCGGCCTTCAGCTTGGCCGAAGTCGGCGTGCCTTCCAGAACCTTCTTCGATTCCGCAAGCACCGTCTCCACTTCGCCCTTCTCCGGACCCTGGATCTTGTCGCCGCTGTCCTTCAACATCTTCTCGATGTTGTAGACCATCCCATCCAACGAATTGCGCGCATCAATCTCCTCGCGCTTCTCCTTGTCCTCGCTCGCATGCGCATCGGCTTCCTTCGCCATCTTCTCGACCTCTTCCTTGCTCAGGCCCGAGCTCGAAGTGATGGTGATGCGCGTGTCCTTGCCAGTGGCGTTGTCCTTCGCCGTCACGTTCAAAATGCCGTTGGCGTCGATGTCGAATGTGACCTCGATCTGCGGCACTCCACGCGGCGCAGGAGGAATCCCAGCCAGCTTGAACTTGCCCAGCGTGCGGTTCTGCGCGGCCAGGGGCCGTTCGCCCTGCAACACGTGGACTTCAACTTCCGTCTGCGAATCCGCCGCCGTCGAAAACGTCTCCGTCTTCTTGGTCGGAATTGTCGTGTTGCGCGGAATCATCCCCGTAGCCACGCCGCCCAGTGTCTCAATCGACAGGGTCAGCGGTGTCACGTCCAGCAGCAGCAGGTCCTTCACTTCGCCGGCCAACACGCCGGCCTGCACTGCTGCGCCAATCGCGACCACTTCGTCGGGATTCACGCCACGATGCGGCTCGCGACCGAACAGCGTCTTCACCAGCTCCTGGATCTTGGGCATACGAGTCTGTCCGCCCACCAGGACCACTTCATTAATGTCGCTGAGCTTCACGCCCGCGTCTGCGATCGCCCTCTTGCACGGCTCAAGCGAACGGTTCAGCAAGTCTTCAACCAACTGCTCCAGCTTGGCACGCGTCAGTTTGCGCACCAGGTGCTTCGGTCCGCTCGCGTCGGCAGTCACAAACGGAAGATTGATCTCCGTCTCGATGGTCGTCGACAACTCGATCTTGGCCTTCTCCGCGGCGTCCTTCAAACGCTGCAGCGCCATCTCGTTGCCCTTCGAGCCAAGGTCGAGCCCCGACTCCTGCTTGAACTCCGCAATCAACCAGTCCACAATGCGCTGGTCGAGATTGTCGCCGCCCAGGTGCGTATCGCCGTTGGTCGACTTGACCTCGATCACGCCTTCGCCCACTTCAAGAATCGAAATGTCGAACGTACCGCCGCCAAAGTCGTACACGGCAATCGTCTCGTCCTTCTTCTTGTCCAGCCCATAGGCCAGCGCGGCCGCCGTCGGCTCGTTCACAATTCGCTTCACGTCAAGGCCGGCAATCTTGCCCGCATCCTTGGTGGCCTGCCGCTGCGCATCGTTAAAGTAAGCCGGAACCGTGATCACGGCCTCCGTAACCGTCTCGCCCAGGTAGGCCTCTGCAGAAGACTTCAGCTTCTGCAGAATCATGGCCGAAATCTCCGGCGGGGTGTACTCCTTGCCCTGCGCGAGGATACCCACATGGTCGCCCTGCTGGGTCACCTTGAACGGCACCATCTTCATCTCGTCGTTCACTTCGTTGTAGCGCCGGCCCATGAACCGCTTGATCGAGAAAATCGTGTTCTCAGGATTCGTAATCGCCTGCCGCTTGGCCACCTGGCCCACCAACCGCTCGCCGCTCTTCGAAAAGGCGACGATGGAGGGCGTGGTGCGCGCACCCTCCTCATTTGGAATAACTTTGGGCTCTCCGCCCTCCATCACGGCAACACACGAGTTCGTGGTGCCAAGGTCAATACCGATGATCTTTGCCATTGTTAGTTTCCCTGCCTGTTCCGTAAAATTCTGACTCTTATAAGATGCATCATTGAGTGACTTAGTGTCAACTTTATTTGATGGAACTTCAGTAAACTATTGGCTCCCCCCTCCCAAAATGGCCCACCTGCCCCAAAAACAAGCGTCCCCGACCCAAAGTGGGTTCAAAACCGAACCGGGTGCCCCGCCTTCGGCGCGTCCTTGTTCTTGTGGTCTCGGTGGGATAGATCCACTTATCTATAGCTTTTTAAAGCCCCTTAAAGCCATTTTGACCGCGTACACCCACAACCGAAGCTGAAGGCTGAAAGCTGAGAGCTGGATGCTTAGAGCCAGAAGCTGTCTTTCCCGTCACACCCACCCAGGCCCCCAATCGTTTACCCTCAATTGTTCCCTTGTAATGACCACCGCCGCCGCCCAAGCTCGATACCCGCTCACCCAGGGCGTCAACCCGTGGTTGGTCGTTGTGTCCGTCATGCTCCCCACCTTTATGGAGGTGCTCGACACCGCCATCGCCTCGGTGGCCCTTCCTTACATTGCCGGCTCGCTCTCGGCCTCCAACTCCGAGGCCACCTGGGTGCTCACCAGCTACCTGGTCGCCAACGCAGTCATTCTCCCCGCCTCCAACTGGTTCGCCCGACGCTTTGGCCGCAAGCGCTTTCTGCTCATCTGCGTCACCATCTTCACGGTCGCCTCCTTCTTTTGCGGAGCGGCGCCTTCCCTCGGCATCATCCTCTTCGCCCGCATCATGCAGGGTGCCGGCGGAGGCGCGCTCCAACCGCTCTCGCAATCCATCCTGCTTGAAAGCTTTCCCGTCTCCAAGCGCTCCATGTCCATGGCCGCCTATGGACTAGGCATTGTGATGGCCCCGGTCATCGGCCCCACTCTCGGCGGATGGCTCACGGATACTTTCAGTTGGCGCTACGCCTTCTACATCAACATCCCCGTCGGCATTCTCGCCTTCGTCCTCATCAGCCGCTTCGTCCACGACCCGCCCTACATCAAGAACGCCAAGGTCGGCCCCTTCGACAACATCGGCTTCGGCCTGCTCATGGTGTGGACCGGCTCGTTGCAGATCGTCCTCGACAAGGGCCAGGAGGACGACTGGTTCGGCGCCACCTGGGTTCGCTGGACCGTGGCCGCGCTGGCTGTCTCGCTCCTCCTCTGGATCTGGCATTCATGGGTGCATCCCAAAGGCCTCGTCGATCTCCACGTCCTCAAGGACCGCAACTTCCGCACCGGCTGCTTCCTCATAGCCATGCTCGGCATGTGCATCTACATCACCATCGCAATTCTGCCTCTCTATTATCAGGAGGTGCTGGGCTACACCGCGTTCACCGCTGGCCTAGTCGTCGGCCCGCGCGGCATTGGCTCCTTCATCGGCTCGCCACTCATCGGCTTCTTCGGCTCGCGCATCGATAACCGCAAGCTCCTGTGCGGAGGCTTCCTCGGATTCGCCGTCTGCGCCCTCATCTTCAGCACAGTCAACCTCGACATCGGTCCCTACACTCTGCTGATTCCCATCACCCTCACCGGCTTTGCGCTAAGTTTCGTCTTTGTGCCGCTCTCCACCATGATGATGGCCACCATCCCCAACCAGGAGATGGGCAACGCCACCGGCCTCGCCAACATGCTGCGCAACATCGGCGGGTCAATCGGAATCTCGATGGCCACCACGGCCCTCATTCGCCGCGCCGCCGCCCACCAGACCTACCTCGGCGCCAATCTCAGTCCAACGAATCCCGTGCTTCAGCAAAAGTCCGCCGCCATGGCCGCTTATCTCGGCCATCACATTGGCCCTGCGGCCGCGCGCCCCGGCTCCTTCGGCCTGCTCTACGGCATGATGATGCAGCAGTCCGCGCTGCTGGCCTATGTTGATGTTTTTCGCTGGACGGCGGTCCTGGCTTTCTTCTGCGCCGGCGCCACCTGGCTCTTCAAAAAGCCAACAAAGCACCCCGACTTGCCGCCGGCGCACTGAGAGTCTCAAGCCGCGAAGAGTTTTCTATCTGGCGCCCGATCTATGTAGCCAAAAGTAATTCATCCAAATAACAGGTTGTCATTCTGAGCGAGTCCGCCGCGGAGCACAAGTCGAGCGCCTGCCCACGTTGGTGGGCAGGCGCTTGCTTTTGCTCTTGACTTTCCAATATTTCCCGCTTGTTCCTTCATCCGCACCAGCGCGGGAACGCTGAGGTATGGCGCACGCTGGCGCCGATGGGTTATAGCATTTTCGGAATTGGTGTAGACCGAAGGCACTATGCTAAGTGGCTTTTTCCTCAAGAAAAAGCCACCTTTCAATGCTCTTAAAAAGTCTACGTGTATTCCGAAAATGCTCTAGTGCCGGTCCGTGCTGTCGGGGTGGTAGCCGCGCTGTCCCTGCCAGCCCTGTTGGTACCCATAATCATGGGCTTTACGGTCGTTGTCATTGTGGTACTGGTGGTTGTGGTTTGCGCGCTGCTGCTTCTTCCCGTAGTCCTCATAACCCTCGCGGTTGCCGAGAGCGTAGTACTTATTCTTGGAATAGTCGGGATGCTGGGTTTGCGTGTTGTTGTTGTTGTACTGTCTCTGGTCCTGTGCTCCCGCGGTGGATGGTGGCAAGGCGAACAACGCCGTGGCCAAAAAACCGGTTGCCGCAATAGTGGCGAATGAAAACTTCATTACTTCCTCCTGGCGCGAAACGTAGCGATTCTTTCACGCGTCGCTTAGTTCGATACCGATATCGTGACCTGCTATCACTTGGGCTGTCTGGTCTTTTTTGGTCACGTTCGAAGGATTGCGCGGAACCCAGCTGCACTCAGTTGTTGAAGAATCCGCAATGCGCTGATCGAACACTCACTCTGCCCAGGGCACAAACCGCCGCAACCCCTCGTCGTACTGCTCAATCCGTCCCGTCAGAATGTCGTAGTACCAACCATGTACCCGCAGCCGCCCCTCCTCCACTGCGCGCATTACTGCCGGCTGCAACTTCAGGTTCAGCAACTGCGCCACAACATTCCCTCGAATCAGCGACGCCAGTTCCGCGCTCTCCCCATCCGCTGGATTCAACGGCTGCCGATGCGCAAACGCCGCCTCCACGTGGCTCAGCCAGCGCTCGGCCTTGGGCAGCCCCTCCAGCGCCGTGTGATCAAGGGCCGCCTTCAAGGCCCCGCAGTCCGAGTGTCCGCACAAGATCGCGTCCTTCACCTTCAGCACGTTTACCGCATACTCAATCGTGGCCGTGCAACCGTCCACATCTCGAGTCGTAATCGGCACGACGTTGCCCGCATTCCGCGTAATGAAAAGGTCCCCAGGCTCCGTTCCCAGCACCATGTCCGGCACCACGCGCGAGTCTGAGCAGGTAATGAACAGCCACTCCGGCGCCTGCCCCTCCGACAGCAGATGAAAATGGCTCCGCCGCCCCGGAAACACCTCTTTCAAAAACCGCTTGTGCCCTGCAATCAACCGCTCCATTCACGCCTCCGGCCGGCTCCAACTACATCCGAACTCTTGCCCGCCTATGCCAGCCTACCGCACCGTGCGCCCACCCCCCACCACTCTGATAACTTTGAGTCTGTCCATGAAAATTCGCCTT
Organism: Acidobacteriaceae bacterium; assembly: GCA_003133425.1. Next base: position 7,984 of record PKXI01000324.1, read on the forward strand.
CACTGGAGGGTACGGGCTTCAGCCCGTACATAGACCCCGGGAAAATGGGTTGGGGCTTTAGCCCCTGGGGGATGTGATTCATCTCCAAATCCTGCCCACAGCAATAGAAGAAAAGAGGTGCCCATGACCCGCCTTCAAAACATTCTTGCTACTGTCTTTCTCTCCGCTCTGTTCACTGCAACGTCTGCCGCCCAATCCATCAACGCCATCGATCCCGCCCTCCGAGAAAGAATCGATCGCATCGCCCGCCAGGTCCTCGAGCAGACCGGCGTTCCTTCTGCCTCGGTTGCTGTCGTCCAGCACGGCAAGCTCGTCTACACCCACGCCTACGGCAGCGCCCGCATGGCCACGGACAAAACACCCGCCATCCCCGCCACGCCGGAGATGCGCTACTCCATCGGCTCAATCTCCAAACAATTCACCGCCACCGCGATCCTTCTGCTTCAGGAAGAGGGCAAGCTCTCTCTCGACGACCCCATCGGCAAGTACCTGCCCGGCCTCACCCGTGGCGACGAGGTCACCATCCGCCAAATCCTCTCCCACACATCCGGCTATCAGGACTACTGGCCCGAGGACTACGTGATGACAACCATGCTGCCCCCTGAAACCGCGCAGCAGATCATCGACACATGGGGCAGGAAGCCCCTCGACTTCGAGCCTGGAACACAATGGCAATACTCCAACACAAACTTCGTCATCGCCGGCGCTATCGTCGAGAAAGTTACCGGCGCGCCCTATTTTGACTTCCTCACGCACCGCATCTTCCGCCCCGTCGGCATGACCTCCGTTTGGAACTCCGACCAGGCCAAGCTCACCCAGGTCGACGCCACACCTTACTATCGCCACGCCGTCGGCCCCCTGCGCGTAGCTCCCAAGGAAGGCCTCGGCTGGATGTTCGCCGCAGGAGAGTTGGCCATGACTGCCCACGATCTCGCGCTCTGGGATGTGAGCCTCCTCGCCCAGTCTGTCCTCAAGCCCGAGAGCTACAAGCAGATGTTTACCGAGGTCATGCTCAGGAACGGCCAGGGTACGCACTACGGCCTGGGCGTCGAAGTCCGCGACCGCGATGGCCACCGCTCCATTGAGCACGGCGGCGAGGTCTCCGGCTTCGTCTCTGACAACGAAGTCCTCATCGACGACGGCGCCGCCGTAGCCGTGCTCACCAACCAGGACGCCGTCGGCGCAGCCAGCACCATCGCCCGCCTCGCCGCCCCCATCGTCGCCGGCTACCCGCCAACTCCTGAAGAGCAGCAAGCCATTGATATTTTCCACGGTCTGCAGCAGGGCCGCATCGACCGTGTCCTCCTGGCCCCCAACCTCAGCGATTACTTCACTGCCGAAGCAATCGCCGATTTCCAAAGCAGCCTTGCGCCTCTCGGCGAACCGCTCACCTTCCGCCAGACGCGCACTGCGCTCCGCGGCGGCATGACCTTCCGCTCCTTTGACATCATTTATCCCAGCAAGCACTTAACCCTGACTACATACACCTACCTCGACGGCAAACTGGAGCAATACCTGATCGCGCCCGCCGAGTAAGTAAGGTTAAGATTTGTCATCCTGAGCTGAGCGCAGCGAAGCCGAAGGACCTGCGGTTGTTCTCCTGTCGTTACTTCCACAAAAGCTGGGTGCCCCATCCTTGCCGCAGCTTCATCGCGGCAAGGGTGGGACAACATGAACTTCACCCGGCGTCTTTTCTGTCCACTGTTCACTGCCCACTGTCCACTGCTCCACACCGCCCTCGCGATACACTGAAATAGACCATGTTTGAAAACCTCACAGACAAACTCCAGCGCGCTTTCAAATCCCTCCGCGGCCAGGGCACGCTCACTGAAGAAAACATCGCCGAAGCCCTGCGTGAAATCCGCGTAGCCCTGCTCGAAGCCGACGTCAACCTAAATGTCGTCACCGACCTCATCGAGCACATCCGCGTCAAGGCCGTCGGCACTGAAGTCCTCACTGCCCTTTCGCCCTCCGAGCAAGTCATCAAAATCGTTCGCGACGAGCTCATCACTCTCCTCGGCAAAGACACGGCGCGATTCAAATTCGCCTCGCAGCCGCCCACCGTCATCCTCATGGCCGGACTGCAGGGCTCCGGTAAAACCACCACCTCCGGTAAACTCGCGGCATGGTTGAAGAAGGGCGGCCACCGCCCCATGCTGGTCTCGGTCGACGTCTACCGTCCCGCCGCCCGCGAGCAGCTCAAGGTTGTCGCCAAGTCCGTCGAAGTCCGCCTCTACGAGGGCGACCAGAAAGGCGAGCCTGCCAACTCGGCATTAGTCGAGCGTCTCGCCAAGGAAGCCCGCCGCGAAGCCGTCATCATGGGCTGCGACACCCTCATCGTCGACACCGCCGGCCGCCTCCACATCGACCAGGACCTGATGACGGAGATGGAGCGCCTGAAGAAGCTCCTCAACCCGTCGGAGATCCTCTTCATCGCCGACGCCATGACTGGCCAGGACGCCGTAAACTCCGCGCAGGATTTTCATACTCGTCTTGGACTGACGGGCGTGGTCTTGACGAAGATGGACGGCGACGCCCGCGGTGGCGCGGCGCTCTCCATTCGTCACGTCACCGGTCAGCCAATCAAGTTCCTCGGCGTTGGCGAAAAGCCCGATGCCTTCGAGCCCTTCCATCCCGATCGCATCGTCGGCCGCATCCTCGGCATGGGCGACATGATGTCGCTCATTGAAAAGGCCGAGTCCACACTCGACCGCAAAAAGTCAGAAGAGTTCGCCAAGAAAGCCCTGCTCGGCGACGGCTTCTCCTTAGAAGATTTCCGCGATCAGCTGCGCCAGATCAAGAAAATGGGCTCCATGGAGAGCATCCTCAAAATGCTCCCCTCCGTCGGCCCCTTCGCCGGCCTGCAGCAGGCCTCGCAAAACGTCGACGAAAAGCAGTTCACCCGCCTTGAAGCCATCATCAACTCCATGACTCCCAAGGAGCGCCGCAACCACGAAATCATCTCCGGTACCCGCCGCAAACGCATCGCCGCCGGCAGTGGCACCACAGTGCAGGACGTAAACCAGCTCCTACGCCAATACGCCCAGATGGCCAAAATGTTCAAGCAGATGGGCAAGGGCGGTCTCGCCGCAAAAATGATGCGCGGCGGAATGGGCGCCATGGGCATGGGCGCAAAACAACGCTTCGGGCGATAATTCGGGCAATACGATTTGACGCAAGGGCCACACCACGAGCACAGTTATCAGCACTGGCGGAATTCAAAATGAGCCCGAACTGGCTTTCAATGACCGCACTTCAAGACCAACTCGACGAGATCACCGCCAATACCCGCCACCTGGTGCAGTCCGAGCGCCTGGCCGTCGGCGAGCGTGCCGTCGAAGAGCTCTTCGCCTCCGGCATTGAAGATCACATTCTCCCCGTCGGCGCCGTCGCCCCCGATTTCGAGCTCAACGACGCCACAGGCCGCTTGGTCCGCAGCCAGGACATGCTCGCCCTCGGCCCCATGGTCATCAAGTTCTTCCGCGGCCGCTGGTGCCCTTACTGCGTCACCGAGCTTGAAGCGTGGCGCGACCTCTACGGCACCCTTCGCGAGCGTGAAGGCCTCATGGTTGCCATCGGCCCGCAGACCGAGCGCCAGAGCGACTTCATGGCCGGCCAGCACGGTCTGCCCTTCCCCGTCCTCCACGACCCAGGCAACCAGCTCGCCGAAAAATTCGGTCTCGTCTACACCGTCCCCGAGTATCACCGCTCCTCCTACCAATCCATCCTCGTCAACATCCCCTTCATCAACGGCGAACCGAGCTGGCGCCTGCCTGTCCCCGCCACCTACGTAATCGCAAAAGACCACAAAGTCCTCTTCGCCGAAGCCCACGCCGACTTCCGCGTCCGCCCCGAGCCCGAAGAAGCATTAGCCGCCGCCTTCGCCCACCACAGCCGCTAGTACAGCTCTTGTTTTGAAAGGGCGCGGCTTTAGCCGCGCCATTAAACTTCCCTTCCAAGTAAATGCTGTCATCCTGAGCGGAGCGCAGCGCAGTCGAAGGACCTGCGGTTGCTTTTGTTCTTGCTGTTGTAATTCATCAAATAGGTAACATTCTAACGACTTACTTCATCAACACATTAACCTTCGCTTCTGCTTGCCCCAAACTAACTCCCCTCAACAAAAACACCTTACTCCGCGATAACTCCCCACTTACTAACTCGACATGACTTTTGGACACACCAAACGTCTCCGCCAGAAAATTAATCAGCGCCGAGTTAGCACGACCTTCAATCGGCGGAGCCTGCACCGCAATCTTCAGTTGCGCCGCCGCTCCCTCGCCATAAACCCCACTGACCGACGTTCTCTTCGCCCCCGGCTGCGCACGAACCGCCAGCGTCACTCCGCCGCCCTGCGCACTGCGCAGCATCACTCCGCCCCCGTCATGACTCGTCTCCAGTCCACGGCGCGCGCTTTCCAAACAGCGCTGTCCCGATGCGAATCCGCGTCGCACCTTCCGCAATCGCCACCGCAAAGTCCCCACTCATCCCCATCGACAACACATCCAGCTTCAATCGCGAATGCGCCGCAGCCCACCGATCGCGCCACTCCCGCAAACTACGGAAGCAATCCCGCGTAACTTCCTCCGCCACGCCCCACGGCGCAATCGTCATCAGTCCCTGCGTCTCCAAATGCTCCAAATCCGGCAGCCGCTCCAACAGCCTCGCCGCCTCGTCAGACTCCGGATCCAGCCCCGCCTTCGTCTCCTCCGGACTCAGCTTCACCTCAATCAACACCGGCAGCCGCTTCCCCAATTTCCCCGCGGCCTCATTCAACCTTTCCGCCAGCCGCAAAGAATCAACCGAGTCGATCGCATCAAACAACTCCACCGCACGCGCCGCCTTGTTCGATTGCAAATGCCCAATCAGATGCATGCGCAGATCTTCCTTCCCGCATGCCGATCGAAGGGCCGCCGCATTCGTCGCTTTCGAAGCAAACTCCTGGACCCGGTTCTCGCCAAACAGCCGCAGCCCCAGCCCCGCGGCCTCCGCAATCGTCTCCGCCGGATACGTCTTCGACACGGCCATCAGTTCCACCTCGCCGCGTCCTCGTCCCGCCGCCCGGCAAGCCTGCCCAATAGTCTCTTCCAGCTTTTCCAGATTCTCGGCAAGCGCCGTCATTGTTCTCCTGCTCTCATCCATCGTGTCCACACTGCATTCGCGTAACTTGACCACAACAGCGTGCATCTAAACTAGAACTATGTGGACAGTAATCCTTCTCACCATCTCCAACATCTTCATGACCGTTGCCTGGTACGGTCATCTCCGCTTTCGCCACGAGGCGCTGTGGAAGGTCGTCCTTGTAAGTTGGTCAATTGCCTTCTTCGAGTACTGCTTCCAGGTCCCGGCCAACCGCATCGGAGCAGACCGCTTCTCACCCGTCCAGCTCAAGGTCATTCAGGAAGTCATCACCCTGATCGTCTTCGGCGTCTTCGTCACCTATTACTTCGGCGAGCATCTGCGCTGGAACCACGCCGTCTCCGGACTCTTCCTCGTGGGAGCGGTCTTCTTCGCCTTCCACAATTTCTAATCTGGATTCGAGGGCGTAGTCGTCATGCGCGAGCGCGCGTTTTCCGGCCGGCCGACTACGGGCACGTGCTCCGCCGCCACCCCCAGCCCGAAGCGCGGCATGTTCGCGTAGATCGATTCATACTGCCCCGGCGCCACCGAGTACGTCTCAGTGCCCGTGCTCATCGAGAAACTTCTCCGCCTCGAGCGCCGCCATGCACCCCGACCCCGCTGCCGTAATCGCCTGCCGGTAGCGCCGGTCCTGTACGTCTCCGCACGCATACACTCCAGGAATCACCTGCCCGTTGTGCGTCGTCAACACGTTGCTCGATGTCTTGATGTAGCCGTCCTCATCCAGGTCCATCTGTCCGACCAGCATCTTTGTATTCGGCACGTGTCCGATGCCAAGAAACAGCCCCTTGATCGCCAACTCATCCGCCACGCCCGTCTTCACATCCTTGAGTTTGAGCCCCTTCACGTCCTTCTCTTCCACGCCCAGCACCTCTTCCACCACCGTGTTGGTGCGCAATTCGATATTCGGATGCGCGATCGCGCGATCAAGCATGATCTTCGAAGCGCGGAATTGTTCGCGCCGGTGCAGCAGCGTGACCTTGCTGGCAAAGCGGGTCAGAAATAGCGCTTCTTCCATTGCCGAGTCGCCGCCGCCCACGACTGCAATATCCTGGTCACGGAAGAAGGATCCATCGCACGTAGCGCAGCTTGAAACTCCGTGCCCAATCAGCGCCTGCTCGCTCGGCAATCCCAGCCACCGCGCGCTCGCACCCGACGCCACAATCAGCGTGCGTGTATGAATCTCGCCCGTCGAAGTGATCAGCTTGATCGGCCGCGTCCCCAGTTCGACCTTGTTCAGGAGTGCATGCTGAAACGTCGCACCAAACCGCTCCGCCTGCTTCTTCATGTTTTCGATCAGGTCCGGCCCCTGAATTCCATCCGGCCAGCCTGGAAAGTTCTCCACCATCGTGGTAATCGAAAGCTGTCCCCCTGGCTCGTGACCCTCCAGAACCAGCGGTTTCAGTCCAGCGCGTGCGGTGTAAATGGCCGCCGTAAGCCCGGCGCAGCCCGAGCCAAGAATTACTGTGTCATGCGTTTCAGTCATAAGGTTTCCCACCTCGATTTTAGATGCTTCCGCCCGCCCGCCGACTCACACCGGCCCCGACTCACACCAGCGCCGCACTCATCAGCCCAGGCCGTTCTTTCACCAGCTTCACCACCATCTCCCCAAACAGCGTATTCGCCCACGCAAACCACGGCCGCGTAAACTTCCCCGCGTTGTCCTTGTCGAACGACTCGTGCATAAACCCGGTGCCTGCCGTCGTATCCCGCAGCCAGCGCAGGCACTGGCCTATCTCCCGCTCATCGGTCGAAGTCAATGCCCGGTACATAATCGACATCGGCCACACCATATTCAAGCCCTCGTGCGGCCCGCCCACGCCTTCCGCAGCCCTGCCGCGGAAGAAATACGGATTCGACTCGCTCAGCACAAACTCCCGCGTCCGCCTGTACTGCGCATCCTCCAGTCCGCAGCAGCCCAAGTAGGGCAGGCTCAGCAGTCCAGGCGCATTGGCATCGTCCATCATCAGCGCATTGCCATATCCGTCCACTTCATACGCCCATATCTCTCCGAACTTTGCGTGGTGCACTCTCCCGTGCATTTCCAGTGCGCGCTCCACCTCCGCAGCCAGTTCCTCAGCAGCAGCCGCCAGCTTCCTGTCGCTGGCCACATGCGTCGCCAACTCCGCCAACTGCCGCAACGCCAACACGGCAAAAAGATTCGCCGGCACAAACAGCGGATAAATGCAGGCATCGTCCGACGGCCTGAACATCGAGAAGATCATCCCCACCGGCCGCGCCGGATTCCCAAATCCCCCCAACGCTACCGTGTCGTAGGGCACCTGAGTCCTCCGCTCAAACGAATATGGCCCCTTGCCCTCTTTGCGCTGCTGAGCGCGAAACGTCTTCACAATTGTCCACGCCGCTTCCTTCCATTGCCCGTCAAACGGCAGCGTGTCCCCCGTCGCCGTCCAGTAGCCATGCGCCAGCCGTATCGTATAGCAGAGCGAATCCACCTCCCACTTTCGTTCGCCCACCCCACGGGTATTCGTGGTCTTGTCCTTCTCCGCCCAGCTCAGCGCAGCGTCGTCCGGATCGTGCATGAACGCATTCGCATACGGGTCCAGCAGGATCATCCTTGCCTGCCGCCGAATCACCCCCTCCAGCAACTCGCGCAGCCGAGAATCCTCTTTGGCCAGCGCCAGGTATGGCCACACCTGTGCCGACGAGTCCCGCAGCCACATCGCATCAATATCGCCCGTCACCACATACGTGTCCGGCTTGTCCTGATAAGTGCCCGGATAGACCGTCGTGTCCAGCGTATTTGGAAAGCAGTTCTCGAAGATCGTCGCCAGCGCCCGATCGCCAATCTCCCGCTGTACTTTGGGGATGAGCGCATCCACGGCCGCACTCGAAAAATGCCGCGCGCCCTTGCCCGGTCTCCCATGCGGCAAATCCAACTTCGGCGCTACCGCTGCCCAGCCGCCCTGGGCTGCCACCAGCGTCGCTCCTGCTCCCATCAGCCAGTTCCGCCTGCTTATCCCGCCCATCGCACACGTACTCCCTCGCCGTTACAGCGGTTTCGATTCTGCTCTTTACAGAAACGTAGACTCCAAGTGACATTTTCCTCAAGAAAATGCCACCTCGCATGATCTTCAGATGGCAACACGTGAATCGAAACCGCTCTAAAACTCAGCAGCGACCATCGTTCTTCTCTATCATGTCACTTATGGCGAATCTGACTCTTATCTACGGACTCCGGCTGCTCCCCGAGGGCGAGGTTACCGAAATCAAGGACGCGACCCTCACGCTAGCCAACGGCCACGAGGCACACGTCACCATGCACTCCATCGAGGGCTCGCGCCAGGAGATTGAAACCCAGCTCAAACGCAGCCTCGACGCATTCTTCGACTTCTATCCGGAGATCTGACTCCGGCCACCGGAATGCCGCCGCCTACACCCGCCGGCTCCCTGTCACAGGTTGGGGCTGGCCTTGTCGGTCGTCTTCATCACGTGAATCGGGCCGCCCGACATCACCGTAACAATCTCCGAAAGCTGTTCGTCCGTACAGGCAGCGCCGTTTGTCTGCTTACACAGCAGCGTGCCATTCGGTCCCAGCGTCACACCCTGCACCATCACAAAGGGTTTATGCATCCTCCTGCCGGTCAGGATCCCACGGTTGATATCGGCCGCCTGCGCCTCTGTGCAGGCTGTCTTCCCGTCCGCGCCTGTGCACTTCAACCCCGCGGCCTTCGCCGCCGGTCCCACCGTCAGCAAACCCGCACCAACCAGCACCACCATCGCTGCAAACCTAATGTTTCGTTTCATTTGAACTAACCTCTCTTGCACCTGATTTGTGCCGTGCCCAGCAGACTTGTCCAGCAGACTCCTGAGGGGAGTATCCGCACCCTGACACAGCATGCCCACCCTACGCCGCGCTCAAAACGTTTGGCAACTCAAACCTCAGTATGGAACCACCGGCTCAATGGCACAACGCTCACGCCAGACATCAATCCGCACATTAGAAATTCCTTATTGTAATCATTAGAAATCTCTAAACCCCTTCACAATTCTTAGGCCGTTCACATGCTCGTACCTCCACGGAGGGCCACTGTGTTCGTCCCTGTCTCCAACCGCCTGCGCGCCAACGTCCGTCAATCGCTGACTCCAGCACTGCTGGCCCTCGCACTGCTGGCTCTCGCTCCCGCAGCAGCCCGCGCCGGTGGCCCCAAATACATTGCCGGCACCAGCTTCTTCAATCCCGGCGTCCTCGGCCAGCCCATCCATTGGACCGGTGGCCAAATCAATTATTACGTCGATCAGGGCCCGCTCAAAGCTTCGGTCTCAAACCAGCAGGCCACCGCCATGGTCGATGCCGCGGCTGCCTTGTGGTCCGCCGTTCCCACTGCCGGCGTCGCCCTCACTGACAAGGGCCCTCTGAACGAAGATGTCAACGGCGCAAACATCCTCGTCAACTCCGCCGGCCAGATCGCGCAGCCCTCCGACGTCACACCCGCGGCCATCACCTATCCCCTTGCTGTCATTTATGACGCGGATGGCTCGGTCATCGACGCCGTCTTCGGCGCAACCGCGAGCCAGCCCACGAGCTGCCAGAACAACGGCGTCTTTGTGTGGATGGACAACCTCAATCCCGACGCCACAATCGCCCACGCCGTCATCCTGCTCAACGGCCTCTGCGCAACCAACGCCGATCTTCTAGCAATGATGAGCTACCAGCTCGAGCGCGCCTTCGGCCGCGTCCTCGGCCTCGACTATTCCCAGGTCAACCCCGGCGCGCTCACCAACAGCGACGCCAACAGCCTTCAAGGCTGGCCCGTCATGCAGCCCCTGAGCGGCGTCTGCGGCCATGCCGGCGGCCAGTGCATCCCCAACCCCGCCGTTCTTCGCTTCGACGACATCGCTGCCCTCAACCGCATCTACCCCATCACCGCGCAAAATCTCGCCAGCTTCTCCGGCAAACAGCTCACCGCCCCCAATACCGTCTCCATTCAGGGGCACCATCGCTTTCCGCACCGGCACTGGCATGCAGGGCGTCAACGTAGTCGCGCGCCCCCTCGACGCCGGCGGCAATCCGCTCAACCAATACACCGTTACCTTTGTCTCCGGCGCTTATTTCAGCGGCAATCACGGCAACCCTGTCACCGGCTTCACCGACTCAGACGAAATTCCCTTCACCCAATGGGGCTCCAACGATCCCGCCCTGCAAGGCTACTTCGATCTCAGCGGAATCCCGCTTCCTCCCGGGATGACCACCGCCAACTATCAGGTCACCTTCGAGTCCATCAATCCCCTTTACATTCTCACCAACGCAGTCGGCCCCTACGCCGAAGGCCAGGTCGCGCCCTCAGGCACTCTTCAATCCATTAACGTCCCCAACCTCACCGCTGGCGGCTCTCAAACCATCAACGTCACCGTCGCCGACTCCGCAGTCGGCGGCTATCAGGACTCCATCGGCACTCAATCCGCCCCGCGGCCCATGCCCGCCGGCGGTCTCTGGGTTTCGCGCCTCAGCCAAATCGGACAGGCCGACTGGTTCACCTTCCCCGTCCGCGGCAACCGCACCTTCACTGTCGTCACCCAGGCCCTCGATGAAAGCGGCGCGCCCACCGAATCCAAGGCTCTGCCCTCCATTGGCGTCTGGGACGCATTCGACCCCATCGGCTCCGCCGCCATCGGCGCGGCCCCCGGCCTCAACGGCTTCGCTACCGGCGAAACCTGGCTCCGCGTCCACTCCACCGGCGACGACATCGTCCGCATCGGCATTGCCGACCTGCGCGGCGACGGCCGTCCCGACTACGCCTATAACGGCTGGGTTCTCTACGCCGACACCGTCCAGCCCGCGCGCCTGCCCGCCTCTGGTGGTCCCATCGTCATTCACGGCATGGGCTTTCGCCTTGCAGACACAGTCCTCGTCGGCGGCCAGCCCGCACTTGTCACCAGCATCTCGCCCAACGAGATCACCGCCATCGCTCCCGCCGCGGCCTCCGGCGTCACCGGCTCCGTTGACGTAGAAGTCGACGACCTGCCCATCTTCTACGCCGCCACTGTAATCACTGGCGGCATCAGTTACGACTCCGGCACCGGCGACGCGCTCACCCTCGTCACCGCGCCCGCGAACACCGTGCCCTTCGCGACCCCCATCCCCTTCACCGTCACCGCGCTCGGAGCCGACCTCACCCCCGCCGCCGGCGTTACCGTCCTCTACACCGTCACCAGTGGGCAGGCCACACTTGCATGCGGCCTGCCAGTCTGCGCTGTCACCGCCACCGGCGACGGCCGCGCCACCATCAACGTCACCACAAACAATGAGGCCTGGTCCATCGTCACCGCCTCACTCATCAACGGTTCCAGCCTCCAGTCGCATTTCGCCGGCGGATTCCCTCCCGTCCTCTCCTCGCTCACTCCGCAGCTTTCTCTCGCCGCCGGCGCCACCTTCACCTGGACCGTCCAGGCCCTCGTCCTCTCGAATGGCCTTCCGGCGGCCAACCAGTCTGTCTCTTGGGCTGCGTCCGCCACCGGCATCGTCTCTCTCGGCTCCGCTGCCGCAATCACCAACTCAAGCGGAATCGCCACCCGTACCCTAACTGTCGGCCCACTCGCTGAAGGCCAGACAGCCACCATCAACGCCTGTCTCAACGGCACCAGTCAATGCGTCGCGTACACCGCCTTCGGTGCGCGTCCCGAATACGCATACCTCCAACCCATCTCCGGCACAACCCAAACCCTGGCCACTTCCGCAGCTCCCGACCCAATCGCCCTACGTCTGCTCGACATGAACGGCAACCCCATGGCCGGCGGAACAGTAGCCCTCTATGAGGCGCTCTACGCCTGGGCCCCGCCCTGCGCCCCGCATACTGTCTGTCCCCTCAGCGCTTTACTCGCCACCCAAACCGCCACCGCCGCTTCGGCCCTCGACGGCACGGTCATCTTCTCCCCCGCAACCCTCCCCGGCGTAGCCACAAGCCTTCAAGCCATCGCCGCCACCGGCAACACAGCCACTGTTCCCATCACCATCCAGCAGCATCCGTGAAGAAGTAGTCAGCAGTAAGTCAAAAACGGGTGTCTCGTCTTGGCAACGCGCTGTGGGTGCCCCATCCTTGCTGCGCACTTTGCGGCAAGGGTGGGATACCACAACCCTCAACCATGGGGCCGTTCCATTCCCAATTCCTTGCCGGGTGCCCCATCCTCGGCGCGTCTTTGTTCTTGCGCCTAGGGTGGGGTACCACAACCCTCAACCGAGGGGCCTTTCTGTTCCTCGCCACGGCGAGCCTTCGGCCTGTTCCCTGCCTCCACCGCTGACAGCAAGAACACAAAAATACCCCTCTAAATGCACCGAAATGCGCCTTAAATGCATGCAAAAAGCCGCCAAAAACGTACTTTTAGGGTAATTACAAACAACCCATGGCCCTTTTTCGGAACCTTTTATGCAGCCAATTCCACTGGATGGGCTGTTTGAGAGGTGTCGTGCTCGAAAAAGTACAACCCTATAAGCCAACCTTTGGCAATTTTCGTAACCCTATAAGCGAACATTTGCCGCCCTGCACGCACCACCTAGGCAAACATTCAAGTCATTTCAAAACAACTACTTCACCGGACATCGCAGCCCTCAGCCGACGAGCTTTTCTGATCCTCGCCCGGCGAGCCTGCGGCCTGAACTCTGATCCCTGCCCACTGTTCACTGTTCACTGTTCTAATCGAACACCACCGTCTTGTTCCCGTAGCAGAGAATCCTTCGATCCAGATGCCAGCGCACCGCGCGCGACAGCACCATCCGCTCCAGGTCCCTCCCCCGCGCCACCAGGTCTTCCACCTGGTCGCGGTGCGAGATGCGCGCCACATCCTGCTCGATGATCGGCCCATCGTCCAGCACCTCGGTCACGTAATGGCTGGTCGCTCCAATCAGCTTTACCCCCCGCGCATGCGCCGCATGATACGGCCGAGCCCCAGTGAATGCGGGTAGAAACGAGTGGTGTACGTTGATGATCGCCGCCGGATATCGCCCGACAAACTCCGGTGAAAGTATCTGCATGTACCGCGCCAGCACCACGAGTTCAACCTCATGCCGTGCCAGCAATTCAAGCTGCCGCGCTTCAGCCTCCACTCGCGTTGCCGCCGTCACCTCCATGTATTCAAACGGAATTCCGTAGAACGCTGCCAGCCTCTCCACGTCTCGGTGGTTCGACACAATCACCGGAATCTCGCAGTCCAGTTCCCCCGTCCGCCACCGGTGCAACAGGTCCGCCATGCAGTGCAGATACTGCGAGCAGAACAGCGCCATCCGCGGCCGCCGCTCACTCGCACTCAACTTCCACCGCATCCCCAACTCCGCAGCCAGCGGCGCAAACGCAGCTTTGAAACCATCCAGGTCGAATCGTTCCGCGGTGGATGCATTCGCGCCAAGGCCCCACTCCACGCGCATGAAGAACAACCTCAGGCCGTGGTCCTGGTGCTGGTCGGCGTGCAGAATATTCGCGCCCCGCTCGTAGAGCAACCCTGAAACCCGCGCCACAAGCCCCTTCCGGTCCGGGCAATCGATCAGTAAAACAGCAGAATCTCTCATCGTCTCTCCAGATTACAGCGGAACCGGCTAAGATTGTTTCGGCCTGCAACCCACGCTAAGAATCGCGCTCGTGAGTGAGTGATGACCCTTTCCATGAATCGATCGATATTCATTACTGCAATCGTTCTCTGCGTCTCGCTCATTGCGCCGGCGCAAAGTGCAACGTCCTTCCCGCCGCGTGGAGAGATTCTGACTCTCATGCATCGCGCGGATGCATACCAGATTGAAAATCCCGTGATGAAACCAACCGACCGCAACTGGGAACGCGGCACATGGTACACCGGTGTAATGGAAGCCTGGAAAGCCACGCACGATGAGGCTTTCTTCAAACAGGCCCTCGATTGGGGCAAGCAGAATGAGTGGCAAGTCGGCACAGAAAATCTCGGCGCCAATCGCCTGTTCTGCGCCGAGACCTGGACGGAACTCTACCTCGCCAGACACAAAGCGGCCCACGACCCGGCGATGATTGCCCCCACTGAAGCCTCGCTCTCAACGCCCTCACCCAACTCCCCGGCTGGAGCCAAACGCTGGTACCTTGACGGCGGCAAACCCTACGTCGACTCACTCTACGGCGCGGTTGTTTTTGCCATGCTCGCCCGCGCCACAGGCAAGCAGGAATATCTCACCACCATGCGCGCCTTCTTCGACGATGTCAGCGGAGAGTTATGGGACCAGGAGTCGGGCCTGTATTACCGCGACCCGACTTACATTGGGAAACGCACCGCACATGGCCGCAAGGTCTTCTGGTCGCGCGGAAATGGATGGGCCTTTGCCGGCATCGCGCGCATTCTCGAGTACCTGCCCAGGAACGATCCGGAGCGCCCAAAGCTTCTCGCGATCTATCGGCGCATGGCTTCGGAGTTGATCAAGCGCCAGTCTCCCGACGGCTTCTGGCGCGCCAACCTCGACGACCCGGAAGACGTTCCCAATCCGGAGAGCAGCGGGACTGCCTTCTTCTGTGTCGGCCTCGCATGGGGAATGAATCACCACATCCTCGACCGGCGAACTTATCTTCCCGCTACGAAAAACGCCTACGCAGCACTCGCCGCCGCTGTAAGCCCGGAAGGAAAAGTGCAGTGGGGCCAACAGGTGGACGCGCGCCCAAACCCAGCACAGCGCGCGAGCACGCATGAATACGTCACTGGCGCATTCCTGTTGGCCTCCGGCGAAGTCTACAAACTGAGCCGGTAGTCGCTCCGGCTCATCCATATCTTCGCGAAACCCCGCAACCCTACTCGCGCGCCGGGCCCGTAAACAGGAAATCCCAAGAGGGGTCCAGAAACATCCATCGCTGGCTGCTGAACCAACTCGTGGGCAGCGATGGAACATGCAGCAGCGTGTGACCGCCCATGCACATCAGTTCCGTTCCGTTCCACGCCAGGAATGTTCTGGAAAGTTGGCCCACGCGCGCAGGATGGTCAACGCGCCGCAGGCAGACCGGGCAGCGCCGCCGTTGATCGCTAAGAGCCCATTGCATTCCGAACAAACACATGAAAAATGTCGACACCGTTTGCACATACAAAGCCTGGATGGTATTGAACCCCGTGAATCCAAAGGCGAGATCGAGCGATGCAAAATAGGTAATCAGCAGCAGCAGCGCGATCTTGGCGCCAAGAAAGCCCCAGCGCAGCAATCTCCTCGGCCACGAAATTCTGTGCACGCTTACGCTCAGGTCACCGATCGAAACCGACGTAATGGCCGGCAAAGCCAGAAACGCCAGCAGCACTGCGAACCGAAATACATCCCACTCACGCGGCATCCCATTGCCGAGCGAGATCCCAAGCATGTCGTCAGGGGAGCGGTGCGGCGTATACGACTTGATCTGAATCCGCGGGGCGTCCATCCTCGACCGTCCCGAATCCGATAGATGCGCCACCACGTATCCCGCGCCGGCAGAAACCATCTGCGAATCGGGCTCAAGCAGCCACGCGTCCACCTTTCCTGGCAGTCCCGACGGACCTTCGGGCGCAACGCCGGCAATTATAGCCCGGCGCATTCCCACCAGCACGACGCTCCCGGCAACATGAGGATTGGCGGCGAATTCAGTCTTCCACAGGCTTTCGCTCAGAATCACGCTGGGCATATCGGAGTCCACGGTCGCACCCCTCTCCCGAAACTGCACCGGCAGACCCAGCAGAGTAAAGAAGTTCGAACTGGCTCGCCCAACTCCCCAGCCCGCGCTCTCACGCGAACTGTCCTCGACCGGCCGCCAATTCACGCTCTCCCTTGTGACTCGATAGAACGCGAACCCATCGAAGAACTCCTGCTTGCGATCTTTCCATGCCCGATACTGCCCAGATGAAATGGTGCGTGGCGAATCGTCGTTGCTCACGTCTTCAATAAGCACGAGGCCCGTACGCACTCCTTGACGCGAAAGGCTGCGCTCTGCGCGCACACCCGGCAGCAATCGCACCAGCGTGAAACTGGCTACCAGCAGCGCGGCCAGAAGCAACAGGCATTGCCACGCGGAGCCGAAGTGCAATGTCATCGGAGTTCTTCCGCGCCGGTCAATCCTGCGGAGGTAGATCGCATCCTGAAACGCGCCCAGGCAGAAGCCGGCAATCGCGCGCTCCGAAGCCCACGAAAACTTGCCCGGCCATGCATATTCGCGGCGCGCCTGCCAGAGTTCCGCATACCACTCACGCCACCACTCCGTACGCTGCGGGCCCGGCACCAGCAGCGAAGCGCTCCGTAACAGGGCGAGGTCTGCAAGGCGAACCACAAATCCGACTGGTGGATTCACACCGACCTCGCCTCTTCGGACGGAATCAGCCGCTCCAGCAGCGGATAGCGCTTCCGCGACGTCTCCAGCGTCGCTCTGCCCGCCGCCGTCAGCTTGTAATATTTGCGCGGCGGCCGCTGCTCCGCGTCGGCAATCGACTGCTTCTCCCACTGCGAGCGAATCAGCTCATCGCGCTCCAGCCTGCGCATCGCCGGATAGACAGTGCCGCTGGGCAGCCCGGTCATCTCCATGATGCTGAAGCCGTAAATAAATCCGGCATCCACCGCCTGCAGGATCATCGCCGCCGTGTGCGAAAGTTTCGTTTCCGGGTTTCTCTCCGCAGCCATGCGCGCATTCTACCTATGTAGATATCTACTTGACAAGTAATTATGAAGAATGCTACATAGGGTAGGCAGGTGACACATGCTTGAACTTCAGCACCTCTACCGAAGCTTCCGCACCATTCCTGCCATTCAGGACATAAGCTTCAATGTGGCGCCCGGCGAGATTGTCGGCTTTCTCGGCCCCAACGGCGCCGGCAAATCCACTACCGTTAAGATTATTACCGGCATGTTGCGCCCCGACGACGGCCATGTGCTCTTTGAAGGCAAGGACATCCGCAAGGACATGGTCGCCTTCCGCTCCATTCTCGGATATGTCCCTGAAGAAGCGCATCTCTACAGCTATCTTTCCGGCCTCGAATATCTGCAACTCGTCGGCCGTCTGCGCGGAATCGGCGAAGCCCTGCTTGAAGCCAAAGCCACACGCCTGCTTAAACTTCTGCATCTTGAGTCATGGCAATACTCGCCCATCTCTTCTTACTCCAAGGGAATGCGCCAGCGCGTACTCATCGCCGCGGCCCTGCTGCACGATCCCAAGCTGTTGATCTTCGATGAGCCGCTCTCCGGCCTTGATGTGGTCTCTTCGCGTCTTTTCAGGGACCTGCTCGAACTACTTGCCGCGGAAGGCAAGGCAATCATCTACATCTCGCATGTGCTGGAAGTCGTGGAGCAGATATGCAACCGCGTCATCGTCATCGCCAAGGGCCGCATCCTGGCCGACGCGCCGCCCTCCGATCTCACAAAGTTGATGAGCCTGCCCGATCTTGAAAGCGTATTCGCGCAACTCGTAGCCCAACAGGAAACAAGGACCGTTGCCCAGGAAATGGTTGAAGTCATGCGGCTCGACTATGTCTGACAACTTCCAGCGTCTGCTCACAATGTCCGATACTCAGCCGCTCGCGCTCAATGCGCAGGCAGCTCTCGGAGCCGTGCGCCAACCCCAGCGCAGCCAATTCTCGCTGCTCGTCCGTCATTTCCTTGAGCGCTTCTTCAACCACGAAACCGCTTCGCCCGACGGCGACGCAAAAACGCGCCTGGTGCAGATCGCCTTTGCCACCGGCCTTCCCGGATTCATTGTTGCCATCTATCTATGGCCCGTCTACCACCCCATTGCCGGCTGGCCTCCAGGTCAACACTCAATGGGCGACCCGCCAACCTATTGGTTGCAGGTCAATCATCACTTCTTTTATGTCGTCTACTCCTTCGTTGCCATGGGCATCGTCACCGTCTTCGAGTGGGACATGTTCTTTCCCGATCTGCTCGACCTGTGGGTACTCAAGACTCTGCCCATCGCCGAAGGCCGCGCATTTCTCACACGCGTGGCGGCCATTGGTATTTTTGTTGCAGGCTTTCTGTTCGACATCAATCTCTTCGCGACCCTGGTGCTTCCCTCGGCAATCGATCCGCCTAATCTTCTCCGCTTCCTCTCCGGCCATCTGCTCGCTGTGGCCGGCAGCGGATTATTTGCCGCGTCCTTCATTCTGGCGATGCAGGGCGTGATTCTTTCAGTACTAGGCGAGCGCCTGTTTCGCAAGATATCCCTGCTCATGCAGGGTCTTTCCATCACCGCGCTACTGCTGCTCATGTTCCTTTTTCCGGTCTTCTCCGGCGTAGTCCCGGCGCTGCTCAAATCCGGCAGCGGCTATGCGCTCTACTGTCCTCCGTTCTGGTTTCTGGGCATCTATCAACTCATCATGGAAGGGCCGGCAGCATTGCCCGTCTACACCACGCTGGCGAAAATCGGATGCACTGCGCTGCTTCTGGTTGCAGGGCTGGCTGTGCTTACCTATCCGCTCGCCTACCTGCGCCGCATCCGCCAACTTGTGGAAGGCCCCGGCACCTGTAGCACGCGCAATTGGCTCCGCCGCCCGCTCGACAGCCTCTTCCATTTCACAGTGATTCGCGCTCCCGTTCGCCGTGCCGTTTTCCACTTCATCAGCCAAACTGTGCTGCGTGTCCCGCGCTACCGCATCTATCTAGTCCTCTACGGAGGCGTGGGCCTGTCCGTAGTTGCCACTGCCATTCTGCGCTTTGCCGTCGTGCACGAAACTGTGCGCATGACAATCTTCGCGGACGGAATTCGCGCTGCCCTTGGCATCGTTGCCTTCTGGGTCATCGCCGGCATGCGCATGGCCTTCGTGTCTTCCGGCAACCAACAGGGAAGCTGGGCCTTTCGCATCGTGCATGGCAGACCACCGGATTTCATTCCTGCCATGCAACAGTTGCTGGCCGCTAAAGCCTGGGTGCTACTCTGGGCGTGCGCTGTCACAATGGCGACCCTCATCGCGCTTCGTACAGTCTCAACGCCGAGCCTACTCACCTGGCCCTCAACCGCCTCTCAAATAGTTGTTGCTTTCGGCATGTGCCTTCTGCTCACTGACGTGCTGTTTCTCAACGTCACCATTGTTGCTTTCACTGGCGAGCCGACGCGAGGTCAGTCGAACCTTGCATTCACCGTTCTCAAATACTTCACATTCTTTCCAGTAGTGGCCGCGCTCCCGGTTGCCGTTGAACCGTGGGTTCAGCAGAGTGGCCAGCACATGATTGCTGCCGTGCTGGTAATCGCCGCTGCGCATCTGGCGCTGCGATTCCGCTATCAGGCGATTGTGCGGCAACACTGCAATCTGCCCGGCCTCGAGGATGATGAAGAAGAATTCCCGATGAAGCTCGGCCTCCGTTATTGAATTCGTGATTCCGGAGATACTTGCGATAAACTTGACTGCCCGATAGGTCGATTGCTACAGAGGACGCACAAATCATGTTAGAACTTCGACGTGTTTCAAAACACTTCTCCGGCATTGCCGCTGTAGACGACGTCTGGTTCTCCGCTCGTCCGGGAGAAGTGACCGGCTACCTTGGGCCCAACGGCTCGGGCAAGTCCACCACCATGAAGATGATTACCGGCAGGGCAATCGCATTTCAAA
>PKXI01000133.1:0-231 GCA_003133425.1 Acidobacteriaceae bacterium
CAACAGCGCGCGCAAGACGTTGCCATAGGGGGTCTTTTCCCCCTCAATTGCCTGGAGCACTTTGTGAAGCGCCGGAACGATGCAATCGCCGATCAGTTCCTCCTTTTCCGGACCGGGCTGCTCCACCGCTAAGAACCGCAGTATGACGCTCAAGTGGTCCGGCAGTTCCGCACCGCTCGAAAACGCAAGTTCCTGGTATTTGTCCTTGAGACATGCCATAAAAGTCCCCCG
>PKXI01000133.1:243-2853 GCA_003133425.1 Acidobacteriaceae bacterium
AAGTGCTCGAGCAGGGCGGCCGCATCGGGGACTTCTGAAGCAAGCTCTTGGATGCAGGCGTCCAACGCCGGGAAAAGCTCCGCGTTGGGGTAGCTCACGAGACTGGCGAGTCGTTGATACATGGCCTACTAGAGACCCCTACGCGGCTCGTGCAAGAAGCCCATGCCGCCTCCTTCCTGCCGGGTCTGCGTAATCTGCACCAACTCGATGGCCGCCTCCCGAGAGAATGGAGGAATGACAAATCGCTCGTCGAATCCCGCAAGCGAAGTTAGCTGGTAGATCTCTTCGACTTCCTCGGGAGTCGTGTGTGCTTCGACAAGAATCTGCGCGGCCTTTTCCACTGAGATATCGCCGACGGTCTGTGCCCTCTTGAATAGTCGCCCTGCCATCAGCTTCTTGTAGACAGCGATCACCTGATCCTCATCGCCGGCGGTAAAGAGGTTGGCCATATAACGGATCGGCAGGCGCGCGTTTTCGAGCGAGCTGAAGAAATCGGGAGAGCTCTCGTACAGACCGTCGTCGTTCGTGGACCCCGTTACAGGCAGCAACGGCGGCACATAAAAGAGCATGGGCAGCGTTCGGAACTCGGGGTGTAGTGGGAGTGCAATCTTCCACTTCTTCACGTATTTGAACACCGGCGAGTTTCGGGCGGATTCGAGGACGGCATCGCTGATCCCATCCTTCCTGGCTTGGCGAACCACCTCCGGATCGAACGGATCCAGGATCATCTCCCGCTGGGCATCCACGAGTTCGTGGTCCGGCCGCATGGCCGTAGCGTGGATACGGTCCGCGTCATACAGCAACACCCCGAGGTAGCGGACGCGCCCCACGCAAGAATGCATGCACGCTGGCGCCTGCCCGGTTTCGAGCCGGGGATAGCACAGGATGCACTTCTCGGACTTGCCGGTCTCCCAGTTGTAGTAGACCTTCTTGTACGGACATCCCGAGATGCACATTCTCCAGCCCATACACTTTTCCTGGCTCACCAGCACGATGCCATCTTCGCCACGCTTGTAGATGGCGCCCGAAGGACAAGCCGCCACGCAGCTCGGATTCGCGCAGTGATTGCAGATGCGTGGGAGGTAGAAGTATACGATCCGCTCGACGTCCAGCAGGCGCTCCCTCTCTTCATCGCTTAGTGATTTAAGGTTTGGATCGTTGGCCGCATAAATACTTGAGCCCCCCAGATCGTCATCCCAGTTTGGGCCGGCTTCGATCTCCATCTCCTTGCCGGTTACCAGCGAAATCGGAGTGAAAACAGGTTGATCCTCCTGGAGGGGTGCGTCGATCAAGTCTCCGTAGTTGTAGGTCCACGGTTCGTAATAGTCGTCGAGGGCGGGCAGGTGCGGGTTATAGGAAATGTTCAGGAGTTCTCGCGCCCGGGTATTCAGCTTCAGCCGCAGTTCGCCGTCTTTGACTTCCCAGCCGCCGCGATACTGCTCCTGGTCCTCGTAGAGCGTCGGGTAGCCGGTGCCGGGTTTGGTCTCCACGTTGTTCCACCACATGTATTCGGCGCCGGGGCGGCTGGTCCAGAGGTTCTTGCAGGCGAGACTACAGGTGTGGCATCCGATGCACTTATCCAGGTGAAACACCATCGAAACCTGGGACCGTACGTTCATGTCCGACTCCTTTTCCGCATCACCATTTCGGTTTCCCTGGCAGCTTGTGGACAATCACATAGGTGTCCCGATCCGAGGCCGCGGGGCCGTAATCGTTAAAGCGATAGCAATGTTGCGCGTAACCCCCGACCATCAGCACCGGCTTCAGCCGCAGGCGCGTGATGCTGTTGCTTCCCCCGCCGCGCCGGTTCTTCCGCATGGGGGATTTGGGGAATGAGATGGTCCGCTCGGGAGCGTGATAGAAGAACCCGAGGCCGGTGGGAATGCGTGCACTCACCACCGCCCGCGTGACGATGACGCCGTTGTCGTTATAGGCTTCGATCCAGTCGTTGTCCTCAACGCCGATCTCGACCGCATCCTTGTCATTGAGCCAGAAGGGTTCGATGCCGCGCGAGAGCGTCAGCATCCGTAGGTCGTCGGAATACGTGCTGTGAATGTGCCACTTTCCGTGCGGCGTCAGGCAGTTCAGCACGATGGACTTGCCTTCACGCACGCTGTTCACGAGGTCTAATGAAGCCTCCAGCGTGATCCGCGGTTTGAAGGTGGGCAGGTTTTCACCGAACGCCAGATACCCTTCGTGATCCAGGTACAGGTGTTGCCGCCCTGTCAGGGTGCGCCAGGGGATCAGCCTCTCGATGTTCTGACAATACGCGCTGTAAGGCCGGCCGGCATTGGTGATGCCTGACCAACACGGGCTGGTCAGAATCCTACGCGGCTGAGCTTTCAGCGCCTCGAAATCGTAGCGGACTCCGCGATTGTCTTCCGCGAGATCGACCAGCTTGAGTCCTGTCTCCCGTTCTCGGGATTCGAAAGCGCGGTACGCGACTTCGCCATTTGTCTCCGGCGCGAAATACAGGACCATATTCGCCGCATCCAGGGCGTCCACCAGCGACGGGTACGTGCGGCCACCCCATTCATAGGTCGGTGCCGAGGCGGCGAACCGGTCGTAGAGGTCGGTGACCGGGATGTGGATGCCGCGGTCCTCCACGCC
>PKXI01000170.1 GCA_003133425.1 Acidobacteriaceae bacterium
ATGAAACGGTAAGAATCTAAAGCCAGGATCCCGACGATCATGAGCGGTCTCGCAAGCCGCGCCCTGCAGGGGCATGCTGTATTCAAGAAGGTAAGCAATTCATTTGAGTTGGATGCTACTCCCTGAGGCGACTGCAGGAATTACTACTCCCCAGCGACCCTCCACTTTCGACATGGTCAGCCGATTCTTGTTTAGAGTCGCTTCAAAGGTTTTCGGAGTAAAGCCGACCAGTTCCACACGATACTCGCTCCACCACGGTTTCCACGTTCCTTCCTGCTTTGCGATCTGCACAGTTATGGCACCGTCCGCTGCTACCGAGCAACTGAAGTGAATGCGCGCGAACTCTCCGTTCCGGAAACTGAGGGTGTGCCCATCATCGGTATAGACCTCACCGGCACAGACTTCTGCTTGAGAGTCGAATCCCGGCGTCAAGGGAAACACTCGCAGTATCATTGGCCCGGTCGGCGTTTCGGAAGTGCTTTGGGTAAGCGGTGCGATCGGCAAGATGCTCCCGCCGCGCACATAAACCGGCAGTTGATCCAGCGTCGGTGTCACCATCAGAGGCTTCTGGGCAATGACTTTGTCACGCTGTTCAAGGTCCACTTGCCCGGCCGGTTTACCGCTCTTGATCTGGTCGCCAGTCCAGTAGTCGTACCAGGTTCCAGGCGGAAGGTGAACGGCGTAAGGCACCGGTTCCTCCAGATACGAGCTTGGAGCGACAAGAATTCTGCTGCCGAACATGAATTCTGTTCCGCCGGTGAGGTCATCGGGATACTCGAGGAACAGGGGCCGATCGATTGGCAGGCCATCGCGAGATGTCTCCTCGGCGATCGTATAGAAGTAGGGCATGAGTCGATAGCGTTCCTCAATGAAACGACGCCGAATTGTTTCGTGTTCCGGACCATCAACCCAGACCTCATGCATCCGAGTGCCCTTGGCGGAATGGATGCGGTCGATCGGCTGGAAAGCCGCGAGTTCCACCCATTTAGTTAGCAGATCAGGCGAAGGTGAACCCGCAAAGCCTCCGACATCCGCGCCGCTGAGCGCAAACCCACTCAAGCCCAGATTGATGATTTGTGGAACTGTCATGCGCAGGTGATTCCAGGTTGAGCTGTTGTCGCCAGTCCAGGTGCAACCATAGCGCTGCCCGCCGGCATAGCTGGCGCGGGTCATCACAAAAGGCCGTTCGTTGGGTCTTAGAGCGAGTTCCCCGTCATAGGTGGCGCGGGCATTCTCCAAGCCGAAGATGTTGTGCACTTCAAGCTCAGTGGCCATGCGCTTTTTGAAGCCGGGCTCGTCGATTCGGCTCTGTACATTGGCCGGCATTGTCTTTTCGGGAGTCCCGAAGACCGCTGGCTCGTTCATGTCGTTCCAGAAACCTGCAACGCCGTCGTCTACGAAGGTCTTGAAGAGCGATCCCCACCATTGCCGCGTGCGGGCCTGGGTGAAATCGGGGAAAACAGCGTCCCCTGGCCACACCGTTCCGACGTACGTAGAGCCGTCGGGGTTCTTAACGAAATGGTCGCCAGCGGCGCCAGAATCGTACGGAGCATAGCCGACGCCGGGCTGCTTTGCGACGTGAAGGTCAGTGATGACGACCAGTTTGAACTTGTCCTTCGCGAGATCCTGCACCATTCCTTTGAAGTCTGGGTAAGCCTCTTCGTTGACGGTGAACGGCCAATTCTCGTGCTGAAAATCGATATCGAGCCAAAGCACGTCAGTGGGAATACGATCCTTGCGCAGCCGTTCCGCGACCTCTCGTAGCTGCGACTCTGGGAAGTAGCTGTAGCGGGATTGCTGGAAGCCAAGCGCCCACAGAGGTGGCAAGGGTGTGGGTCCGGTAAGCCATGACCATGCGGTGACGACCTGCCTCGGTTCCGGACCGTACATGAGGTAGTAGTCGATGGGGCCGTCCGCCGCGCCAAACGTGTATTCACTGGGGTCAGCATGGCCAAAGTCGAAGTTGGACCGCCAGGTGTTGTCGAGAAACACACCGAGCGTTCGACCGTGGCTTACATGCAGGAAGAACGGAATGCTCTTGTAAATCGGGTCGGTCGACTCCTGCCACCCAAAGGCATCCGTGTTCCACATGGTAAAGACTTCACCAGCACGATCAAGCGGTCCAGGCTTGTCCCCCAGCCCGAAGAAGTGGTCATCAGTCTCTCGCTGCTTGCTGACGGTGAAGCGATTGCCATTCCACCGCACAGGACTTGCGTCCTTCTGCAGTATGTTTCCTGATAGGTCGGAGACGGTTAGCCCTAAATGCTCATCTATGAGGACTCGAACGGCGCGAGTGGCGAACCCATGTAGCTCAGATGTAACCGATACACTGCTTGTGCGTGATGCGGGCAAAACTGCCCACGATGCGTCTTCTGGAACGGCATCGCCCTTCCACATGCGCACTCGAAGAATGTCGTCTCTCAATGCGTCTACCTCGAGTGATGTCCCGTCGGTAGTGGCGGTGATGCCATGGGGGCCCGGCACGATCTGTTGAGCGACAACCAGATGTCCGCTGAATAACAGGACAGACGCAAACATATAGGCGGTAACTCGAGCAACTCGCATTTGCTTACTCCTCCTGGTTCCCGGGCTCTATTTTTCGTTGTCCGCACTCACGGGTTTCCTACGCTGAAGGCTGCCGAGGCGCGGGTACCAGACCGCGTTTGGAGTAGGCCCGGCCGCGGATGAAGGTCTGCGAGTGCAACCTGCAATCAGACAACCCCCTTACCTTCCACGACATGTATATAACGATTTGGAGCGAGGTTGCTGAGCTTCTCAATGTGTTTGCTGGGAGCCGGCCAATGAATCTCCACTTCGTCGATATGCGTGGCATCGCCGATTCCGAGGACTTCGCGAGGATCGTGGGACGAGAGGTAACTGCCGCCGTTGTTCTTCAGTCGCGCCCTTACCGTTCCGCCGGCTTTTACTATGATGCGAGCGCCGATGGCGTCGCGGTTGCAGGTGACGCCCTCCAACTTCAATCCCAGCCAATTATTACCCTTCGCCGCATTGTTGTGAAGGAGAACCGGCGGCCCTCCGTTTATTCCGATAATCACATCGAGAGCGCCATCGTTGTCGTAGTCTCCCACGGCCAGACCCCTGGCCGCGAACTGCTTCTGAAACACCGGGCCCGCTGTCTCGCTTACATTCTTCAGTTTTCCATCCTTGCCCTGGTGGTAAAGCAGCAGCGGCTCTTTGTACTTCACCTGCATAGAGTAGTTGTCGATCATGTCGTCAGGATGACCGTTGGCGAGCAGAAGATCCACGATGCCGTCATTATCGTAATCGAAGTACTTCAATCCCCAGCCGCTCATGAGTTTGGT
Source organism: Acidobacteriaceae bacterium (assembly GCA_003133425.1). The sequence continues at coordinate 3,324 of PKXI01000170.1, forward strand.
GTCGCGGGCCACACCCGTCTTCTCCGAGGCATCGTGAAATGTCTCATCTTTGTTATTGATATAAACCGAATACATCTCGTGATCCACATTTGCGACGAACAGGTCCTGCCATCCATCCCCGTCGAAATCTGCTGCATCCACGCCCATCCCTGAACGAGGCCGGCCATTTTCACTGAAGCCAACGTCGGACTGCAATGCGATCTCATCCCAATTCCAGCGGCCATTGGGTGCGGGGCCGCGGTTGACGAATAGAAAGTTCTGGACGGTATCGTTGGCGACGAAGAGGTCCATTCGACCATCGTTATTGATGTCTGTGGCAACGACGCCAAGGCCCTTTCCCAAGGCTTTGGCGATGGCCGTTCCCTGACTCACCTCGGTGAAGGTCCCATCGCCGTTGTTGTGATAAAGGAAGCTGGTGGTTGGCTTGAACAGCCGGGGAACGCAGTAGTAGTTTCGGCCGAGTTCGTTATTGCCGCACGCAAGCTTGCGAACTCCCGAGTAGTCCACAAAGCTGCAGACGAACAAATCCAATCTGCCGTCATTGTCGTAATCGAACCACACAGCACTGGTTGTCCAGCCCGGAGTGGCAACGCCTGCACGCTCCGTCACGTCAGTAAACGTGCCATTCTGATTGTTCTTGTAGAGCGTGCATCTGCCGTAGGCAGTTACGAAGATGTCCGGCCAGCCGTCATTGTCGTAGTCCCCGACAGCGACTCCCATTCCGAAATACGATCCGGATACGCCGGCGGTCTCGGTGACGTCGGAAAATGTACCATCCCTGTTGTTCTTGTACAGGGCGTTGCGAACAGGGTTAGAAGGCTTCCAGAAGTCGCTGGGGCCACTGTTCACAAGGAAAATATCCATCCATCCATCGTTGTCATAATCAAGGAAAGCACAACCAGGGCCAAGTGCTTCAGGCAGAAAACGAGTCTCAGACATCGCATTTTCATGGACCCATCGGATGCCCGAGACCGAGGGTAGCACTTCGGCGAACAACGGCTCGTTTGAAATGCTTTGCGACTGGGAGGGAATACACAGAAGCTCTGCAGCTCCGGCAACCATTCCGAGTCGCAGAAACCCGCGCCTGGACAATGTCATCGCAACATCCTATCAAAGGGTGTCTGGACCAGTCATTGACTGTTTTGGAGCATGTTTGGAAACTCGCAAAAGGTTCGCCGCCTATCCAGGATATGGTTCATTGGGTTTCACAATCCTTATCCGATGATCGGAGAATTTATAGTGGCCGCCTGGTAACTCGGTCTTCGGCATGTGACAGGTGACGCAATTACTTTTTGAAACTCGACAGCGCTTCGCTCCAGCTTTCCCGCCTCCGTGGCATGCCACACACCTGGGATCGTAATCGGCGGGCCGGTCGCTGACCTCAATATGGGGGTCGTGACAGGCCAGGCAGCTTATGCGCACATCGTCCGGGTCGTAGCATTTGCTGCCCGTCAGCCGATAAGGCTGATAGCGAACATTGGAGATACTGAAATTTCGTTGCATTGCAATTTCTGCCCAGGTGCGGTGGCACTGGCCGCAGAAGTTCGCCGCCTGCTCGGCGGAGAAGTAATCGAACTCGGACAATTCCAAAGACACCGCAGGCTTGCCGGAGCCGCCAGACATCGCCGCAAGGTGCGCCTCGGTTGCTTTGTGGCAGTGCCCGCATTGCACTCCCGGTGTCATTTTTTCCAACGTGAGCTGCTTTCCCAGGACTGCGTTCGTTGCGTGACATCCGAAGCAGCTCAATCTCTCATTGTGGCTCATCAATCGTCCAGCCGCGTCGAGCAGGTTGGCAGGCAAAAAGCTCCCACCACCCAGCGTCGGTCCAAGACCATCCAGGGTGCGAAACCAGCTCATGCGACTCTCGTACAACTCGCCGTCTTTTTCCAAGATGTATGTCTGACCCATGGCGGAGCTGGCGCCAAACACCCAGCGAATCGGCAGTGAGATCGTACTGATGCCGTCTGTCACGGAGTAGATGCTTTGGTTCCCCGTACGTTCAATGCGATAGGAATATCTGCCGTAAGTTCCAACCAGAAGCGGATGACTGGTCAAGACGCTGCTCTCCTCCACCGTTTCGAGCGCATGCGCCATATTGGTGGCCGGTTGCGACCGTGCCTGCCAATGACACTTAGCGCAGGGGCTAGGGCGCTCCAGAACAATTTGCGCGCGAGCCAATGTTGAGAAAACAAATGAGAGAAGCAGCGGGAAGAATAGAAGCGATACTGGCTTGGTCATCACGGATTCAAGGTTACCTGTCTCCCTCGCACATAGCCAACGCGAGTTTCAGGATCACTGTAGCTTACCTTCAGATTGATTGACGCCAGGCTGCCTGGCCTGCACTTCGGCCGTCAGCTTCTGGACGATTTCGCGTTCACGTTTGCTGTCTTCCGGACGCTTGAGGCGGTAGTAGACCAGCGCCAGGGTAACGTGCGCCTCGAGGAACTGAGGTGACTCCTTGACCAACCCTTCCAATATCTCGCGGGCTTTATCGAGCGCGCCCTCATCAACTGAAAGCAGCGCCAACTGATACCGGACCCCCGGATCTCCCGGCCTTGTCTCCGCAGCGCGTTCAAAGTATTTCCTGGCCAGCTCGTAGTTCTGCGCTTGTTTTGCCATGGCTCCCAGTTGCAGGTTGGCATCGAAATTAAATGGGTCGACGCGCAATTCGGCCGCAAATTCTTTCTCGGAAAGATCGGAGTCGCCAGTAAGCATTAAAGCCTTGGCGTAAAGAACATGAACTTCAGGCAAATCTGAATTCAGCGCATTTGCCTTGGCGAACTCATCCCGAGCGCCCGCAAAGTCGGAGGCACCCATCTTCGCTGTGCCCAACATCAGATGCGCTTCGGCCGAGTCGCCGTTCCTTAAAATACGGTCGACCAGAACCTGCCCCTCCTCGACTCGTTTCTGTCGAATCAGCGCGGTGCCAAGAAGGTAGGCTATCGCCAAATCGTCAGGATACTTTGCCCTTTCAGGCTCAAGGATCCGGATAACGTCTTTCTCCCGATCCATCCGCATGTAACAATCACCCAACAGAAGCACGGCCTGATGATTTCCGGGGCTCTCGGCATGCACTCTTTCAAGTTGTGTTGTGGCGTCCTCAATCCTACCCATCTTGTAATAGCAAAGGGCCAGATTCAGTCTTGCCTCCACGAGGGCTGGGGACTGGCGGAGCGCGATCTTGTACTCGGAGATGGCCTCTTCAAACTGGCCCGAACCCGCCAAAGCGGCCCCGAGGTTTGAATGGATAGCAGTCGCTTCAGGATGGATCCGAAGAAACTGCCTGTAGTCCGCAGCCGCTCCTTCAAGATCGCCATTTCGTTGCTTCTCCAGACCCTCCTGCGCCACCTGCTGTGGTGTCTGGGCATGCACTATTGCGGCCAGCATCAAGATTAGGAGATAGGAGAAATTGCGCATACGGTAGTGGGTCCTGCAGGGAGCGCCTGCAGGACCCACCCTATCATGCTTTCCGGCTGGGTTGAAGCTCCCAACCAACCTAGAAGTAGAACTTTGCTGCAAACTCCATAGTGCGGGCACCCTGTTTCTGTGTAGCTATTCCAAAATTTGCATTTGCTTGCGTGATCTTCAGCGTCGCCGGATCCTGGGTGAACTGCAGGGTCAGGTTACTGCCGTTTGGAAACGAGTAGAGCGGGTGATTCAGGAAGTTGTAAGCCTGCACACGAATCTGGAGACTCTTGCTTTCTGACATGGCGAAGTTCTTGAAGACCGCCAGATCCGAATTGAAGTATTCCGGGCCGTAAGCAACAGGCATCATCGTCGGCCCATTCTTGCCAGGCGTCGTGGGCGCTGAGAAGCAACTTCCGTTCACGTACTGATGGGCGCTGCGACCCGAGAGCGGATTACAAGTTACAAGCGGGTTCAGCTGTTGCGCGTTTGTCCCCAGAATGGACTGGTTATTGATGGCAATACCGGTCGGGTTTGCCGCACTGACTGATCCTGGAATGATGGCTCCGGATTGTAAGCACGCGGCCCCTACGCAGCTCAGCCCCATGTTGTAGTTCGTGTTGACGTTGTAAGCGCCTCCATAGGTGATGTTGGCGCCACTTTCTATCTGCGTGATCCCCGAGAGCTGCCATCCGTTCAAAGTCCCGTTTACGAAGTGATTAACGCGGACCCGGTCGCCGAGATTAACTGAGTAAGCGGCGTTGAAAAGCTGCCGGCGATCCGTCGGCTGGACGCCATAATTGCTCGTCAGATTGAAGGGGTCAACCGTAGGCAACACAATGCCCAATGCTTTCTGCCAAGTGTAGTTCGTTTGAATCGTATAGTACCTGGAGCGATGAGCCCAGCTTATCTGCATGGCATTGTAGTTACCGTACAGATTATTGGTTGCCAGGTTCAAGTCGCCGTAGCCTTGGAGAGGCCGATACAAGTTCGCGTTGGCATTTCCTGGATTGCTTGCGGTCAGCATGGCGCCGAACGGTACCAGGTTGATATTGCTGCCCGCGCCTCCTTGGGTGTTTTGCAGTTCTCTGCTGCGATTTCCAACGTAGGCAACCTCGAGGAGACCTTGCCATGGAGTTACCCGATCAACGTTGACGCTCCAACTATCGGTATAAGGCTGGTTATTATCCTTCGAGTCGACGGCAGCCGGCGAAGCAGGGGTCGCAGAGAGATTCAGACAGGAAAGATACGCCGCAAACAAGGCAGAGCCAGCAGGCGGATTTGCCGGGCAGCCGGTGCTTCCTACCCAGTTGCTGGGAGAAAGGTTGGCCGTGGAAACACTCGCGGATGCATCGAGGCCGTTCGTGAACTGTCCCGAGTGGTAGTAGAAGCGACCCCAACCCCCACGCACGACCGTCCTGCCGTTTCCGGCGATGTCGTAAGCGGCGCCCAATCGCGGTTGATAGAACAGCCCGCGTGTTGGGAATCCTCCCACCGGCACGGACGGGACCTTTGCATGCCATTCAAAACCGCAGAAGGCAGATGCGCAACTCGGGTTGAATTGCGTCAGGTCAAAGATTGAATAGCCGAAGCCCAGGCCGTCGATCCACGGCGTGAAATGGGTGAAGCGCATGCCGATTTCCACCGTCAGTTTCGGGGTCAGCTTCAAGGAGTCCTGTCCGAAAAACTCCCAGGTCGTGTAGTTGATGTCGTTAATCCGATTCTTGTTCGACTCCGTGTAGTTAGACAGATTGCCCGTCAGTAGGTCGGCATACTCGTTTCCCCAACTGTAGGTATTGCCCGAGGAAACCTGCAAGAGGCCATTTGTGTAGTTGTTCGCGGGCTGTGCATTGCGAATCCGCTCCCAAAAGATGCCGGCCTTTAAAGTGTGCTTGGCAATCACCTTGGTGAGCGTGTCACTGACACTTGGCATGTACTTATTCGCATAGAGCCCTGAAGAGGCTCCGCCAGCCTCAAAACCGCCTGGATTGAATACGAGTGCCGCTTCGCTCGGGCCGAACTGGCCAAAGGACGGGATCTGCGCAACACCGTTTTGGAACAGTCCTTTATAGTTGTAGCCCACATTGGTGCGACTCACCTTAGACGGATCCGCAAACACGTTCGGGAACCCCACGAACGTATACGCCACGACTGTTTCATTCGTCATGCTCTGGCTGAAGACATGTGTGAGCGTGCCTGAAAGAGAATCCGAACGATTCCTGCCTTGGATCGGTGTCGGATAGGGCACTTGATCGGTATTGCGCCACCACAGGCCGACAGGAAACTGTTGAACTTCTCTCTGGTAGTTGTAGCGGACAAACACCTTGGTGTTGTCGCTGAGGCTCCAATCTGAACGGATTACCCATTGCTTATTGTTCTGATTGAAGATCTCGGACTGAACGTAGTTATATCCGGCTGTCGAGTTTGGATTCGCGTTCGGAGCGGAAAAGAGCTTCGTCAGGGCAAGCATGTTTGGATCGATGCACCTGCCATTTGGAGTGCCGGTGCACGCTGGGATTTTTGTTCCGCCGAAGGCTGCCAGGGCGGCGGAGTTGAGTGGTCCGGGAGCTTTGCCGGAGGCCGTGACGGTTCCTTCTCCAGCAATCGACGTGGGCGAGAAATCGCCCGTCAGTTCCGACGATGTTGGCACGGTCGCCCTTAACAATCCTGTGTCCAGCGTCTGGTTGTAATACTCGTACCCTGTGAAGAAAAACAGCTTGCTGCGATTCTTGTTGAACCTGGTTCCTGGGATGATGACCGGGCCACCGACGGATCCGCCGGGATAGTAATAGGCATTCGCCGGTTGCTTAACGCCGCTAAAGTTGTTCAACCAGTCGTTCGCGTTGAGTGAGTGGTTCCGGGCAGAGAAGAATGCGTTCCCGTGAAACTGCGATCCGCCTGCTTTTGTGATAGAGCTGATCACCACGGGGCCCTTCTGCTCTTCCGCACTAAAGTTCGACGTCAGCACCTTGAACTCCTGCACGAAGTCGGAGTTCGGATTGACCGGCGTGTCGCAATTGCAGCCCGGGTCAGAAACGTGAGCGCCGTCCGCGGTGATGTCCAGGGAGTTTGTGGGCAGGCCGTTGTAGGAGTATGCAGCATTCAGCGGGCTTTGGCTGCCGGAATCGCCGTTGGCGTTGATTCCGATGGTCTGGCCGTTGTAATTCGATTTGTTCTGCGTGCCGTTGGAGATGCCGAATCCGGGAACAATCTTGATGTATTCAGCGGCGTTGCTGCCCACCTGTGTGAAGCTCTGGAGTTCCTTGGTTTCCAGCGCAAAGGATTTTTCTCCTGAGTCGGTCACGGCGACAGTCGAATTCTCCGCGTCTACCTGCACTGTTTCGCCAGCTACGCCAATCGCAAGAACGACATTGAGATTGCGCTGTTCTCCGCCGCCGAGGCTGACGCCTTTGGCCTGGTACTGCCTGAAGGTAGGAGCATCCACCGTTAGAATATATGTGCTCACAGGCACCGAGGCAAAGGTGTAGTAGCCATCCCCGTTGGTTGTGGTGTCTCGAGAGGAACCCGACAGGGAATCCTTCAGGGTGATCTTTGCATTCGCAACTACTGCACCTTGAGGATCGGACACAACGCCGGTCAGAGTCGCGAAAATGCTTTGAGAAAATGCAGGGGACACGCCGAGAATAAGCACGCAGAGGCAGACAATCGGGCACACCGATCTCTTGATCGTCACAGAACACCCTCCAAGAAAACTCACAGTTTTCTTACATAAAGCCGCGCTACTTATAACGGCAAAATTGTCTTTTGCTTAGGGGGAAGCCTAAACACATCGCTCGCCATCGTTAAGCGAACGATTTAAAGAGCCTGCGCTCAGAAATTGGAGGTTGTCAAGCATAATGTTTAGTTCATCTTCAACCATTAGGTGTAGGAGATTATTAAACTCAAGATCTAGAACGAGTTCCATAGGTGCCTTGAATCAGTCATCAAAAGGGGGACAGCCAATCGGAGTTCTTGCCAAATGGCCAATACATTTATCGATTAAATCTTCAAACCTGAAGTGCCTGTGTAACTGACTCGGATCCTGGCTTTAGGTTTGAGCTTTCCGAAAGGCGTGTGCCACAACCCACACCTTTTGACACGGCCAGATCGGGCAGATCCGGCCGTTTGTTTTGTTGTGGTTGGCGGGAGGGTTTTTAGACCCCTTTTGTCACAGGGCAAAAGGGGCCCGGTTCATGCCGATTTTTCGAGTACTTCCAGTCCTTGCACCTGGGGCGGGAGCTTGCGAAGCACTCGTTGCACAGTAGCAGTTGAGACGCGATGGCCTTTCGCGATCTGGCGAAGGCTCTGGCCATGCTCGCGGTCTCGTTGGATGGCGGCGTTATCTAGGACCAGCGGATTTCTGCCGATGTGCTGGCCTTCGAGCCGGGCGCGCCGCATGCCGGCGCGCACCCGCTCGATGATCAGGTTGCGCTCCAGTTCGGCGACTGCGCCGATAATGATCACGATGGCCCGGCCCAGCGGGCCGCCGGTATCGATATTTTCCCGGAAGCTGACGTACTCGATTTTCAATCTGCCTAATTCGTCGAGGACCTCGAGGAAGTGCTTCACCGACCTGGCGATCCGGTCAGAGGCCCAGACCAGGACAACATCGAACCGGCCGCGGCGGGCATCCGTCATCATGGCATCGAGTCCCGGCCGCTTGGCCTTCACGCCGGAGAGCCGATCGGTGTACTCATGCACGATATCGAGGCCGCGTTGGGCGGCCATCTGGCGCAGGTCAAGGAGTTGCGTCTCAGGATGCTGGTCAACGGTGCTGACCCTCATATAAAGGGCGGCGCGTGTCATGCGCGCCGTCCCTTCTTCTGCAGAGTGGTGGATCCATGCTTGGCGACGTAGCCCTGGATGAACTCCAGAAGCACGACCGTCATTTCGAGGCCCTGGGCTGCGGTTGAGGCCTTAAAACTGTTGTGAAGTTCTGTTGGGATATTGATATTCACGCGTTTGATCCCTGATCCTTCCTTCTTGATTGTTCTCACCTCCTTCCTCTGGAGGTGAGCTTATATGGATGTGAGTACCCGCCGCCAGTGCCCCGGAAGGCCCCGGGGCGGCGGCAGGGCTGGTTTACTTTTTCCAGGCATCCCTGCAGAGGCAGGTCACGTTTGCCAACTGCGCGCCGCTGAACTCAAGGGCGCCGGCCATCGAACGTACCTGCGCCGCAGTCTCTGGAACACGGCCAGCCTCGACTGCCAGCCATTCGGACCGCTCCATGCCAGCTAACCCGGCTGCCTCCTCCACCGAACGGCTCCCTTTCTCGCGGCCCTTCTGGATAAACAAGCCGAACAGTTGGCCCCAGACCTGGCGGTTGACCCGATCGAAGTCCTCTTGACTGTTAATAGTCATACTCATATACACATTACTCCTCATGAATGCCGTCTGTCAAGTAAATTCAGGCGGCGCTAGATTGAATTCCACGATGATCATGTACTCAAGACAGTCTGCTACCAAAGCTCCGCTATGCCCGTCTGCCCGGAGAAGGATATGCAGCACTCCATCCTGAACTGAAAGACGTCAACCCAGAAGATTATCCAGACATCCACAAGCTGGCCATCCTGGCCGATGTAGCTCTCTACTCACGTGAGTACAACACCTACCGCCAGAAGATCGGCAGACAGGCACAGGGCAACACCGAACTCGAGATCGAGTACGAGAAGATCCTGGCACGGGTTAAGAAGACACGTGAGTCTGTCATCCGCATGACCGACCGGCATTACACGGAACCGGTTGACGAGATCTCGGGCACCGTCGAATCGGCATCTGCAGGGGGAATCACCCTCAAGGAATATCCCGGCCGGCGCATCCAGTTCTCTTCGGTGAGCACCAGTGCGGCGGACATGTCGGCGCGCATCCTGGGCGAAAAGAACGATATGACCAGGTGTCTCCGTCCTGCCGGGAACACAACACCTCGCGCGCCCGCGCCAGAAGCTCCCTGCCTCCGCTCACATGCTCACCGCCAGCCAGGACAGCAGCTTCATAAATCACGCGCTGGCCGGCTCTCGATGACCCACTCTCCTCATCGGCCCACTACCGCCTATCGATGTGGCCGTGCGCAACGACACCATAGGTGGTGCGCAATGATCCAGAGGTCACTGAGGTCATGAAGCTCATTGCTCAGCTTTTGCGTCTCGATCGAGCACAGCATTGGGGCAGGGATTCAGGATGATGGAGGGAATGGGAATTCTTCGGTTCTCAGGAATCATGTTCCTGGGCCGGCTGCAGGTTGATGTGGTTGCCGGCGGGATTACATGGAATAAGCTGTATGGCTTATTGTTCCTGAACACCAGTATGGATATTCTCTTGTGTATGTGATGGAGGTTGAAGGGATGGATCTATAAGGTGCTGGCTGGCTCTCTCTGGCGCCGCCGCGACCGTCGCCGCCCTCCAAGGCCGCTCCGGTTTACAACTCCAGAAGGAGCCAATTCCCACGTTGGAACTCAGCGTGAAAATAACTCCGAAAGTGCCCTCGACCCTC
>PKXI01000301.1 GCA_003133425.1 Acidobacteriaceae bacterium
GCCAGCCGCAGCCAGGGCAAGCACGAAGGAGAATCCTCGGCCACCCTATGCGACAGGCTCAGCCGGACTCGCGACACTAGTCAGAGGCAGCTCCCGACGGATCACGATTATGCGGTTTCGACCCGCGAATATCAGACTGATCAATCGTCGCTAAAACCTGCTCCGGCTGCTGCTGGCCCTGTCCTCGAACAACGGCAAAAGCAACGCCAACAGCAAAATCAACCCCACCGATGTGCAGCAGTTGACAGGGTCACTCCATATCAGGGTGGGATTGGCTTACCGATTGATCTCGGAATCCACCCCACCTCCCGCCAAAACCCGCTAACTTGCTGACTCGCTAATGTGCGCGCAGCGCACGCTAACTCGCTAAATTGCTAACCCGGCCCCGCGAACTCCGCTAGGTCCGCCACGCTACATTCAAAACATGCTCTATCGCCTCTACCGCCCGGAAGACTTTCCCCAGCTCTACGCCATCGAGCGCGAATGCTTTCAGCCGTCCCTCCGTTTCCCCCGCCGCTACATGCAGCAGCTCATCGCAAGCCCCGACTCCGCCACCTGGATCGCCGAAGAAGGCCAGCAAATGACCGGCTTCGCCATCGTCGAATGGACCAGCGAATCAGAAAACATAACCGCGTATATCCAAACTCTCGAAGTCGCTCCCGCCCACCGCCATCGCGGCATCGCCACCGAACTCCTCCGCCGCCTCGAGACCTCAGCAACCACCGCCGGCGCCACCGCAATCGGTCTCCACGTAGCCGAGTCAAACGCCCCAGCAATGCACCTCTACCAGGCCCACGGCTATCTTCCCCAGGGCAGGGAAGAGAACTACTACGCCCAGAGAATCGCCGCCCTAATCTACTTCAAGCCCCTCAACTAACATCCTGTGCCCCATCCATCGCGTTCTTTGCGATGGGTGGGACAGCAACACTCTCCCCTCAGCCGCTTTTCTAGTCCCTAGGTCCCTAGTCCCTCTGTCCCTGTCCTTCAATACTTCCACGAACTCAAGTCCGCTCCCGGCGGCGCCGTCTTCTCCATCTGCTCCAGAATCATCGGCAAATACTGCGTGTCGTAATGCAGCCGCGAGTATGCGTTAGGCAGCGTCGGATCCCCGTTCCAGCAGTGCTCCGCCCGCGGCCCATACGTCACCTCGCCGCCATAAGCCGGGTCCTTCGTCGACTTCAAAAAATCCTCCATCCGATACACCGCATCATTCAGAAAATAAGTATCGTCCGACCCCACGTAGATATGAATCTTCCCCTTCAACTGTGGCCCCAGCTTCGCCCAGTCCCGCTCCAGAATCGCCTCCAGGTCATAATGCTGCCGCCAGTACTCCGCCACCGAGTGATCGATCGCCCCCGTCACCTTGTCGAAGATAGGCTTCGGATACCCATCCGCGCCCACCGGCCCATACACCGCCTGCCAGATGTCGAACTGCTCTCCACTCCGCCCGTGATCCCCCAGTGCCAGTTCGTAAGCGTTGTTCTCCTCGGTAGTGATCAGCGTGTGCCCCAGGTAATCCCGCATCGCTGGCTGAGCAATCGGATAGTGCGCGCCTTCCAGATAAAACGCATTCTTGTCGTCGTACAAATTGATCGTCATGTACGCGTGAAAGTCCACCGGGTCCGGGCAGGAAGCAAACGCGCCGTTGTAGTGGTCCGGATAAAACACCTGCACCGCCAGCGCCTCCCAACCACCCGTAGAACCGCCGTAAACAAACCGCGCCCATCCCTGCCCGATCCCGTGGAACTGTTTCTCGATTGCCGGAATCAACTCATTCTCAATCGCATCCCCATACGGCCCCACATTCGCGGAGTTCACGGCGTACGAGTCGTCGTAGAACGGGTTCGCATGCTGAATCTTCACAATCAAAACTCGCGGAAACCCCAGCGAAATCCACTTCTGGTAAAACTTGTAAGCCTCATCCTGCTGGATGCGGTTGTACCCCGCCAGATGGAAACGCTCGCTGTAGTCCGGCTTCAAATCCGGTTCCGGCGGAGTCGTCCGGAAGTCGGTGAAGTCCGAAACAAAGTGATCGTGAAAGATCATCAGCGGGAACCGCGCATTTGCGTGCTCGTCGAACCCCTCCGGCACCAGCACAATCGCGCTAACAAACATCGGCTGGCCCCAGAACTTGGTCAGCGCCGCGCTCTCAATCCGAATGTGGCGAATGTATTTCGTGTCCACCTGCGCAGGAATCGGCGGAATCACCTCAGTCAGCGAAATCGCAATCGGCGCTCCGCCGGCTTTCACCGTAATCTTCTTTGGCTTTGAGTAGAAATTTCCCGGCGAGCTGTTCCATTGCTGGCCCTCGCCTTCATCCATGTGCAGCTTTACCGTCTTGCCGTCGCCGCGATGAAACGTCGTGTACTTGTTCAGCACCACCTGAACAAAATACTCGCCCGGCGGCACGTCCTTGAGGCTGCGAACCGGATATCCCCAAGCGCTCGCATCCAGCACCGCCGCTTGTCCTGGCTGCCACCCATCCACCGTCAGCCCAAACAGCATCTGCGTCCGCGGCGTGTCGTCGATCTGGTTCCGTGGCTCGTCACTCGGATCGGTAGAAAGAACCAGCAACAGCCGCCCATCAAGCGCCCCCGCGCTAACTTCCTTTGGAAATGTAACGGAGAACGATTGCGCGAATGCGCCAACCGGAAAGAACAAAACCAGAGCTAGTGCAAAACGTTTCATGCAGCCTAGTCTACAGCCCCGCAATTCAACCTTGGAAACTCCGCACCGAAGGCAAAGCAGGAACGGAACTGCGCAAAAAAAAGATCCGGCGCAATCTCCGAATGAATCAATGCCTTGAAGGGTACGGGCTTCAGC
>PKXI01000078.1 GCA_003133425.1 Acidobacteriaceae bacterium
CGGTCAACCGCCCGGAATGAAGGGCTCGGATTCATGGAGCGATCGGGCTCGTCGCGAATTGCCCTCGAAGAGAATATTTCATGCCGGTGATGGCGAACCTTTGGTCCTCGCGGAGCTTGACGGTTCAGGCCCTGCAGGCGCCGGGCTATCAGAGCCCGGGGTCTGAGTACTCGTGTCGAGCTTGTCCATCAGCAGCGTTCCCAGGCTTTCGAGAACCCCTTGATTGTTCCCTCCGCCAACTACCAGAATCCTGGGCATGAAGGCGCTGTTGCCGACTGCGAGCGCCTTAATGGCATTTACGAGAGCCGTGGGTCCCTTGCCCAGAGCTTCCACCTGCCGCTGATAGGCCTCGGCGTTTGCCAATCCGACCGCGCGAACTTCGGCTCCCCTGGCTGTGCCGGTCTGCTCAATGTAGGTGGCCTCGCCCTGGGCTTCCTTCATTCTGGCCTCGGTCCTGTTGGTCTGGATGTCCACTCCGACTTTCGCCTTGGCAAGATCGACTTGCATGTCGGCGGTGCCGCGAGCCTTTTCCGTTTCGATGCGCTGGTCTTGCGCCTGCCTCTGCATCTTGAATGTTTCCACTTCCTGATGCGCTACCTCACGCTGGGTGAGAACAGTAACGAGTTGCTCGGGGTAAACCACATCCTGGATATAAACTCCCCTGGTCTCGATTTCGTACTCGGCGAGTTTGCTCTGAATGTAGTTGAAGGCCTGCTCCTGGACCATTTGGCGAGTCTGAATGAAAGTAATCGCTTCCATGCCACCAATTTTGTCGCGAAAGAGATTGCCGACGGCGGCTTGAAGAACTTCGTTCACCAGGTTTTCCATAGAGCCGACCATCGAGATTACGCGTGGGGCTTTTGTGTCCGGAACGTGAATGAGTACCTGCAGGTCGATGCTGAACACGAAGCCCTCATTGCTCTTGGCGATGATGGGCTCAAGGCGCGCATCAAGCCCATGAGCGCCTGTCACATCCTTCGCCCAATCGAGCTTGAGAATCGCGGTAAGAACGAGCTTGGCGTCATAGATGCGGGGATTGATGGGATATTTCCCGGTCCGCAACGCTTCTTGCCAAATGCCTTGGTGGCCGGGACGCACCAGGCTGCCGAACTTGAAGTTTGCGCCGGATGTGTCCTGGGTAGGCAGACCTACGTAGGCCTTGATCACGGCAACCTGCCCCTGTTCCACAACCAGCATCGGTACCTGCTCCACGCGCACCAGGAATGGGTTCAGGTTGTATGCGCCATAGAGCAACGGGTCGTGCTGGAGGCCGATCTTTCCGCCGGCCTCAAGGAACTTTTGGAAATCCTGATAGTTGTTGTGCTGATCGTTCTTGCTGCCGAGGATCAGCGCCATCAGCTCGAAGTCAGTGATTCCGGCTTTGCCCTCAACTTCACTGACGTCCTTGAATCCGCCCAGCCTGCTGGCAATCGCGCCGGCCGGCAACGGTTCGCCGTCCAATGAGGTAACTACTCCGATCATGTCCACGACTTTGCCGCCTTCGCCGGTTGGCTTGGGCGCAATGCGCGTTACATTGAGCTGCCACTCTTCAAGGCCGAATGCCTGAAAGCTTAGCTTGTTGACGCGTGCGAGGTAACCGTACTCGTCCGACACCGGTACGCCGAAGACCTGCGGCTTGGTGATGACGAGGAAGGCCACGGGGTGAATGGGCGCCAGTGTACCCGGAGAAAGAACTGGTCTTTGAACGCCCTTCTCTCCGCCTTTCTCGACAAAGAGCCGAAAGTCGGTAAAGTTGCCGAAAGCGGCGTCGTACCTGCCTGACTTGGCGCCGATGGGCGTGGGCTTGCCAACCTGCGCGATCACGACGCCGATCTGTCCCGCCGGCACCTGAACCCACGGGTGCTTGGTCACGGCGAAGAACGGCTTGAATTTGAACCGCACGCCCGGCATCAAAAGATCGGCCTGGTAACCGGCCTCTCCTTCGAAGGCTACGGGGTTGTTGCCGGGTAGCTTCTTGCCAAATCTCTTTCGTACCAGTCCAATCTGAGTCGGACCAATGCTGTAGAACGAGGCGAAGACGGTGGCAAGCCCCGGAAAGATCACGAGGACTAGAAAAAAAGAAAGAAGCAAACCAGTACCCTCAAACATAGTGCATCTCCTTCTTCAGCACTGAGTCGCTTGAATTGTAGCGCCGCTGGGTTAATCGCGATGGAGACACCGCGCTTCCATGTCAAAATGCCAGACCGGCGCCTGCCAACATGTCCCAACTCCACGGTCTGTCTCATGCTCCAAAGACCCCAGGGCTGGTCGCGGACGTGTGGTCACCACCCTTCCCCAACCCTGGCCGGCGCCTACCGGAGACCCTGGGAAGGTCAAAAAACCGGTTAACTTCCGGGTTGAACGGTGATCCAGGCACAACCCAATGGAGTCGACGACAGCCTCGCTCGTCGGCAGATGTGAATATTTCAGTCTCATCTAGATTCGGAGAGTACGATTCTATCGAACTACAAGTCCCTGATCCATATCACGTCTTCGAACATCAAATAGGTCTTCGGTTCAGGAGGTTTGATTGGCGTTTATACCTCAGTTGTCGATTCGTCGCGTGCTTTTAGTTCAGTTCATGGCGTCTTCGTTGCTCCTCGGGCAGCAGCCACAGCCCATTTCGAGCACGCCAGAGAATGCGAAAAGTCCTGCTGCGCGGAAGTCAATGCCAGGCATGAGTGACGACCAGATGAGTGGGATGGGCAGCGGCATGATGGAGCTGATGCAGCAGATGCATCCGAAATCTCTTCTGCAACAGATCCAGCATCACGCTTCTTCGGGAACCAGCGCTGAGCCTAATTCCACGCCAACGCCAATGCTGATGACCATGAAGGGTGAATGGATGTTGATGTTCCACGCCAACGCCTTCATCCTGGACACGCAACAGTCCAGCCAACGGGGCGGAGACAAGCTGTTCTCCACAAATTGGTTCATGCCCATGGCCCAGCGTGAACTTGGACCGGACCAATTAACACTGAGAGCGATGTTCAGCTTGGAGCCCGCGACCATCACCGGCGAACGCTATCCATTGCTGTTTCAACAAGGCGAAACGGCCTACGGAATTCCTATTGCAGACGGCCAGCATCCACACGACTTCTTCATGGAGATCGCAGGTCTTTATGACGTCCATTTGGGAGAGCACCGACTTCTGAGCTTTTATTTTGCTCCCATAGGCGACCCCGCGATTGGCCCGACCGCTTACCCGCATCGCGCATCTGCATTCGAGAACCCAGTCGGTACTCTCGGCCATCATCAGGAAGATTCGACGCACATTGCGAATGACGTCGTCACCGTAGGAATGACTCACAGCATCGTTCGAATCGAAGCGAGCGGCTTTCACGGCCGAGAGCCGGACGAACATCGCTGGAACATCGATCAGGGCAAAATCGACTCTTGGTCAACGCGCCTGACCTTGCAACCAGGCCAAAACTGGAGCGGTCAATATTCGTACGCGCGCATCACAAGCCCTGAGGCACTCTTCCCGGCGGAAGACCAAGAGAGGATGACCGCATCCTTGATGTACAACAAGCCTTTCTCTAATGGGAATTGGGCAAGCACTGCGGTCTGGGGCAGGACTCGATCGCTCGCGGACTCTTCCAAAGAGAACAGCTATCTTCTTGAGTCGACACTGCGCTTTGCGAAACAAAACTATGCGTGGACGCGACTTGAGAATGCAGGCCGCTCGAATGAACTCCTTATCGGCGAGCACCCACTACCACCGGGCTTCAGCGAAGCGCCGTTGACGCACGTGCAAGCGTACACATTTGGCTACGACCGCGAATTTGGGCGGATTCCACATCTGGCTTCCGCTCTAGGTGCCCAGGTAACCGCGTATGGTGTCGGTCAGCCTCTGCAACCTATCTACGGTTCCAATCCTGTTGGAGTCTCGATTTTCCTAAGATTGCGGGCAATCTCGAAGGATGACCGCTAGGACGTGCATTCTGAAAAATCATGTGTCCGTATGAGAGCAAACGACGTTGACCTTGCGGACTTAGAATAGTCAGCGAGGTGGGCACCATGATTTACAGCAAGCAATCATCGCGATCTCCTGAAGAAGTCGGGAAGAGACTTGAAGAGGCTGCCGCCAGGCATAAATTCGGAGTTCTGCATATTCACGATCTAAAGAAGACGTTGGAGTCCAAGGGCATCCAGCTTGGATCCGAATGCAGAGTGTATGACGTCTGCAATCCACACGCCGCGACCAGGGCGTTGCACACCGACATGAGGGTGTCGACGGTTCTTCCTTGTCGTATCTCGGTGTTCAGCACGGACGGTGGCTGCCTGATCTCGACAGTCAAGCCGACAACCCTGTTCGCTGCAACCGGTCTGGAGGGGGCGGTGGATCTCGCGGCTGAAGTTGAGCGCGAGATCCTCGCGATCATCGATGAAACTGTGTAGCTACGATGGGACCGAGTGTGAACTCAGCCCCATCAGAAATGCTTAGAAAGATGCACCGATTTGACCGGGGTTAGAGAATATTAGTTCGAGCCCAGCCTTGATGCCACTATCTTTCATTTCCCGCCATCGAAGAACAGCAACCCGAAAGCGTGGACGGTAGAGCCGCTCGCGATGGAAGATCCATTTGCCATCAAAGTTTTCGGCTGCTGGTAGATGGTCACGCTGGTTGATTGATTCCCCAAGGTAGAAGCCTAGCCAAAGATATTTGAAAT
>PKXI01000390.1 GCA_003133425.1 Acidobacteriaceae bacterium
GCGTCAAGTAAATACCCCTAATCCATTAAATTCAACGGGCACGACTCATCAACCGCTGGTCATCTCCTTTCTTGACACCGTTCTCGACATTTGGATAGAATGTTCATCGATTAAGTTATCGATTAAGTTAGGGGATTTGTGAGGTTTTAGCTGATGCCATCTACGTCTGCCCAGTCCGATCCGGTTGTTGTCGGTGTCGATCCCGCACTGGTTCCCTTTCGCACATTAAGATCAGGCGAAAGAATGCCTTCCATCGGTCTGGGCACCTTTGGCTCTGACCATGTCTCGCACGATGCTGTAGGCGAAGCGGTAAAATTCGCAGCCTCCATTGGGTACCGCCATTTCGACTGCGCATCTGTTTATGGCAATGAAGAGCAGATCGGCAAAGCATTCAAAGCGATGTTTCAGAACGGCCTTCGCCGTGATGAAGTCTGGATCACCTCCAAACTTTGGAACGATAAACACGGAGAAAATGATGTTATTCACTCATGTGAAAAGTCATTGTCCGATCTTCAGGCTGGCTACCTTGACCTTTATTTAGTTCACTGGCCCTTCCCCAATCATCATCCTCCCGGTTGTGATGTCTCGGCGCGCTTCGCGCATGCAGTGCCTTACATCCACGAGAACTACATGCGGACCTGGCGCAAGATGGAAGAGCTCGTCGATCGTGGACTGGTCCGTCACATTGGGACATCCAACATGACCATCCCCAAGATGGAGCTGCTTCTCCGCGACGCAAGCATCAAACCCGCCGCCAACGAAATGGAGCTTCATCCCCACTTTCAGCAACCGGATTTTTTCGGCTACCTACTCGACAAAGGGATTCAACCGATTGGATACTCGCCACTCGGATCACCGGGACGTCCGGAGCGAGACCGAACACCGGAAGATACATCCCCTGTTGAAGATCCTGTGATCCTCGAAATTGCACAAAAGCTCGGGGTGCACCCCGCTGTTGTGTGCATAAAGTGGGCCATCCAGCGTGGACAGATCCCAATCCCGTTCTCGGCGAATCCGCGAAACATTCTGAGCAATCTTGTCAGTGTCGTCAGCGAACCGTTAACCCCGGAGGACATGGAGGCGTTTGCAAAACTGGATCGCAACTGCCGGTTGATCAAAGGTCAAGTATTTCTCTGGAAGGATAACCAATCCTGGGAAGATCTTTGGGACCTCAACGGGAGAATCACGCCCGCGTAATCGCGGCACATATTGCCGAGAATGAGGTGCATTCGTTTTTATTCCCCTGAAATGCCGCTTGAAACGATGCAACTTTGTTGAGCCGGAAGACTGACACATGAACGAGGAGATTGAAATACATGAAAGAGACCATGAAGGCAGCGTTTCTTCCGGGAAACAGCATGGTCGAGATGAGAACTGTGCCAGTGCCCAAACCGGGACACGGTGAGGTACTGATTGCAGTCAAGGCCTCTACCATCTGCGGCTCCGACATCCGCGCAATCTACCACGAACATCTCGGCAAAGGTCCTGAAGGCTACCAGGGAGTGATCGCCGGTCACGAACCCTGTGGACAAATTGTCGAAGTCGGTCCGGGTTGCCGGCGTCTCAAAGTAGGTGACCGTGTGATCGTGTATCACATCTCCGGTTGCGGCGTATGTAACGATTGCCGGCGGGGCTACATGATCTCGTGCACGAGCACGGAGTATCGACGCGCTTATGGATGGCAGCGAGATGGCGGCATGGCCGAATACCTGCTGGCCGAGGAGAAAGATCTCATCCATCTTCCTGACTCTCTCACCTATTTGGATGGCGCACAGGTTGCCTGCGGCTTTGGCACGGTCTACGAAGCGCTGCAGAAGGTAGGAATTGACGGCAACCACGCGGTGCTGATCACCGGTCTCGGGCCAGTTGGACTTGCGGCTGGAGCGTTATGCCGCAAACTCGGGGCTGAGAAGATCATTGGAATTGACATCTCAGACGAACGCCGCGACATTGCATTGCGCCTCGGTTTATGCGACTTTGTCCTCGCCGCAGGCCCTGACAACGTCAATGAAGTCCGCAAACTCACCGGCGGAAATGGTGTCGAGCGCGCGGTGGATTGTTCCGGTCATGCGGACGCACGTGCAGTTGCAATCCGCGCGACACGTAAATGGGGCAAGATGGTCATGGTTGGCGAGGGCGGCACCGTCGCTTTCAACCCGTCTCCCGACATCATCCATGATCAGAAGACGATCTTCGGTTCCTGGGTTACCTCAACCTGGCTCATGGAGGAACTCGTAGAACGGCTCGTCCGCTGGAATCTGCACCCAGAGGACATCGTTACACACCGTTTCACTCTCGATGAGGCAAGTGAAGCATATGAATTGATGGCCTCTGGGCGCTGCGGAAAAGTCGCGGTCTGCCCCACTGCGGAGTAGCTCATGTATATTTCCCCAACCAGGCCGACATCGGCACAGTCCTCATCTGCGCCCCTGCTCCCCCGCCACGGCAGGGTTGCCTTCTTTCTTGTGACCGGACTGTTTTTTCTCTGGGCCATCCCCAACAACCTCAACGACGTTCTCATTCGTCAGTTCAAAGAGCATGGCCGTGAGCATGACTGTTCCGCTCCTCTGCTACCTGGTAGTACTGGGCTTTGCTTTCCGGGGTGCAAATACGGCGCCTATTGTCAACCACAGCAGTGAAATGCTGAGCGAGGCCGAAAATGAATGTCAGCCCTGATCGTAATCCCGAAACGTGGGAGCAACAGTTGAGAAATCTGCTGCCACTGCTGGGCCACCGCAACTGGATTGTTGTTGCTGATTCTGCTTATCCGGCACAGACCGGCCAGGGCATCAAGACGATCGCAACTTCGGCCGATCACCTTGAAGTTCTTGCGAATACCCTCCGCGCCATCGCTGAATCCAGGCATGTTCGTGCCAACGTTTATGTGGATGCCGAGTTCAGGCATGTCACCGAGGAGGATGCACCAGGCGTGTCTGCCTTGCGCCGTGAACTCGATTCTCTTCTGAAAAATGAGAAGGCAAGCGAAGTGGGGCATGAACAGGTCATTGCAAAGCTGGACGAGAGTTCACGGTTGTATCAGATACTCATCCTCAAAACAACGCTCACGATTCCCTACACCACGGTCTTTCTGCAGTTGGATTGCGGGTATTGGAGCGATGCGGCTGAGAAGCGATTAAGACATTCCTTGGCAAATGGAGTAAGCGCCACATGATTTTTTGTCGTCCCAGACAAACCCCAAACCTGTGTGAGCGTTCATGAGTGATTCCCTGATGTCGATCTGTTGGCCTGTATGCGTTCGATGGATTGGCCTGCCTTGGCCCAGTCGCAAGCTTCACCCGGCAGGTGGGGCCATCGATCTGTACTCGCCCTGACATTCATTGGATTACCCCGTGGAACAGAAGTTCACCGGGCTTCGTATTCAGGCGCGCCGCCAGAACCCGCTGCATGCCTGACACAAACACTTCTGATCAATTGGTTGGCCCGCGAGGGCGAAAAGGAGCGATGAACAAATGCAACGACGAGACTTCTGTAAGCTGATCGCGGCTGCCGCTGCGGCCCGAGCCATTCCGGCAAAAGGACAGCCCGCCCTGAACGCACCTGCCGGCTTCAACACACTTCACCAGACTTATGAAGAGTTCTGTGCAACTCCTGAGAGCGAACGCATCTTCCATGCGCTTGTAGATGGCAAGATCGTCGAGACCAGACTCGACAATGCAAACTGGACACCAACTGCGTGGGGTGAGCCGCCAGAGTTGCCCGGCGGTTCCTGGGATGGCGTCCCGATGCAGGCTCCCATAAGCGGACTGAGTGGTGAAGGTCCTTATCAGCCGAACTGGGATTCCCTGCTGCAATACGACGCACCCGAGTGGTATCGCGATGCAAAGTTCGGCGTATGGGCGCATTGGAGTCCGCAATGCGTTCCTGAACATGGCGACTGGTACGCACGTGGAATGTACACGGAAGACTCTCCCGACTACAAATTCCAGGTGCAGAAATATGGACACCCCTCCCGGTTTGGGTACAAGGATCTTTGCGCACAGTGGACGCTTCTCAACTGGGAACCTGAGGCTCTAATCCAGCGCTTCAAGGATGCCGGGGCGCGTCTGTTTATTGCGCTCGCCAATCACCACGATGGATTTGACACGTGGAACTCAAAGCATCAACCCTGGAATGCAATGAATCACGGTCCGCACCGCGATGTGCTGGGCGAGTGGGCTGCCGCGGCGCGAAAACAGGGAATGCGCTTTGGTGTAACCGTACACCAGGCGCGCAACTGGTGGTGGTTCCAGACGTCACACGGCGCCGACAAAAGCGGTCCGTATGCGGGTGTGTCATACGACGGCCGCATGACAAAGGCCGAGGGGAAGGGCCAGTGGTGGGATGGGCTCGACCCGCAAATGCTCTATGCCGCGAAGCATCCAAAGGTTGCGCTGCCCGACGCTTCCTACGTCAAGCATTTCTACGACCGTACGCGCGATCTGATCGATCAACACGATCCTGACCTCCTCTACTTCGATAATTCGCTGCTTCCGCTGGGCTGGGGAGGCATGAATATCGGCGCGTATTTTTATAACCACAACTTGAAGACGCGCGGAAAGATGGAGGCCATCCTCAATGGCAAGCAAGTGCCGGACAAGTTGGCCAAAGCGCTGGTTGCCGATTACGAACGTGGTTTGACAAGCGGGATCATGCCGTACGCGTGGCAGTCGGAGACATGCATTGGGGAATGGCACTACCGGCGCAGGCTCTTTGACGAGCCGGGTGAATTTGGGGGCTATCTGCCGCCGCGTGACGCGATTCACTGGCTTGTCGACACGATAAGCAAAAATGGTACTTTCATCCTGAATTTGCCCGGCATGCCGGATGGGACGATCGACAGTAAGGAAATCGCTGTCCTCGACCAGATTGCAGCATGGCTGAAAATCAACGGCGAGGCAATCTACGAAACGCGGCCCTGGACTGTCTACGGCGAGGGTCCGAACAGGATAGAGAGCGGATCGTTCAAGGGCACAAGCATCAAAGCCTTGGGAAGTAAAGACTTCCGCTTTACGCGCAACAAGGCCAATAACGTGATTTACGCAATCTGCCTCGGATGGCCGGACGGAGATGTGCAGATTTCCTCGCTGGGAATATCGAGCCAGACGAATCCCGGTAAGGTTCAGAACGTGACCGTCCTCGGCTCTGAAGCGAAAATCAAATGGAACCAGGGCGCTGACGCACTGAACGTAGAGTTACCGCGGCAGGGCTGGGGGGTCAATGACTACGGCGCCGCATTGAGAATTGCGCTGAGCTGAACTGAGGCAAAAGAACCGGCCCCCTCGCACTTGTCCGCGAGACAAAAGAGCAAGGGGTTCGGTTCAAATTTATCTAGGCTGCAATCGTTCTAAAGGCAGATTTGCCCGGATTGCTCTGAAGCGTGAAAGCAGCAGGTCACCCGCGCTAGCGCGCCTTCTCTGTGCCGGATTCGGAGTTCTGGCTTCGAGCCCGGGCGACCAATTCAAGGGCAGCCTGGGTCACGGGATCATCCGGCTTGAGCGCCTTCGCGGCCAGAAGTTCCGTTTCGCCGTTGACAAGGTCGCCGGCCTGGCAGTCGATGATGCCCAGTTTCCTGTGAAGGTTGGCTTTCTCAGCGCAGTCGCCGCACGCGGCGATAGCCTCTTTCAACTGCCGGATCGCTTCGGGCCAGTCGTGAGCCGACGCCGCTTCAATACCGTTGTTGGCCAGCGTGTCCGCGCGGTCCAGGATGCTCCGCTCTTTCTGAACAGCATTGTAGCGCGCCATCAACTGCTCCGATTCCGCTTGATCAGTAGATCGCAGCGCGCGCGCAAGGCTGAACAACGCCTCGGTAAAGTTCGGATCGATCGCGATCGCATTCCGCCAGGCCGCTTGTGCCTTCGCCGGCTCTGACTCCTGCTCAAGGGTTTGGCCAAGCATATACCAGGCCATTACGTTGCTCGGCTCCAGTTTCACAGTCTCTTCAAACAGACTCACTGCAAGTGAGAGCTTGCCCTCGTTCTTGTCGATGAGGGCAAGAAAATATCGCGGCTCAGGCAACTGTGCATCCAGCCGGCAGGCCATTTCGAACTCAGGCTGTGCCTCGGTGCTGCGCCCCAGGTCGTACAGAATGCGCCCGCGATAGGAATGGGCGACACCGGACTGCGGAGCAAGACGAACTGCCTCGCCGGTTTGCTCCAGGGCCGCTGGGAGGTCGTAACTGCTGGCGAGCGCAAGCGCCAGGTCCAGATGGGGCGCGGCCATATCGGGAGCCAGATCTACCACCTTCCGAAGGAGCGCAATTCCCTCGTTCACCTTGCCCATTTGTACATCCGCTTTTCCAACCGTTGACAGAGTGGCAGGATCCTGTGGCGCCAGCGCGATGGCTTTGTCCAGTTCCTCATCGGCATCGGACTTTCTGCCTTGCTGGGCAAGAATCAGCCCCAGACTCAAATAGCCATCCTTGTACTTCGGATCATCTTCAATGGCCTGACGAAGAAGTTTTTCAGCCGCAACCAGATCGCCGTTTTGGGCGTATACCGTCGCCAGATTTCCGCGCGCCTCTGCGAGTTCAGGCTCCAGGTCAAGTGCGGATTTAAGCCACTTCTGCGCGGATTTGAGGTCGCCTTCGGCCAAATCCAGTCGGCCCAATTCGGCAGGAATCTCGGCCAGCATCGGGTCTATGCCGTTTGCCTTGCGGAGGACATCCTCAGCGCCCTTTGTATCGTTCGTTGCTTCAAGGGCTAGAGCGAGATTGTAAGCCGTTTGGGCGCTAGCCGGATTCTCTTCGAGCATGTGGCGATAAATCTGCGCTGCTTCTGTCGGCTTCCCCGATTGAAGCAGGTCATTCGCCTTGGTGCCCTCCGATGCCAGCTGGCTATTCAGAGATTCTTCGCCCTGTTCTTTACGCAACTGCCCAACCAACTGCGTTGCCTCCTGCGCTCGGCCAAGCGAGCGCAGCACAGCGACCAACTGGAACTGGGCCGACCGATCCCCAGGTTTCAGCGCGACGGCTTTCTGCAATTGGGGCAAGGCCTGACCGGGCTTCCCCATCCGCGCCAAAACGAGCCCGAGCTGATATCGAGCCTCAAAATCGTTGGGCTCCTTGGCGGCTCCAATCTCAAGCTCCGGCTCTGCCTTGGCGTAATCACCCAGTTGCTGGTACACCGTGCCAAGCATGACGTGCCCCGAGGGATCGTTCGGTTTCCGGCGCACGTAATCGCGGGAGGGCGCAAGCGCTTCGGTATATGCTGATGCGTCGATCAACGCCTTCACCTGCGCAGCGAGCGCGACCGTATCGGTGGGACTCCGGCGGGTCACCTCCTGGTATTCATCCGCCGCCTCGCGATCACGGCGCTCGTTCGCATAGATGTTGCCAAGCGTAAAGTATGCAGCCGTCAAGTCGGGATGACTCTTGAGCAAGTCCGTAAGAAGCCTGATCGCGTCAGCCACCCCGGAGCCCTCGAGGGCCGGCATTCCATCGGCCTGCCTCGCCTTGGCAGACTTGTATGTCGCCGTCGCCAAAGCGATCTGCAAATCCGGAGCGTCCGGTTGAATCCCGAGGGCCTGCCGCCAGTAATCGATGGCGGCATCGTATCGTTTCTCCTTCGCCAGAACCTGCGCCATCCCGTCAAGGGCGCAGACTAATTGCGGGTCCACTGCAAGCGCTTTGTGAAATTCGGCTTCTGCGTCGGTCGAGTCAACGAGGGACGACCCCAGCGCACAATGCGCCACCAGCAATGCAGGATCGTCCTGCAGGGCAACGCGGAACTCGCTGATTGCGGCCTCAGGCTGCTTCTGACTTTGACGAACAAGTCCAAGGTCGAAATGCGCCTCGGCCAATTGCGGCTCCAGCCGCAAAGCCTGTTTGAACGCTTCCACTGCACATTTCAGATCGCCTTTCCCGGCGAACCAAACGCCCACAGCGTCATAAACCCGTGCAGGCGGCGTGCCGGCCGGAGGGTGCGCTGCCGATGCCGGCGGCTTGCACGTGTCCGGCAGTTGCGTCGCGGCCCGTGTCCCGAAGAATAGTAGAAATGCACTACAGCAAATGAGCGCTCGCTTCATGATCGATCCGTTCCGGTATAACTCCGCCTTGGCCGCATTCATTGCTGACTGCCATTGCGGGGCTCGGTCACTTCGAGTATGCGATCCGCAGTCACATCGTGCAATAACTGGCGTGTACCCGATGGCCAGTTGACCTCGATTTCCTTCATCACGCGCGAACTGCCCAGACCGAAGTGCACGCGCGGGTCGCTTGAAGCGGCATAGCCCGTGCTGGTCGTTGCCTCGTTGTAAAGCATCCTGCCGTCATCGGTCGTGATCCGAATCCGGGCGCCAATGCCCATCCGGTTGCTTTTCGTTCCCACAAGTTTGAGCAGAACCCAGTGATTGTGCGTTTCGGTCACGTTGCGGAACACGCTGACAGGGGCGCCCAGAGCGGTCACTACGAGATCCATTCGCCCGTCGTTGTCAAGATCCCCGTACGCGAGCCCCCGGTGCGGGGCTGGCCGAGTAAAGTCGGCCCCGGCAGATGCGCTCACATCTTCAAACTGCCCGTTCCCGCGATTGCGAAACACCGAGTTCGGTTCGGCATACCGAAAATGCGATGAAATTTCCTCGATATTGTCCAGCACATTGCTGCGCGCCACCACCAGGTCCTTCCAACCATCGTTGTCGAGATCGACGATCCCGTTCGACCAGCCGGACATCGGCCTGGTTAGATTCGCAAGCCGGCTCTCCTGACTCGCATTGCGGAACTGTCCTTTGCCTTGGTTGATGAACAATGGGAACGTTTCGTTTTCGATCGCGGTGTGCCATATGTCCGGCAAGCCATCGTTGTTCAGATCCCGGAAGTCAGCGCCCATTCCTGCAAGGGCAGTCCCCTCGTCGTTGTAGGCCACACCTGCCTGAAAACCCACCTCCTCAAATCGCTTTCCTCCCACGTTGTGAAACAGGAGATTCGGGCTGTTGTCGTTGGCCACAAACACGTCGAGAAAGCCGTCGCCATCGTAATCCGCAAACACAACTCCCATTCCCTTGCCCAGCACGGTTGAAATTCCCATCTCCGCCGAAACGTCGGTAAACGTGCCATCACCGTTGTTGCGGTAGAGCGTGTTAGGCAGTGGACCGAAGCTGCCCGGGTGACAGTAACCGCGGCCATCCAGCCCCGTGCAGACAGGTTCGTAGTGCGGATCCCACTGGCAGTAATTTGCCACAAACAGGTCCAGTAGTCCGTCGTTGTTGTAGTCGAACCAGCCGGCCGCGACCGACCACATCTTGCGGCCGTTGTACATGGCGCCGCTTAGACCGGCCTTCGCGGTGACGTCGGTGAAGGTGCCATCACCGTTGTTGTGAAAAAGCTGATTCCCGTTGACGTTGACCACAAACAGGTCGGGCCGGCCGTCATTGTCGTAGTCTCCCACAGCCGCGCCCATACCAAAACCCGCTCCGGTGACACCAGCACGCTCGGAAACATCGGTGAACGTTCCATCGCCGTTGTTGTGAAAGAGGCGGTTGAAATACTTGGGGCCCGTTTTCACCAGCGAGGGCATCTCTGCGCCATTGACCAGGTAAATGTCGAGCAGGCCATCCCCGTCGTAGTCGAACAGCGCGACGCCGGCGGGCATGGTCTCGGGCTGGTGTTTCTCAGGGGTGGGACAATTTTCGGTAATAAAATGTACGCCGGCTTTTTGAGCGATGTCCTCGAACCTGATGGCTGATGGAAGTGCAACTGCCGGGAAGATATCCTGGAGCGACTTTCCCCGGCGCGGACCCAACCAGGGAAACAGCATCTTCGGCGCCAGCAAACCGGCCGCGCGCAGAAAGGTTCGCCGGGAGCCGTCGATGATCGAACCCGGATCAACGGCCGGAGGCGACACGACGCCCAGGGCGAACATGATTCCAACGAGCACAACAGTGCAAAGCAATAGAATCAACACCGCCAAACGCGTTCCTCTTTGTCTTTACTCTTTAATCATAGATCGAGGCCTTGACGAGAAAAGTGCCACCGCCGCGATGTTGCGTGCAGCGATGACACTATGGAGTTGCAGTCGTTAGGGGAGGGCTACCACTGTGACCTCGTGGAATTATGACTTCCCAAGGTCGTCCGCCGCGGCGGACCGCAGCGGACGAAACCCAAGAGCACCCCAACCAATTTTCGTGGATCGGATTACGAAACCACGAATCTCGGAGCTAATAGTACAACTTCAGACTCATTTGCAAAACACGCGGGTTGTTCCACTGGCTTGTGATAGTGCCGAAGGTCGGATTCTTAAATGAGTCCACCGGCGAATTCAAGGTACTATTCGGAGGGTTGTAAACAACGTTGTTGAAGAGGTTGAACGCTTCAGCTCGGAATTCGAAGTATCTTTGCTCTCCGAGCCCTAAATGGAATTGGCGGCTAAGGTTCATGTCGACATTGTTCCAATGTTGCCCGGTCAACGGGTTCGGCTTTTCAGTGCCGTATGTGTACGCCGCCGGCTGCACGAAGGAAGCGGGGTTGATCCATTGAATTTCGGATGAGTTTGTAGGGACGCTGCTGTTCGGGTTGCTGACCTCGTTCGCACGTTCCTGGTTGCAGCAGCCAACGTTCTCTGCATCCGCGCCAGTGGTCACCGTGTAAGGCTTGCCCGAAGTGACTTGCACAATGCCGTTGACCGCCCATCCGCCAGCCACGGTGGAGACCAGCTTATTGGGAGACTTGTTGTAGGGCGACGCCGCCCCAAATGACACCGAGAACACGTGCCTCTCATTGAGGTCCGAGTTGCCGTAGTCACCCTTGCGGTTATACGGATTCGTCGAGTCGCAGCTTGCACCCAGGTTGCAGCCGTCTGCATTCGACTGCGACAGTGTGTAAGCCGCCAGGAAGTTAATCCCGTGGGTTGGACGTTCGGTGACGGTGACCTGCAGGGCGCTATAACGGCTGTCACCCACGCTCTGGTCCAGCCATTGCTGCAGCATGTAGGGGTACGGCCGCCGCGATTGAACATCGCCTGGTCCCGGCTGGGGGACGTTCATGACCGGACCCCAGTCCTCATGCCTGCCGTTGGAACCGACATAGTTCGCATCGAGAGTCATGTTGGCCGGTAACTGCCGCTGGATACCTGCGTTCCACTGGTCGAAGACCGGAGTTTTGAAGTTCGGATCCACCATCCACTGGCTCACCTGGCTGAAGTCGTTGATTGGATAAATGATCGATCCACCACTGCCAAATTGCAGCGGATCGGCCGCATTCACTGTTGGAATATTCACGTTCAGACCGTTGTTTTGGTCGGTGGCGACCGCCGGCCAGTTGCCGCCGAAGTTCTGCGAGAGCTGGGTGATGTCAGCCCACTCGTCGAAGAAGCGGCTATACGCAGCGCGAATGACTGTCTTGTCATTCAGGCGGTAGGCAAGGCCGAACCGGGGAGCCCAGTCGAACAGCGAGTTCTTGATCACCCGGAGACTCGGGTTGACGACGGCGTTCGGGGGAAGCATCCCCGTGCCGGGCGTGCTCGAAGCGGTGTAGATGCCATCCGGAATGCAAGGCGCGCCCTGGTTTGCCGAGCAAGTGGGGGGCAGCGCGTTCAGGAGATATAGGCCTGTGATGGGGTTGGCATTGCCCGTGTAGTAATTTCCGCCGAGGCCGGTGCCATAAATCGGCGTGTAGACCATGTCGTTGCGGAAGCCGAGGTTGAGGGTCAGACGGCTCGTCGCCTTGAACTGGTCCTGGATGTAGATCCCGTTGATCCAGCATCCTTAACCACTTCGTCGATGTTCCGGTAGCCGGCTGAGGACGGAACACCGAGCAGCAGGGACGCCCAGCTATTTCCGCCATTGCCTGGGTTCAACCCTTCACTCGCGGTTTGCTGGGCTGAGAAACCAATATTGGAGTATGCGATCGGCGAAGTGAAGTTGTTGGTCACAAAATCGACGCCGGCCTTGATCGTGTGCTTGCCCAGGATCTTGGTGAATGAACCGCCGAACTCCCAGTCATCCCCCAACCCGGAGGCCTGCAACTGCGAACCGGTCAACCCGACATAACCGCTCGCCGAATACTGCGGGGCATACCCCGTGTTGTTCAGGATCGTAAAGTACGGGGACATCCCGAGTGTCTTCAACTGCGACAGAAACCCCGCATCCTCGCCGGGATGAGAGGCGCCGGTGTAGGTGTATCCGTAGTTTCTGGCGAAGTACACGTCAGAGAAGGCCGTGGAACTGAATGTGTGTGTCCAGTGTCCGATGTAGTTGTGGCCGGGAACGTGGATGAAGCTATTGCCAATGGTACCCGTTGGAGTTGTCTCGAACAGGTCGAACTGGCTGTAGCGGAACATGGCCTGATTATTGTTGCCGAAGTTCTGATCCACTCGGAGCGTTCCCGATTGTTGGTCGTAGTCGGTCCTTGCGGGGACATAGAGGTTGGCCCCGTTGACCAGGCTGCCGCTGTTCGGGATGACCGACTCATACAGAGCCGAGATCGGACTGATCCGGCCGGTCGGTATTTGGTTGTTCAGGAATGCGGTGCGCGCGAACCCAGAGCCGGCAGTAGCCGTTGTGGCGGGGTCATAGATCTGATCAATAACGTTGTTGTTGGAATCTCGATCGTTACAGATGCCGGCCGTAAATCCCTTGGTGCATAGGCCACTGAAGTCGCCGGCGCGCATCGCAGCCGTGGGTCCCAGCGTTCCGGTTTCCACCGCGGAACGGTACGCGTAATTTTCCCAGGCTGCGAAGAAGAAGGTGCGATTCTTGCCGTTGTACAGCTTTGGAATCGAAAGCGGCCCGCCGACGGAAGCGCCATACTGGTTCTGCCGCAGGGGAGCAACTGACGTCCCAAAGTAGGCCTTGGCGTCCATCACCTGGTTGCGCAGGAACTCCCAGCCATCGCCATGGTACTCGTTGGTGCCCCCTTTTGTAACCACGCTCACCGTGGCTCCGGCAGCGCCGCCGTACTCGGCCAGATCGTTGTGGCCCTGGCTCTTGAACTCCTGAATGGCGTCGATGATGGGCGAATAGTTGTAGGTTCCGGACAGCGTGTTCAGGTCGTTAGAGCCGTCGAGTATGAACATGTTGCTGCGGTTGCGGGCGCCGTTCACTGCCGGGAAACTGAACTGCCCGATCGACGCACCATTCCACCCGCCGCCTCCGCTGTTGTTCTGGTCGGTATTGATGTTCGAGACGCCCGGCAGCATCGTCAATAATTCGGTGAAGTTGCGACCGTTCAAAGGCAGGTCGTTCACCTGCGCCGGCGAAACAACCGTGCCCAGCTCAGAGGTTGAAAACTCCAACGAGGGCGCGGCGGCTGTTACCGTGACGGTGCTCGAGGTTGCGCCGACGGTCAGATGAAAGTCAAACGTCGCAGTCTGGCCAACTTGGAGGGTTACCGCCGGCTGCGACACCGAGGCAAAGCCGGCTGCGGACGCTTGCATGCTATAGACGCCCGGCACGACGCTCGGGAAGTCGTAAATTCCGTCGGTGTTGCTGGTTGTTTTCCTCACGACGCCGGTGTCCACGTTCGTGAGCGCAACCTGCGCATTTGCAACTGAAGCGCCGCTTGGATCCTTGACGACGCCGTTAACGTTCGCTGTTGCCTGCTGGGCCATGGCGGCCGGGGCCATCAAACCTGCAACGCTCAAAAGCATCACAAGCAGCCCGAGATACCCGTGCCATTTCCGGAGTCTCCTGACCAATGTCTCCATACTGCCTCCTTTTGACTTGTTGGTGCGCGCCCGAGAGAACGTTTACCGACTGCCTGCTTGAGAGAGGGTTTTGCGGTCGGTAAGTTATCGATTACTTTACCGCGTCACAAATCTAGTAGTTGGTCGTGCGCTTGTCAAGGATTTTTTTAAAACTGACTGCAGGCGATACGACGTCGGTGTACATTATTGATTCAATACCTGTTAAGAGGTCGGGGGCCGCCCATGCATCCCAGCGACAAAGCCCCTTTAGCCATGCGCCCCAGATCACACGTCCCTATTGAAATGAAGGCAAGGCAAGTCGCCTCCTCCTCGAGAGCGCGGCGCTGATTGCGAACAGGCTTCACTGATAGTGGTTCGGGCCGTCCGCGGAGGCAATTGCGGGGCAGACTCAAACCGACGGGGTTACCGCTCGTTGTATCGAATTTCGCGTTGGCGGTGCGCATCCGATCTGGCGCGCGGAGACGGTCAATGTAGCAACTGCGCGTAGACACCAGCTAATCGAGACGCAGTGCAGTGCCGTTGTACCATGTCCGGAAGAGGTAAAAATAGGTTGCGATTCTACTGGCTCTGCGTTCACCGTCCGCGCTCAGTCCCGCCTGGCAGGATTGGAAGGTACATTAGACCCCTATGGTTCCGGGCCGTTTTTCTGCTGTCAACGGTGTGCGCCTTACTTGCTCTCGTGCTGCGCATCGCTCCAGCATCGGTGATCGCTGCAGGCCAGCAGGGGCAAGCTTCAGGCGGAGAAATGACCAACGCCGGCCCGCAGGCGGCGGTATTCGATAGTCAGCACCGACCCATCACGGCCGGCGGCTTCGTGAAGACGGGTCCGGTTGTGTTCATTGATGCAACCGACAAGGCGGGGCTGTCGAAGTGGCGGAACGTAACCGGTAATCCGGATAAACGAGTGATCATTGAAGCGAAGGGCTCNNTCGACGCCGGACGCTCTAGCGGGGAAGGCCCCTTCACCGCATGCGGCCCTCTTCCATAACAATCATGACGGCACGTTCACCGACGTGACCGTGAGCGCAGGTGTGGCGAACGACCGATGGGGAACCGGTTGCGTTGTTGGCGATTACGACAACGACGGTTGGCCTGATCTCTATGTGACTAATGTCGGAGCCAGTCGGCTCTATCACAACAATCACGGCGGCACGTTTACCGATGTCGCGGTGCGGGCCGGTGTGGCCCTCGACGAAGATTCGGCCGACGTGGCGATTGACCACACCGGCGCCACCTTCGGGGACTACGACGGAGACGGCAATCTCGATCTATTTGTGGCCGGCTATATTGATCTTGACCTGAAAAATGCTCCGCTCTCCGGCTCCAAGACCGCTGGTTACGACTTCTGCCAGTACCGCGGCGTGAAGGTGATGTGCGGCCCGCGCGGCCTGCAGGGAGCACACGATCATCTCTTCCACAGCAACGGCGACGGAACCTTTACCGACGTCAGCAAGAAGCTGGGCGTGGACGGTCCCAACGGTTATTACGGGCTCGACGCGCTGTTTGCCGACGTCAACAACGACGGCAAGCCGGACATCCTGGTGGCCAACGACTCCACACCGAATTATTTGTACATCAACAAGGGAAACGGCACCTTCAAGGACGACAGTTACGAAACCGGATTCGCGCTCAACGGAGACGGACGCGAGGCGGCCAATATGGGACTCGCCGTGGGAGACTACGAGAACAACGGACACCTCTCCGTGGTGAGCACAACCTTCTCAGATGATTACCCCATATTTTTCCGGAACGATGGCAAAGGGGCCTTCACCGATGTCAGTTACCAGGCCGGAATTGCCGAGTCTGCTATCCCCTTTGTGAAATTTGGCGATGGATTCCTCGATTACGACAACGACGGCTGGAAGGATCTGTTCATCGTAAACGGCCACGTCTATCCACAGGTCGATCAGCATCCGGAGTGGGGACAAAGCTACGCCCAGCGCCCGCTGCTCTATCGCAACCTGGGCAACGGGAAGTTCGAGCTGGTGCCTGCGGTCGAGGGAACAGGACTGGCGGNNTGGGTCGAGATGAAGCTCATCGGCGGACCTAAAAGCCCCCGCGACGCGGTCGGCGCATCCGTCTACCTGACCGCAAACCGGATGCGTCAGCGGGGAGACGTTCTGAGCGGCGGAAGCTACCTGTCATCAAACGATTTTCGTGTCCACTTCGGCCTGGGTGACGCCAGCGATGCCGGCACGGCCGAGATTCACTGGCCCTCAGGCAGCAAAGAGACACTGAAGCTGCCAGCCGTTGACCGCATCTATACCATCACCGAAGGTAAAGGCATTACCGGCGCGATGTGCAACGGCAAGCCCTGCGAGCCGTCTCATTGAATTCGCCTACCGACAGCCATCATCCGAGGGCGCGTCATGCGTGTTGCAGTCCTCGTCGCTCTGTTCAGCGTCGTCTTGTGATCGCGGTCGCACAATTGCAAGCGGGAAGCCAGTCGCAATTCCAGCCCCTGACCAATCGTATCTTCGAATCGCTTCATGCTCCATGAACCGCAGGCTGCGGCGCGCACTTGCACCATGCGGTTGGCAGAATCAGGACGGTGGGTTATTATACGTTGACGTTAGCGTTACCGATTAGTGAAGCTGTGAAGGAGAATTGGCAATGATCCGTCGAGTTGGATTCTTTTTGACGTTGGCAGCGTTACTGTTGCCGGCAAGCGCAGTGTGCGCGGCACAAGACCAGCCGAAGTATGAGCCGACGCTTGCGTCGCTGGACACTCATCCGCTGCCGCAGTGGTATGCGGGAGCGAAGTTAGGGATTTTCATCCACTGGGGACTGTACTCGGTGCCCGGCTGGGCGCCGCTCTCCCATCCCGATCACGACTTTACCAACGCGGACTACATCAAGTACAACCCCTATGCGGAGTGGTACCTCAACGTCATGCGCATTCCGGGCTCGCCGACGCAGGCTTATCAACTCGAACACTACGGGGCCAATGCCAGCTACTACGACTTTGCTCCCATCTTCAACCGCGAGTCGAAGAAGTGGAATCCCGACAAGTGGGCAGAGACCTTCCGCGACGCTGGGGCGCGTTACGTTGTGCTCACAACGAAGCACCACGAAGGCTTCACTCTCTGGCCGAGCACGACGGTGAATCCGAATCCTTCGATTCCGCAGAACGAGCGCCACGCTGAGCGGGACATTGTCGGCGAGCTGACGACCGCCGTTGGCAAAGAGGGAATGAAGATGGGGCTCTATTACTCAGGCGGGTACGACTGGACCTTCAACTCCGGCCCCATCGAGACGGCCCAGGACTACGAAGCCGTCAAGCCGGAATCGCAGGCCTACGGAGACTACTCCTTCGCGCAGATTCATGAGCTGATTGATCGTTATCACCCGGCGGTCCTGTGGAACGACATCGACTGGCCGAAAACAGGCCGGCCCATGCAGGTTGAAGCCGACTACTACAACGCTGTGCCGGATGGAGTCGTGGACGATCGGCTCGGAATCAAGCATGCCGATTTTGTTTCGCCGGAATATCAAAACGTCGAGAAGATCAGTGAGAAGAAGTGGGAGGAGTGCCGCGGTCTGGGACGCTCGTTTGGCTATAACCGCGCCGAGGGCGAAGCGGAAACCATTGCTCCCGCCGATCTGATTGCCATGTTGGTCGACATCGTGAGCAAGAACGGTAACCTGCTGCTGGACGTTGGGCCGGAAGCCGATGGAACGATTCCTCCGGTGCAGATGGAGCGGTTGAAGGCGCTGGGAGCCTGGCTCAAGCAGAATGGCGAGGCGATCTACGACACCGTACCGTGGGAGCGCGCCGTGGGCAAGACTGCCGAAGGCGATGATTTGCGCTTCACGCGCAAAGGCGGTGATCTGTACGCGACGATTCTGGGAAATCCGAAAGCGCAGACGGCGACGATTGAGGGTGTGGCCGCGCAGACGGGCAACCATGTGACAATTTTGGGCGATGTCAAACCGCTGGAGACGAAGGCCGCGGACGGTAACCTCCAGGTGACGCTGCCGGAACATCTGCCCGGCAACTACGCTTATGTGGTGAAGTTGGCCGGCTACGCCCAGTGAGTCGGATCGACGGCATCTGATTAAAGGAGTAAGTTAACATCCCGTCGTGGGGTCTGGTGCAAATACGTGCGAGGGGCGCCTGTCAGAAATTCGCGCTTCCACCTCCAAAGGGCGGATGCCCCTTCACGTTCGGATCGTAGGCATGGAGCGCCGCCAGTTTTTCCTTGGGCACGAATTCATCCCATGCCGTGATGGGGTCTGGAACGGGCAGCGTGCGTGCCGTCTCAAAGTGGAGGGTCACAATCTGCTGGGGCTGAACGGGAATTGTGTAGGCGCCTGAGCCGGAGAGCTTGGACTTGTGTCTGCCAGTGAGGTCGGTGATGTAGGCCGTGCCGTGGGGCAGGGAGAGCTTAATGGTAGCGGCTCCCGCAAGACCGAGTGATTCAACAAAGCGCAGTTCTATGTGGTCCCCTTCCCTTCGCATGGCCTCGACAATGATGTTGTCTGAGGTTTCAAGGAAGGACTCGGTCGGACTGATTGAGACCTTGTCGAGCAGGACGGGAGGTTGGTTGTACTCCCAGGCGAAGTGGGGAATGCGGGCCTCCTTCCAGGGCTCTGCATGGGGTACCAGCGCGTAGCTGAACACGTGCTTGCCCTTCCCGCTGGTCCATGGGTTGTCGAACTTGTGGTACTGATCTTCTGCGTTGAGCAGGTAGATCAAGGGCGTGTTGCCGTTGATCTCTCGGCCGGTGAGGCCACGGTCCAGCAGTGCAACACCCCCACCGCCAGCGAGTTCAAAGTCCATCCAGCGCACGGCTGGAACGATACCTTTGTTC
>PKXI01000067.1 GCA_003133425.1 Acidobacteriaceae bacterium
AAAGGCGACGCAAAACGACACAATATAACTTGTCCGGAACAGAAAACCGCGGATGCGGACGGCGACGCGCCAAGACCGCAAGCTGCTGCCGCAGGGCTAGGTTTTCAAGAAGGAGATGACGGCGAGAACGAAGCGACCGGATGAACAGAAAGAACAGGAGCCTCAGCAGACACGGCATGGATGGGTTATACCAAAGAAAGCATGGTGGAAATCCCGCCAAATGTGGTTCGAGATAGGGATGTTCCCCAACTCTCTTTACTGTTAAGAATCGCGCACAACTCGCACCGATGATATTTTGGCGAGGCACAATATCGAACCTGGGTTGTACGCGGAACACTATCGGATGAAATCGATGGGCTGTTCGGCACTCGTATCAACGCGAGCCCGCGATCAAACTATAGATGCGTGGACCGTATTTTTGTACGATGCTGATCCCAATTCCTGGCACAGCCAGCAGCTCCGCATCGTTTTGGGGGCAGGTCGTAGCAATACCTCGCAGCGCCCTGTCGCCAAAGATCCGAAATGCCGGAATATTTCTGCGCTTTGCCTCGCTCAGGCGCCAGGCACGCAATACCTGCTCAACGCCAATCTGACTCTCCGGTTCGGACGCAACTGCTCGTGTATTGCCCTTCCCGGATTGCGTTCGAGCGGTGGAGATCTGAGACCCCTTGGACTTTCCGGGTTTCTTCTTGAGTTTGCGTTTAGCAACCGACCGTTGAGCATCCTTCATAACGAAGAGCACCGACGTAGTCTGGTTGGCAGCTCGCCCGGCTGGAGTAAGACTGACGGTGCGGTAGGGAATCTGTTTGCCTTGCTTTTCGAACACGGCATCGGCAAACGTTAGGAGTTCTGCCCGGGCCATGGCTCCTAAAACCTCTTCGAAGTTGTCCCGGCTGATCTCATTTCCTGGATAAAGCTCCGCGTAAAGCTTGCCGGTCGATTTGGTGCGGACCGACTGCATGACGCTCAACACTCGATAGAGGGCCCCTCGCTCCAGCTCTGTTGCGTTTCGGAATCTTTGGGCAACGCATTTGGCCGGGGCACAGAAATCGCACACGCCACAAGCGGTAGCTCCGTCCGATGTATCGCCAAAGTGCCGAACAAGAGACATCATGCGGCATTGATTGCTCTCCGCGAAGCGAATCATCTGGTCGACCTGCGCCCGTTTTTGTTCTCCCTGCAGGATGTACGACGGACGCCAAAGCCCGCCGCCCTGGCTTACATTCTCTGCAAAGTCGAGGACGGCACCTTTATGAATCCAAAGTTTCTCGATAGTCTTGTCGAAAAGTTCTTCCTCTATGGCCAAGGCTTTGCGGAGCGCCTCCTTAGGTTGCGGTTCTGCCTGAAGGTTTGCGAACACTCGATCCAGCAAGGAAACATCCGGGTAGTCTCGACTGAAGAAAAAGTCATGAGTGCGCCGGTCTCCGTACGAATGCATGAGAATGGCGCGACTCGGATTTCCGTCGCGTCCGGCGCGGCCAATCTCCTGGTAGTACTCTTCCAGACTGGCCGGCAGCGCGGTGTGAATTACGGTTCGGACATCCGGCTTGTCGATCCCCATCCCAAATGCCGTGGTTGCCACCATGACATCCAGCTTTCCCGCCATGAATTCTTCCTGGACTCGCCGCCGCCTCTCGGCATCAAGTCCGGCATGGTAGCTGGCTACGGCAAACTCGCCCGCCCATTCCTCTGCCAAATTGTCCGCCTGCTTGCGCGTCGGGGCGTACACGATGGCTGGCCGGTGTTTGGCTTCGATTAATATCTCGAGAGCAAGCGGAGGCCGTTGTGAAGGCAAAGCTTCTACAATTTCAATTCCGATGTTTTCGCGGCGGAAACCATGGATGAAGTGCGTAGGCTCGCTCAAAGCTAGCTGATTTGCGATGTCGTTCTGAACCAGGGGCGTCGCCGTTGCCGTCAGTGCCAGTACCGGTGCAGGACGAAGGCTTGGCAAATACTGGCCAAGCATCCGATAGTCAGGGCGAAAATCGTGGCCCCATTGGGATATACAGTGCGCCTCGTCGATCGCGATCAGCGATGGTTTTCGCTTGGCTAGCATTTCAGGAAAGCCCGCCACCCGGAGTCGTTCTGGCGCGATGAAAAGGAACTGCAACTTTCCACCCAGATATTCGGAACAGACACGGCGGGATGTCTCGCGATCGCGACCTGAATGGATACATTCGACAGCAAAGCCTCGCTCCTTGAGCTTCAGCATCTGATCGTCCATCAATGCGATGAGTGGACTGATCACGAGAGTGGTCCCGCCGCGTGCCAATCCCGGCAATTGGTAGCAAAGCGACTTGCCCGAGCCGGTCGGCATGACGAGCAGTGCGTCTTTGCCCGCCGTGACTGCCTGGCAGACGGCTTCCTGATTGGGCCGGAACTTGGAGAAGCCGAATGCGCTTTGCAGAAGCTCGGTGAGAGTAGCGCCGTTAGAGAAGTTCCATGGGCTTGGGAGATCACGAGAATCGGAGATCTTAGGAGGGGCGGCGACCGAAGCTCGTTCGACCGGCGAAGTCTGACGAACTTTGCCAACTACGGAACGGACGTATTGACCGATGCCATCCAGAAACGGTTCCACCCGGGATTCGCCGTTATGGATCTTTTTGAGGAATGCCTCCCACTGGCCGGTCATCGCAGGGCTCTTCACTTCGGGATGAACCACTTCAATGAGATGGATACCCTTTTCCGTTGCCTCCAGGTTCTTGCCCGTGCGAACTATAAAGCCGCGCTTCAACAGCACTTCGATCGTGGCCGCCCGTGTGGCAGGCGTGCCAAGTCCCGTCTCTTTCATCGCTTCGGACAGTTCTCTCTCGTCCAGGCTTTGGCCCGCTGTCTGCATCGCGGTCAGGAGTGTGCCCTCGGTAAATCGCTTCGGGGGCCTGGTCTTCTTTTTCTTTGCTTCTATATCTCGGACGTCCTGAGGCTGTCCCTTGGCAAGTGTTACGGGCAATACCTGTTCGGCAGTTTCCTCCTCTGCACCGGCTCTGGTATCCCGCATTCGTCCTTCCGCTCCGATATCAAGCGCCTTCCAACCCATCTGTTGCACGACGGTGCCCGTGGTTCGATAGCGGTCCACAA
Organism: Acidobacteriaceae bacterium; assembly: GCA_003133425.1. The sequence goes on from PKXI01000067.1 coordinate 3,079, forward strand.
TCTTTCCATTCGTGATTCCCGTAATCACGGTCGTCACGGACTGGAGGTAATCTTCGTGCCACATCATGAGGAAGCGACGGCAGATCAGGCCGTAAACCTTGCGCTCATCTTCGGCAAGGCGGACCTTTTCCGGAGAAACCGCAGTGGGAATGATGGCATGGTGGTCGCTCACTTTCGTGTCGTCGACATACCTCTTTCCCAGCGGGTGCTCTGCTGTCCCTGCTGCCAGTTGTTGCGTATAGCTTGAGGAAACTGCGGCGACAATCCATCGGACTGTAGCCGCAACATCGGCTGAGAGATGACGGCTATCCGTTCTTGGATAGCTGATCAGTTTGTGCCGCTCATAGAGAGCCTGGGCAGTATCAAGGGTCTGTTGTGCGCTGAAGCCGAACAGGCGATTGGCATGCCGCTGCAGTTCTGTAAGGTCGTAAAGCAGAGGGGGTTGCATCCGCTTCGTCTCTGAAGACAGTGACTCGATCGCCGCTTCCCTGGCATGAGCACGCAGGATAATGAGGTTGGCTTCCTGGCCATCGGCGGGCAATCGAGATGCGTTCGGCTGAGCCTGGTTGTCCTTGGCCGACTTTGCTTCGGAACGAAACCACGTTCCTTGATAACCTCCCTTATTCTGATTTGCCTTTCCCTCAAAGGTCGCGACGACCTCCATGTATTCCTCGCAGACAAAGCTCCTCAGAGTCAGTTCGCGATCGACAATCATCCCGAGAGTCGGCGTCTGCACCCGCCCGACCGAGAGCTCCTCATTGTAGACAATCGAATAGGCACGCGACAGATTCATGCCAACCAGCCAATCGGCTCTGCTTCGGCCGCTGGCGGCATCGGCCAATCGATCATACTCACTTGCTGGGCGAAGCTTGTCGAACCCTTTGCGGATGGCGTCCGGAGTCAATGATGAAATCCAAAGTCGGCTCACGGGCTTTTTGCACTTCGCCGCCTCGTAGATGTAGCGGAAGATCAGTTCTCCCTCTCGCCCAGCGTCGGTCGCACACACGATCCGCGACACCCGTGCGGAGGTCATGATTTTTCGCACCACTTCAAACTGATCCTTGGTTCTCTCGTAGACAACCAGCGGCCACTCGACGGGCAAGATCGGCAGTTGATCGAAGCGCCACTGCCGCCATTCGGGGTTAATCTCGTGAGGTTGAGCCAGGGAAACCAGGTGTCCAATCGCCCACGTTACAACATAGCCGTTTCCCTCGATATAGCCCTTGCCTCGCTGGTTGGCTCCGAGAACACGGGCAATGTCTTGGGCGACCGAAGGCTTCTCAGCGAGAACCGCAATGGCACTGGATTCGCTTGCTTTCATTTGTCCCCTTAGGCTACGCGACCAGGCCGTGGGTGGCCCTTCCCCGACGTACTCGTTCAACAGCGCGTTAGGTGTTTGGTGTATCCCAATGCGGGAGTGGATCGCGTTCGCGCAGCGTCTCAAGAAGCGGCCAGCAATTACCGCCCAGCAGGTCTGTCAGAAAGTTGTACATCCATGTGACTGCGTCTTTGTTGAGCAGCTTCATCTCATCGTCGGAGATCCTGGCAAGCCGATTCCAGGGAATCTCTCCGTAGGGCGACGTCACCACGATGTCAGTTCCGTCGCCGGTCTTCGAAGACGGGAAAGTCCCGGCGTGAATGTCTTCCAGACGGCTGCGGAAGCCGGATTCGACAATCTGTTTTGCGAGTCGCTGCCGGACCAGATCATTCGCGAGGAGTTCTTGTGTGCGCCGAAGCCGTTCCTCTTTCGGAATGGTGTTGGTGTGTTCACCGAGTTGGCGACGAAGCTGATTCCCGGACTGCTTTCCAGGCTTCGTTACAGACGGCCTTGTTTGTAGGTTGTGCATGTGAGCCCTCAGAGAGCAATGGATTCATCGTCATGTGGCCAGACTTTTTTAAGGAGGCGAGGCGCAAGCCAACCCGGATGCGGACGCAAGGCTCCAACAGTGTGCAGCAAATTCGTGGAAGGTAACGATTGTCTTCGTCCGCTTGAGTATCCTGTTCATATTGCCTCGGAATCACCAAACCATCCTAGCGGCCTTGACACCCATGCCGGCCCCTGGCCGGAGGGATGCATTCCGTCAAGTAGACGACAACTTCATCCCGAATAGGAGCGGGATCGGTTTCCATCCCCTTCCGGGTGTCAGGGCCAACCGGCATTTTGCCGAGTGCCCGACTGTCGCGCTGACAAGAGCCGCTGATAGCATCATCGTGCCTTGGCCACAGCCCTCCCACTCGCCGGCCGGACCCGGGACGGACGCTTCTTAGTCGTTGGCGCCAAGGTCTCGATAACGAAGTCCCCATCCGGGAACACCGCTCGCAACTCCAGTTGGCCTCCGAGAGCGCCGACATATTCCCGCAGCGTGCTCAAGAGGAAATCGGACTGCTTCTCCATACGGGAGACGGCTCCCTGGGCAATATTGAGTCTCTCGGCGATCGCAACCTGTGTTTGCTGGCGCGCCTGGCGCAGCTTGTGAAAGCCGATGCGCTCGAGTTCGGCGTCCGCTTCCCGCTTCAGATTCGCGCGAATCTCGGGAGAGGACTTGTGCTTTAGATCGTTCCACTTGATAGCCATACCGTTGCACTCCTTTGCATTGCTGTGGGTACGGGTATCCCCGCGCTATTTCTTGATCGTTCTCAGGTGTTCTTCGTAAATGGCGTCCGCTTTCGGCACCATCTTTTCGTACCAGCGTTCATCGCCCGTCTTATCTCCCCCGAGCAGCAGCAATGCCACACGGATAGGATCGAAGGCGTAAAGGACGCGATATGGCCGCCCTTCGTGCTGGATTCTCAACTCCCGCATGTGGCTGAATTTCGAATCCTTGATGCCAGTGCTCTGGGGATAGCCAAGAGACGGCCCAGCCTCCATCAGCATGAGTACCACGCGCTCGACACTGTTCTGTTCAGGCTCTGAGAGGTTTTCATACCAGGCCTTGAACTCGTCAGAGACCTCTACCTCATATGCCATAGATGTAATATACCATGAAAGTGATAATAGAGACCTGTGTCTCGCCAAAATT
>PKXI01000099.1:0-193 GCA_003133425.1 Acidobacteriaceae bacterium
GCAACGCCATCGAACGCTGAAGGCCCACGCTCCGTTCGACCGTATGCGAGCAATTCATCTTTAACTTTCGATAACAGCCCACAGCGCGTTTCCAGCCCGACTCGGCGCCGTTTGCGGGTTCCGATGGGATTGCCGCCGATCGTTCTCCATCCCAAAATCAGAGTTGGGGAAGGGTTGGGGAAGCATCGGCGAC
>PKXI01000099.1:210-5168 GCA_003133425.1 Acidobacteriaceae bacterium
CTCTGTTCTGGGTGTATCACCGATTGATGGCAGCCACACCGACCGCAGCTTGCGCAGGAGTCCGTTAAGGTGTTTCTGGTGCAGCGTATTATAGCGAAAGCATTGAGACGAACCACGAGCCTGAAACTCGACGACCCCGTACAGCAGTGCTTTCTCCGTAATCTGAGAGCCAATCCACGGTGAGCATACGCCAAAGTGGTCCATGGACTGTAGTTTGCGGACCAACTCAATTCCACAAAAGCTGTGTTTGAAAATGAAGAGCTCACCAGCCCATGTTCTGGTGCCCTTCTGAACCAGCATAAATTTGGGCATCCGGTTCACCAGGAGACAGTGAAAGGGCCCAATTACTCAAGATGAGTTTTTGGACGACTCGAACAGCCATCACAGGAAGCACGGCCAAAGGCGATGTCATCGAGAGCCCGCAATCAGGCGAAAAATATGCGCTCCATATTTCTTAACAATCCCGGTCCCGATGCCCGGCACAGCCAGTAACTCCGCTTCATTCTTTGGAGAGGAAACCGCGATACTTTGCAGCGCCCGGTCGCTGAAAATCCTGAATGCCGGAACCTTCCTACGCTTGGCCTCACCCAATCGCCATACACGCAATGCCTGCTCAACCCGAGTCTGTTGTTCTGCCCCGGACGCGGACACTACCACTCCTGTTTTCACAGATCGCGTTCTAGCGGTGGCTGCCGGAGACCCCTTCGACTTGCTGGGCCTCTTCGTAAGCTTGCGCCTTGATGCCGGGCGTCCGGCATCTTTCATGACAAAGAGCACTGGTGTGGCCTGATTGGTCGCTCGTCCGGACGCAGTAAGGCCGACGGTGCGGTAGGAAATCTGTTTGCCATCTTTTTCGAAAACGGCATCGGCAAAGCTCAAGAGTTCTGCCCGGGCCATGGTCCCTAATATTTCCTCGAAGTTGTCCCGGCTGATTTCCTTTTCCGGATAAAGCTCTGAGTACAGCTTGCCTGTCGATCTGGTACGCATCGACTGCATTGCAATCAATACTCGATAGAGCGCTGCTCGCTCCGCTTCCGTTGCGGTCCGGAATCTCTGTGCAACGCACTTGGCCGGGGCACAGAAATCGCACGTACCACACCCGGTAGCGCTGTCCGACCTATCGCCAAAGTGACGAACCAGGGACATCATGCGGCATTGATTGCTCTCTGCAAAGCGAATCATCTGGTCAATCTGCGCCCGCTTTTGCTCGCCTTGCTGTTTGTAGGACTCTCTCCATAACCCCTCGCCCCGGCTAACATTTTCCGTAAAATCCAGCACTGCGCCCTTATGAATCCAGAGCTTTTCGATAATCTTGTCGAATAGTTCCGGCTCGATGGCCAGTGCCTTTCGAAGCTCTTCCTTGGGCTGGGGTTCTGCATGAAGACTTGCAAACACTCGATCCAAGAGCGAAACATCCGGATAGTCTCGGTTGAAGAAGAAGTCGTGAGTATGCCGGTCGCCATACGAATGCATCAGGATTGCGCGGCTCGGATTTCCATCTCGTCCGGCTCGGCCTATCTCTTGGTAGTACCCCTCAAGACTGCCCGGCAGCGCGGTGTGAATCACGGTGCGAACATCCGCCTTGTCGATACCCATCCCGAAGGCAGTCGTTGCAACCATGACATCCAGCTTTCCTGTCATGAACTCTTCCTGGACCCGACTCCGCCTCTCGGAATCCAGTCCGGCATGGTAGCTGGCCACCCTGAACTCGCCTGCCCATTCCTTCGCCAGACTGTCCGCCTGTTTGCGAGTCGGTGCGTACACGATGGCTGGCCGGTGCTTTGTTTCGATCAGAATCTGGCGAGCGAGCGAGGGCCGCTGTGAAGGTAATGCCTCCACAATCTCGATCCCAATATTCTCGCGTCGGAAACCGTGAATGAAGTGGGTTGGCTCATTCAAACCGAGCTGGGCGGCGATGTCGTTCTGGACCAGAGGCGTCGCCGTGGCCGTGAGCGCCAACACCGGAGCCGGGCGAAGACTTGGCAGGTATTGACCAAGCATTCGATAGTCTGGGCGGAAATCGTGGCCCCATTGCGATATGCAGTGGGCCTCGTCGATCGCGATCAGCGACGGTTTGCGCTTGGCCAACATTTCGGGAAAGCCAGCCACCCGAAGTCGTTCTGGCGCAATAAAGAGGAACTGCAACCTGCCACCCAAGTATTCAGAACAGACGCGGCGGGATGTCTCGCGATCGCGACCGGAATGGATGCACTCAACCGCGAAGCCTCGCTCCTTGAGCTTGTGAACCTGATCGTCCATCAGAGCTATGAGTGGACTCACCACAAGAGTCGTTCCACCACGCGCCAACCCTGGGAGTTGGTAGCAGAGGGACTTGCCTGACCCTGTCGGCATGACGAGGAGTGCGTCTTTTCCCGCTGTAACGGCATGGCAGACGGCTTCCTGATTAGGCCGGAACGCGGGAAAGCCGAACGCACTCTTCAGAAGCTCGGGCAGAGTCGTGAAGCTCGAGAAATCCTTGAGGGTCGGGAGATCAGAAGAAGTTGAAGTCTTGACGGGGGCGGGGATCGTTGCTCGTTGCACCGGCGAAGCCTGGCCAACCTTAGTGACCACTGATCGCACATATTGACTGATGCCGTCCAGGAATGGCTCAAGCCCGGACTTGCCATTCTGAATCTTCTTGAGAAATGCTTCCCACTGGCCGGTCATCGCGGGACTCTTGACTTCAGGATGAACCACCTCAATGAGATGGATACCCTTATCCGTTGCTTCGAGGTTCTTCCCCTCGCGAACGATGAATCCCCGCTTCAGCAACACCTCGATCGTTGCTGCCCGTGTGGCAGGCGTACCCAGTCCGGTCTCCTTCATCGCTTCGGACAGTTCTCTCTCGTCTAAGGTCTGGCCTGCCGTCTGCATCGCAGTCAGCAGTGTGCCCTCGGTGAATCGTTTCGGGGGCCGTGTCTTTTTCTTCCGGGCCTCAATATCGGCAACATCCTGAAGCTGTCCCTTCGCAAGGTTCACCGGAAGAACCTGCTCTGGAGTTTCTAGCTCACTGCCGCCTCGCGTGTCTCGCCGTCGCCCTTCCGATCCGATATCGAGGACCTTCCACCCCATCTGTTGCACGACGGTTCCGGTGGTTCGATAGCGGTCCACAATCTCTCCATTCGTGATCGTCGTAATTACGGTCGTCACCGCTTGGATGTATTCGTCATGCCACATCATGAGGAAGCGCCGACAGATCAGACCGTAAATCTTGCGTTCGTCCTCCGCCAGGTGGGCCTTCTCAGGAGAGACTGTTGTGGGGATAATGGCGTGGTGGTCGCTCACCCTGCTGTCGTCCACGTATCTCTTTCCCAAAGGCCGCTCTCCCGTGCCGAGAGCCAGTTGCTGCTTATAGCTCGACGACACTGCAGCCACAATCCCTGGAACCGTAGTGGCAACATCAGCGGACAGGTGACGGCTATCCGTCCTTGGATAGCTGATCAGTTTGTGCCGCTCATAGAGAGCCTGGGCGAGGTCAAGGGTCTGTTGGGCGCTAAAGCCGAACAGACGATTGGCATGGCGCTGAAGTTCCGTAAGGTCGTAAAGCAGAGGCGGCAGCATCCGCTTCGCCTCGGAAGAGAGCGACTCGATGACCGCTTTCCCTGTTCGACCTCGCAGCACGATGCGGTTGGCTTCCTCGCCATCGGCAGGCAATCGGGATGCCTTTGCCTGGAAGTCTTTGTCGTTGCCCGCCTTCGCTTGGGAACGGAACCAGGTTCCTTGATAGCCTTCCTTGTCTAGATTTTCCTGTCCTTGAAATGTGGCAACAACCTCGATGTAGTCTTCGGGGACGAAACTACGGAGAGTCAATTCCCGGTCAACGATCATGGCCAGGGTCGGCGTCTGCACACGCCCAACCGAAAGCTCCTCATTGTAGACAATTGAATAGGCACGCGACAGATTCATGCCGACAAGCCAATCAGCTCTGCTCCGGCCACTGGCAGCGTCGGCCAGTCGATCATATTCGCTACCTGGACGAAGTTTGTCGAAACCGTTGCGGATTGCGTCCGGGGTCAATGAGGAAATCCAGAGTCGGCTGAAGGGCTTTTTGCACCCGGTCGCCTCGTAGATGTAGCGAAAGATCAGTTCTCCCTCCCGCCCAGCGTCGGTCGCACAGACGATCTGCGACACGCGTGCGGACGTCAGTATCTTTCGCACAACTTCGAACTGGTCTTTGGTTTTCTCGTAGACAACCAGTGGCCATTGCCCGGGCAGGATCGGCAGTTGTTCGAAGTGCCACTGGCGCCATGCCGGGTTGATCTCATGAGGTTGAGGCAGGGAAACCAGATGTCCAATCGCCCAGGTAACAACATAGCCACTACCCTGGAGATAGCCTTTGCCCCGAGTGTTGGCTCCGAGCACGCGGGCAATGTCTTGCGCCACTGAGGGCTTTTCAGCAAGGATCGCAATGTTTCTAGATTCGCTTGCTTTCATCGGTACCCTCAGTCTACAGCGGGCCCCTGCTTCGATTGCTTCACGTTGAGAACGCAGATGCTGCGGAAGCTCCGTCGTCACCTTGAAGCCGCCACTCTGCAGGAACAGAGACATGGATGTTCAATCTCTTCATGGTGCGTCGATTCCAGATGTGCTTGGATGGTTGATCTGGGATTTGATATTTACGGTGTGACCGATGGTAGGCGGGCATTGACAGTAGAATTTAACTTCTGCCAGCCTCACTAGTCCCACCTTCATGGAGATGACCAACTTCAATGACTACTGAACAAGAACTCCGCCAGAAGCTGCGTAAAATTTCCTCGCTGTTCGAGGGCGCCACCACTATTGGGGAACGAGACGCGGCGGCTGCAGCGATCGACAGGGTGCGGAAAGCCCTTGCCGCAGCAGAACAAATTGAACAACTTGTAGACCTACTTCGCCGGTTTAATAGCCTCCTCATAAGCGAAGCTGAGAAACCGCAACGTTAACAAGATGATTTCAATCGAAAGCGCCGAAGTGATTTT
>PKXI01000211.1 GCA_003133425.1 Acidobacteriaceae bacterium
ATGGTGCGTGACGCACGCGACCACGGCCTGCTCACACCGGGCAAGACAGTCTTGGACGCCAGCAGCGGTAACACCGGCATCGCCTTTGCCATGTTGGGTGCGGCCCTTGGCTTTCCTGTCCACCTCACCATGCCCGCCAACGTCTCACCCGAGCGCAAGCGCATCCTTCGCGCCTACGGAGCCTCAGTTGAATGGACCGATCCTGACAAGGGCTCCGACGGCGCCATCCTCCGCGCCCGCGAACTGNNACTCCAACGACGCCAACTGGCTTGCCCACTATCGCACCACTGGCCCTGAGATCTGGCAGCAGACTGCGGGCAGCGTCACTCACTTTGTGGCCGGCCTCGGCACTACCGGCACTTTCATGGGCGTCGCTCGCCGTCTCAAGGAGTTCAATCCAGCCATTCAGGCAATCAGCCTGCAGCCAGACTCGCCTTTCCACGGCCTCGAAGGGCTCAAGCACCTCGGCACTTCCATCGTGCCGCCCATCTACAACCCACATCTGGCCGATCGCCAACTCGCAGTAGAAACCGAAGCCGCCTACGATATGGCCCGCCGCCTGGCTCGGGACGAGGGCCTGCTGGTCGGCATCTCCGCCGCCGCTGCAGTCCACGCCTGTGTCGAGATTGCACGCGAAGAAGCCGCCGCCGGCCGCAGCGCCACCATCGTAACCATCCTCCCCGACTCGGCCGACAAATATCTCTCCGAGCGATTTTGGGAGGAAGAATGAGCCGCCTCCTGCTGTCCGGCTCCATTTACGACGCCATCCGCGCCCACGGCGAACAGACTTACCCCCACGAGTGCTGCGGCGCCCTGCTCGGTCGATATTCTCCTGAGGACACAGCCCGGAACGAACCGGCCGGATGGCTCGTCGAATCCGCCGTCCCCGCTGGCAACACCCGCACTGACTCCGCCCACAACCGCTACCAGATCGCTCCAGTCGAGTTGGTAAAAATCGAGCGCGAAGCCCGCAGTCGCGGACTCGACATCGCAGGCTTCTACCACTCGCATCCAGACCACCCCGCGCAATGGTCGCCCACCGATTTTCAGGAAGCACACTGGCTCGGCTGCTGCTACGTAATAACCTCCATAGCTCAGGGCAAAGCGACAATTACCAACTCCTTCCTCCTCGCCGGCCTTACCGAAGAAGACAAGCGCTTCGAGCAGCAAACCATCCAGATAAGTGACCCCGCCACCACCGAACAACCCGACTGACTTAGGCCCTTCCGCCTCCAGGAATTTGGCAGAAATCGTCCCGCCGTGACGCTGGCACGAAGCGCCATTCGTCCCTAACCCCCACCAACTGAAAAACTTCTTTACACGCGGCCGGGATATGCATCATAATCGCCCCACCTTGGAGCACGTGCGTTTCCCTGGTTTTCCTCTCCCCCAAAATCGCGAGTGAACTCCGAGCAAATCCAGGAGGTACGTCACATATGAGAAAGCTCAGCCCCTTTGTGTTGGGACTGTCCATCGCGGTTGCCGGCAGTGCGTTGGCCGCGGCACAGGAAACGCCTTCCGCCCCGAAGGTTTTGCAGATCACCCGTGAATACACCAAGCCCTACAAGAACGGCATGGCACACGACAAGACAGAGAGCGCCTTTATCCAGGCCATGACCAAAGCCAAGTTCCCCGCCTACTACCTAGGTCTCACTTCGATGTCAGGCAAGTCGCGCTCCTTGTTCCTTACCCGGTACGACAACTTTGCGGAATGGGAAAAGGACAACAAGCTCGTCGATAAGAATCCCGCCCTCAATGCTGAACTCGAACGCGACAGCATCGCCGACGGCGAGCTGCTGGAATCGGTAGACTCCTTGGTCTACACCTGCGACGAAGATCTCAGCTACAAGCCGCGTCGTGACTTGGCCCACGCGCGCTACATGGAAATTCTCGTCTTCCACGTGCGGCCTGGCCACCGGGCGGAATGGCTCAAGCTTGGCAAAATCGTCAAGGATGCGCACGACAAGGCCGGAACCAGCGCGCACTGGAGCATGTTCGAGATGGCCTATGGCGCCCAGGACGGCGAATACGTCGCGCTCAGTGCCGACAATTCCATGGCCGATATCGACACGGGCTACAGCGAAGAGAAGAAATTCATGGACGCCCTGGGGGAAAACGGCGTGAAGCAATTCCATGAACTCTTTGCGTCCGCAGTAGGCTACTCGCGCTCGGAGCTGTTCTCAATCAATCCCAAAATGAGTTATGTCCCGGATGAGTGGATCAAGGCCGATCCGGATTTCTGGAAGCCAAAGCCGGCAGCAGCCCCAGCCGCCAAGCCCGCCGCAGTCGAAAAGAAGCCGTAGTCTCTTTAAAACCTTCGACCCCGATATCCCAGGTCCCGATTTCGGGGCCTGGGATACTCCACGCTTCAGCTTCGACTCCCCGTAACTACCCCAAATGCCCCGCCATTCCTTCAATCCAACCGCCCCCTCGTATCATCTAAATATCTGAAGCCTAAACGGCCTGGAGACGTCCCATGACCATCTACATCCCCACCCCTTTGCGCCCTTATGCAGCCGACCAGGCTTCTGTCGAGATCCAGGCCACCACTATCGCCGAGGCCCTCGCTTCGCTCACCAGCTCCCATCCCCAGCTCCGCAATCACCTTTTCACCGCCGAAGGGAAACTCCGCGCCTTTGTTAACCTGTATCTGAACGACGAAGATGTCCGCTACCTCCCCGCAAAAGAGGCCACCAGCGTCACCGCCGCCGACACGCTCTCCGTAATCCCCTCCATCGCCGGCGGGTGCTAGCCGCACGGGCGGGCGCACCTTCGGCGCAAAAGCAACCAGGGTGACCGAATTGAACCCCAACGCGAGAATTGAAACCATGGCTACGACAACTTCCCCAGACACGCTTCCCGAGCTGACCACCGACGATCTCTCCCGCTACTCGCGCCACCTGATCCTGCCCGAGGTAGGCATGGATGGCCAGCGCCGTCTCAAGGCTGCCCGCGTTCTTTGCGTCGGCACCGGCGGTCTCGGTTCGCCGCTCGCCTTATACCTCGCCGCGGCCGGCATCGGGACTCTTGGATTGGTAGATTTCGACGTCGTCGATGCCAGCAATCTTCAGCGCCAGATCATTCACTCCACCAAAGACATCGGCCGCAAGAAGCTCGACTCCGCCGAGGAGAAGCTCCTCGCGCTCAATCCCGCGCTCAACGTCGTCAAGCACGACACCATGCTCTCCAGCGCCAACGCCCTCGACATACTCAAGGACTACGACATAGTCGCCGACGGCACCGACAACTTCCCCACGCGCTACCTCGTCAACGACGCCTGCGTGCTGCTGGGCAAGCCCAACGTTTACGGCTCCATTTTCAGATTTGAAGGACAGGCCAGCGTCTTCGCGACTGAGAAAGGCCCGTGCTATCGGTGCCTCTATCCCGAGCCGCCACCGCCAGGACTCGTGCCTAGTTGCGCCGAGGGCGGAGTCCTGGGAATCCTGCCCGGCCTCGTCGGCGTCATTCAGGCCACTGAAGCCATCAAACTCATCCTCGGCAAGGGTGAATCGCTTATCGGCCGCCTCTTGCTCGTCGACGCACTCAACATGCGCTTCCGCGAGCTCAAGCTGCGCAAGAATCCCGAGTGCCCCGTTTGCGGCGCAAATCCGACAGTCACCAAGCTCATTGACTACCAGCAGTTCTGCGGCATCATGCCCGAATCAAAACAGGAGAAAGCATTGAAGAACGGAATCCCCCAAATCTCTGTCAAAGAACTCAAGAGCCGCATCGACGCCGGCGAAGATGTCTTCATCCTCGATGTGCGCGAGCCTTACGAGTACCAGATCGCCAATATCGGTGGAAAACTCATCCCCCAGAACGAAGTCCCTCAACGCCTCGCCGAGATCGACCGCGACCGCGAAATCGTCGTGCAGTGCCGCTCTGGACAGCGCAGCCAGCGCATCGCGGAATTCCTGCAGCAGTCCGGGTACCGAAAGGTCACAAATCTCGCCGGCGGCATCCTCGCCTGGGCCGACGAAATCGATCCCAAAATGCAAAAGTACTGAGACGCGGAATTACTGAACACACGCAGCACTCGTTCAATTTTGGGAGCCCCAGGGCATGGAAGCTGTAACGCTGCCTGGCAAATATGTACGTCTTGAGCCGCTCGACCACAGCCACATCGACGGCCTCGTAGCCGCGGCCGCGCAGGACCCGTCCCTCTACCATTGGAGCGTTGTACCTCAGGACAAGGCTGCGGTCACCCGCTACATCGACATCGCGCTCGCCGGGCGCGAAGCCGGCATGGCGTTGCCCTTCGCTACCATTCGCATTGCCGACGGCGCTGTCATCGGCTCAACTCGCTTCTTTGATATCGAGGGCTGGGCATGGCCGCAAGACCATCCCCGCCACGGCCACCGTAACCCTGACGTTTGCGAGATCGGCTACACATGGCTTTCCCAATCCGCCATTCGAACCGCAGCCAACACTGAAGCGAAGCTCCTGATGCTGACCCACGCATTCGAATCCTGGCAGGTACTCCGCGTCTGTCTGCACACCGACGCGCGCAATCAGCGCTCGCGCGCCGCCATCGAACGCATCGGCGGAAGATTTGAAGGGATTCTGCGCGCCCACCGGATGGCCGCAGACAATACGCCCCGCGATTCAGCGCGCTATTCCATCGTTGCGGCCGAATGGACCGAAGTGAATCGCAGCCTCATCGAACGCCTGCGTCGCTCGTAGCCAGCCCCTTGCCCCATCCTTTCGCGTCTTTTGCGAAAGGGTGGGATACCACAAACCTCAACGTGCCATTTCCAAGGAACCCGGCCGTTCACGCCGCCTCGCCCTTGCCGTTCTCGTCCAGCTTGCCGAAGATCATCTTTCCGCTGGCGGTCTGCAGCACGCTTGTCACGGAGATATCCACGCTCTTGCCGATCAGCTTGCGCGCGTGATCCACCACAACCATCGTCCCGTCATCCAGATACCCCACGCCCTGGTTGTACTCCTTGCCTTCTTTAAGGACGACGATCGTCATCTTCTCGCCGGGCAGCACAACCGGTTTCAGCGCATTCGCCAGGTCGTTGATGTTCAGCACCTCAACGTGGTGCAGGTGGGCCACCTTGTTCAGGTTGAAGTCGTTGGTCACCACCTTGGCCTCCCACTTCTTGGCCAGTTCCAGCAGCTTCAGGTCCACCTCGCGGATCGAAGGAAAATCGTCAGGCACAATCTGCACCTGGATAGCTGCGTTGGACTGCATCCGCTGCAGCATGTCCAATCCCCGCCGGCCCCGTTGCCGCTTCGACCCGTCGGTCGAGTCGGCCACGGTCTGCAGCTCCCGCAGCACAAACTCCGGCACCACGATCATCCCGTCGATGAAACCAGCCTCGGCGATGTCCGCAATGCGCCCGTCGATAATTACGCTGGTATCCAGCACCTTGGAACTGCGGCGGGAAGGCCGGTCGCTTGCGAAGATGGTGCCCAGCGCCGCCGGGTTCAGCAGGTCGCCCTTGCTGGCGCCCACAAGTAACCCCACGTAGGTCATCAGCAGCAGCACAAAAATCTGCAGCACTGCGGAATTGATGTTGTTCAGCGGCGCCGACCGCAGTACCAGGCAGAACAGCGCCGCGCCGAAGATTCCCAGCACGCTCCCCGCCACTGCCCCGATCAGCCGCCGCAGGCTCAGAGCCCTTACGCGGAGTTCGAATACAATTACCGCACCAGCAGCCGAGGCTCCGGCCACCGCGCCCACCCACCCATTCTGAATACCGAAGGGATGAAGGAAATAACAGACCCCGGCAAGCAGGGCAACAAAAAGAAGACGAACAACTACAATATCCATGAATGCCTACTGCCGCTGGCAGCGAGATAATTTCGCCAGACTCGGCACGTTGGCGAGTATGACGATACCCGACCCCCATCGTCAAGAGCAGATTATTAGTTAGAGGAATTCTGGCTGGGCCGCTCCCCGCCGTCGAACACCTTTGGCGCAACTCCCAGCCCCTTCAGTCAGATTCGCTATGGACCGGGCGCCCAGAACCGGAGTTCCCTCGGACAGGCCTTCGTCTGTAGCTGGAGAGCCTGCCCTGGGTTTAGGAGAAAGCTCTCGTAGTTGACACCCCGAGATAGTTCGAATGTGGACTAAGGGGCTTTTCTGTTCCCTGTTCACTGCTTTCTACGACGCGGCCGCCAACTCCGTAACGGGTGCCTGTCTCAGTGCACCCTTCCTCGGACCTCGCTTGCGTGCACTCATCACCTTGATCCGTTCCAGCAATTCCTGCGGCGAGCAGTTCTTCTTCGCCAGCAGTGCATCGGCAGAGTGAATCTGTCCGCTCATCGCCTGTGGGTCGCCCAGCAGGATCATCGGAACGTGCTCCGCAATCTGCTTCAACCGGTTCACCAGTTGCTGTCCATTCATCTGCGGCATTGCAAAATCGGCCAGTACCAGGTCCACTTGCATCCCGGCAAAAATGCTGATCGCTTCCTGTCCGCTCTTCGCCGGAACCACCCGGTATCCATTCGTCGCCAACATGAAACTCATTACTGAAAGTTCCTGTTCGCTATCGTCTACGCAAAGTATTACTTTCTTCGGCCGCATGATCTGGGAACCGCTCCTTAATCGGTAGTTTTCTTATTGTTCGCCCGACAATATTCGGTCGGGCCCGCTATCGCTGCGGGTGTGTTTGTTGAATTGTCTGGCCCTATAGCAGCGGTCAGCCCAGCCCTTTTCTCTGGGATCCTCGCGGAGCGACCTAGTAGTCGCGCACGATGACGCACAGCCCAAGCGGGCGCACCAATCGCGCAACGTGAGAACCGGCAAGCGAACCACGACAGGCGAGCTTTTCTTCGCCGTCAAGAAAACAAATGTGTGTTTCCTGAGCCACAAACCGGTTCGAGCTTCGGTTGAATTGCTGCTATGAATGGCAAGAGTACGAGTGTTGGCATCTGATGAAAAGAGAGAACGTGAGGCGAAGAGCCCGCTGAAAATCCCTTTGAAACAAGCGGAAATTAGCTAGTGTTAACAATCATTGTCACTTGTCATGTTGAATCCCTGTTGAAAGCATGTGCATCACGACTGGAAAAGTTGTCCCTTTGCAACAAAAACAGTGCTGCCTGCAACGCGCACATCCGTTACCCTCAGCGATTCTCTTCGCGCGCATAGGAAAAGATCGCTTGGGCGGCCTATTTCGACGCCTTGGCGAACGTGGATTCTTTTTTCAGATGCCACTGCGCCGCGCCCCACCAAAGAGCTGATTGCGCAGCCTGCTGCCGAGCCTGTCGCCGGATCCTCACCGCCATAGAACTGCATCCGCGCGCGCCACTCGGGCTCCCCGCTCACACTCTGACTCCCCGTTGGCCCCATCACATAGAACCAACGCGCTCCCCGCTCTCGAAGCCACGGTGTGGCCTCCATTTGATTTACGCTCAGCCGCTCGAGCGCCTTCGCCGACTGCAACGCGACAATCGCAAACGCGGTTCCCGTCGAAACCACCTGCGGCGGCAGCGCCGCATCAATGTCCTTGGTCTCGAGCCCCGTCAACCGCGCCACTTCAGGCACGCCCAACTCAGCGCCAAACTCCGGGTCCCTCTGCGTCATCTCTCCGAACAATCCTTCACCGCTAAAGCGCACGGGAACCGCGCCAACATTGAGGGAAAGCGTTACCGTGTCGCCCTGCATTGTTTCCGGCATCATCTTCTTCAGCACGCTGGCCGTGCCCAGTGTTGGATGCCCTGCAAAGTTCAGTTCCTCCTGCGTGGTAAAGATCCTCACCCGCACACCTTCGGCTCGCTCTACCTCGGCCGGCCTGCGTTCAACGAACGTTGTCTCCGACAGATTGAACTCGCGTGCGATGGCCTGCATCCGCTCTGTCGTGAGGTTCGTGGTATTCAACACGACCGCCAACGGATTTCCCTTGAGCGCCGTCTCTGTGAACACGTCCACCACAAAATATTCCAGCTCCATAAGCCCCCACGATTTCGGTCAGCGTCTTAGCAGAATTATGCGCCAGTGCCGCCCGAGCTTGCCTCTTGCAGGCCTGTTGAAGCTGAGGAAAATTGAGTGGGCCGAATCCCGATTTTGCGGCTTGTGCCAACGCCGAAATGGCCGCTTAGGTGGTTACGAAATGGGGCGAAATGTTCGTCTAAAAGGTTGTACTTCTTCGAGGGCTTAACCTTTCAAGCAATCCAAATCCGCGAATTGGCTGCACGAAAGGTTCCGGATTTGCGCAAAGGGTTGTTTGGAACGACCCGGAATGGGCGCAAATAGGGGCTTTTGCGCACAAAAAAGGCGCTTATCCTGCGCTAGAAGCCCCCTCTTTACAGGGACGAAACACCCTATAAGGTGTCATAGCCCAGTTGTAATTTCCGGTTTTTCCTGACTGTGGGGGCGGAGAAACAAGGAACAGCCACCCCGGCAGGGAATAGGGAATAGAAAAGCCCCTGAGTGAAGCGTTGTGGTTTCCCACCCTTGCCGCGATGAGGCTGCGTCAAGGATGGGGCACCCGGCTCGTCAGCGAGGCAGCCGGTCGGCGGGGATGGAATCGTGGTATTCCCCCCCATGAATCAAAAAGCGATTCATGGATGGGGCACCCAGTCTTGTGATAGGGCACCTGCATCCCACATCTAGCCACTTCGCCACCGATGCCGGCGAAACCAGCTATGAGCTAACAGATGTCAGCAATCAGTTTCGGTTGCAGAGACGCAAGCCAATCCGGCCCACGTACGCTTTCTGGTCCCTGACCACAGACTCCCGTTCACTGTGCGAAAAGGCCCACCGCGTTCTCCGGGGTTGGTCGGGAGAGGGGCCTGCCGTCAAACTTCGATGTGTTCCTTATTGACCGAGATCCGGCCCAGCAGGCTGAACATCTTTTCGCAGGTCTGCAGATGAACCCGCATGGCGTGCCTTGCCTTTTCCGGTTCCCGGCTGCGCACAGCGGCGAGTATCTTGGCGTGCTGCCCATGTGCGTTTTCCTTGATTCCGGGTAATTCCTGCGACTTGCTGATCCACTCCTTGAGGACGCCGCGAATCGGGGTCAGGAGCTCGAACAGCATCTGGTTCTTGGCGCATTGGGCGATGGTGAGGTGAAATTCAACGTCCAGATCGACAAAATCGCGACCGACGCCGTTCAGGCTCTGCGTCATTTCCTCCATCAGGGAGTCCAGTTGCTGCAAGTCGCTGGTGTCAGCGCGCTCTGCAGCCAGCGCCGCGGTCTCACCCTCAATAAGGAGGCGCGCCTCGCCAACGTCCTGGAGCTCCTTATCGGTCTTCAGGAGTCCCTTGGCCATGATTCGTTCGATCAGAAGTACTGACCCTTCAATAACATAGGTTCCCTCGCCGGGCCGCATCTGCACCATGCCCACAAATGCCAGTGACTTCAACGCCTCGCGCAGCGTGGACCGGCCGATATTCAAAGCAAAGCAAAGCTCCGCCTCAGAAGGCAGCTTTTCGCCTGGCTTCCACCTGCCCTCGGCGATCTGGTCGGAGAGTTGTGCCGCAACCTGCTCTCCTAATGTGACTCTGGAAACCGGTTTCAGCATTGACATGGTTACCCTGCCTTAATTATAGTTCGCTGGCTAGAACATCAGCACATCAGGCTGTCTGATGTTTATAGGCCAGCCCAGCGATCTTAGC
Source organism: Acidobacteriaceae bacterium (assembly GCA_003133425.1). The sequence continues at coordinate 9,569 of PKXI01000211.1, forward strand.
AACTGGGAAGCCTCCGGTCTCTGGCAATCGGGTTTAGATTGCTCAACTTGGAGACCATCGCAGTCTTTTTGTGTCGTTGGGCATTGTGGTGTCTGTCTCGCTTCCCACACCCGTACTTAAAGGGTCAACAATCTGTTTTACACGAGTCGGCACCATGAATAAAGTACTGCGTTGGAAGATGGCTTTGCTGATCACAGCCGCAATAGCGATCAGCTATTTCGACCGGCAGACGCTTCCTATAGCGATCCGGGCCATCCAGCGGGAGATTCCCGTCACGAATACGCAGTTCTCTCACCTGCAGGCGGCGTTCCTGGCTGCTTATGCGCTGATGTACGCCGGCAGCGGAAAGCTGATCGATGTTCTGGGGACGCGCAAGGGATTTTTGCTGATCATGCTGTGGTGGTCGCTGGCCTGTGCGAGCCAAGGGCTGGCCTCCAGCGTCCCCATGCTGGCCGTTTGCCTGTTTCTGCTGGGAATGGGCGAGGGTGGAGGGTTTCCCGCCGCGACCAAGGCGATGGCTGAGTGGTTTCCCGCGCACGAGCGCTCGACCGCCATGGGAATGATGAACGCCGGTACTGCCGTTGGCGCGGTTGCAGCTCCGCCCTTGATTGCTCTAACGCTGGCGCACCTGAGCTGGCGCTGGGTCTTCTTTCTGGCCGGCGCAGTCGGCCTCATGTGGACTCTCTGGTGGATCCGCGACTACCAGCCTGCCGCTTCGCATCCGCGCCTGAGTGCAGGCGAGAGGCAGGAGCTTGCAGAAGTGCTCGCGCCCAAGGTGACGAGTGACTTGAAGATTCGCTGGATCGATCTCTTTCGCTATCCGCAGGTTTCGGGTCTGGTCTTTGCCAAGTTCCTCAGCGATGCTGCCTGGTACTTCTACATTTTCTGGCTGCCCAAATATTTGTATGACGTGCACCATTTTGATACGAAGCAAGTCGGCTATTTCGCCTGGATTCCTTACGCCGCCGCTGGCGTGGGGAGCTTGCTGGGAGGCTGGTTCTCGAGCCGGCTGATCCAGCGCGGCTTCTCGCTCAACATGTCGCGCAAGATTGCGCTTGGCGTCAGCGCCGGTGTAATGCCTTCAATTCTTCTGGTGATGCATTCGCCCGTAGAACTGGTGATCGTTCTTTTCAGCATCGCCTTTGCCGGTCAGCAATCGTGGTCCACGCTGGTCATGACTTTGCCATCTGACCTTGTTCCCTCCAGCGTAGTGGGTTCGTTCGCCGGCCTGGTTGGCTTTGGCGGCGCAATGGGCGGCATTGTTTTTGGCCTTATCGTTGGATTGCTGCTCGATCACGGATTTGGTTACGGACCCGTGTTCGCATGTGTCAGCGTTCTGCACCTGATAGGGTTCTGCGTCATCCTGCTGACGATTCGCGTCGTTGGCCCAATCGACTTCAAGTCCAAGGCGGCCCGTTTCGTCGCAGCCTGAAACTTAATAACGACATAGGAGATAAGAATATGGAAAAGCAAACAAAGACAATCGGCATCATTCATGCGGTTCATCTCACCATTCGCGCCATGCAGCCATTTCTCGAGCGCTATATTCCCAACGTCGAGGTAATGCACCTCTGCGATGACACCATTCAGCGCGACAATATTGCCGCAGGCGTCGGCGTAATTCCGAAGAACAACTACTTCAAGTTCGCGCAGTACGCGCACAACCTGCAGGAGTCCGGCGTCGAGCTGATTCTTCTGGCCTGCTCCACCTTCAACTATGCGGCTGAGCTGGCGCGCCCCATGATCGATATCCCGATCATGCAGATCGATCGCCCCATGATGGAGCTTGCCGTTGCACAAGGCCGCCGCGTAGGTTTATTGGCCACGCTGGCCACCACGGTGCCTTCGTCTGAACGTTTGTTGCGCATTGTCGCGGCTGAAAAAGGATTGCCGGTCGATATCACAACCGTGATGCGCCCCGAGGCGTTTGCGGCCATTCAAAAGGGCGACAAGGATACCCACAACAACATTTTGCTCGAGGAAATCGACAAGCTCTCCGGCAAAGTCGATTCCATCGTGCTCGCACAGCTCTCCATGTCTGCGCTGGAGCCCTTGCTGGGCAAGACCGCAGTGCCAGTCTACAACAGCGGCACCACTGGCTTTGATTGCATTCGCCGCACACTGTATGGCAACGTCGCGACGGAGGTACACGCATGATCGCGTCTCTAACCGATCAGGCAACGCCGGCCCGCGTCTATCCCTATTGCGCGCCGCACACGGCTGAGATGATTGCCGATCTCTCGCGTCGTGCTTACGAGTACCGTACGCAGGTGCTGCGCATGGTGTACGGGCGCAAGTCCGGACACATTGGCGGTGCGTTCTCCATTGCAGAGATTCTCACCTGCCTCTACTTTCATCAGCTTCGGATCGATCCCGCCAATCCCAAATGGGAAGATCGAGATCGTCTTGTCTTTTCAAAAGGACATGCCTGCGCGATGCTCTACACGTGCCTTGCGCATCGCGGATTCTTTCCGGTTGAGGAACTACCCACCTTCCGCGGGCTGAACAGCCACTTGCAGGGCCACCCTGAACCGCAGAAGACGCCGGGCGTGGAAGTGGCTGCGGGACCGCTGGGACACGGCGTGGCCATTGCGTCTGGTATGGCGTTGTCTGCGCGTATGGACGGGTCCAACCGCAACATCTACGCCATCCTGGGCGATGGCGAATTGAATAGCGGTGTCATCTGGGAAGGCCTGATGGTTGGCGCCAAGTTCGGCCTCGATAACCTTACGGTGATTGTGGACTACAACGGCGTGCAGCAGACGGGAACCACGCAACACGTGATGCCGACTGAACCAATCGCTGATAAGTGGGCTTCGTTCAACTGGCATGTCATCGAGATTCACGGCCACAACGTAGCAGAGATTCTGAATGCGCTGGATCGTGCGAACGAAATCCACGGACGTCCGGTAGTCATTATCGCCCGCACCACAAAGGGCAAGGGTGTGAGCTTTATGGAGAACCAGCCCGCATGGCACGGCGGCATTCCAGACGACAAGCAGTTCCAGGCCGCACTGGCGGAGTTGGAAGAAAGGACAAACGAATGGAGAGCGTGATTCGAAATCCTTTCGGCGCCCCCACGCCGGTTCGTAAGGCGTACGGGGAAGCACTGGTTCAGTTGGGTGCTGAGCGCGATGATGTTGTTGTGCTCAGCGCGGACGTGCAGAGCTCCGATTTCAGCTACATGTTTGAAGCCGCCTATCCCAAGCGCTTTATCAATGTGGGCATCGCTGAGCCGGCGCTGGTGGATGTAGCAGTCGGCCTGGCCAATAGCGGCAAGATCCCAATCGCAAATACATTCGCCTTCCTGTTTGCCACGCGCGCATTGGAGATGGTGCGTACGCATCTCTGCTATGGCGGCGCCAATGTCAAGCTGGCAGGGGCTTATGCAGGGCTCTCGGACTCGTTCGACGGTCCGACGCACCAAACCGTTTCCGATCTCGCCATCATGCGCAGTCTCCCCAGGATGACGGTCGTCGTTCCTGCTGATTCACTCGCAGTGAAAAAACTGCTGCCGCAGATTGTTGCATGGAATGGGCCGGTCTACTTCCGGCTATGCCGCAATGAACTGCCGGAGATCTTCACCGAAGCCTACGCGCCGGTGATCGGAAAAGGCTTCACACTCATGGACGGCGAAGACGCCACTGTGATTGCGTGCGGCGTGATGGTTGCCCGCTCCATCGAAGCGGCTCGGTTGCTCGCAAAAGAGGGCATTCACCTCCGCGTCGTCGAGATGCACACCATCAAGCCTCTGGACACTGACCTCGTCGTGCGCTGCGCGCAAGAGACGGGCGCAATTGTCACAGCCGAGGAGCATTCCATTATCGGCGGGTTGGGCGGCGCGGTGGCCGAGTGTTTGTCGCAGTACTCGCCCGTTCCGCTCGAGCGCGTTGGCGTGAACGACACCTTTACTGAATCAGGGCCGTACTCCGATCTGCTCGAGAAGTACGGCATGAGCGTGGAGGCGGTCGTGGCCGCCGCGCAGCGCGCCATCGCGCGTAAACAGGCAACCCCAGCCCATGAAACCAGTGAGGTTTTGAAGTGATGAAGCGCGTAACGCTCCCCTACGGGCACGAAGAACGGACCGTCGAGATTCCCGAAGAGAATTTTGCATGGATCGAAGGGCCGCGTCACGCGCCTCCGATTCCAGACATCGAAGCAGCGGTGCGCCACGCAATCCGGAACCCCATTGGCTCCCCGACGCTTGCGGAGTTGGTTGCGCGTCACGGCAAACGCACGCTGCTGCTAGTGGATGACAGCACGCGCAGCACTCCGCAAAGACTTATCCTGCCCATTCTGCTCGATGAGTTGAATGCAGCCGGAGTTCCGGACAGCGAAATCTCGGCGATGATCGCACTCGGAACTCATCGCAGAATGGAGCACAAGGAAATCGCCGAGCGTGTGAGCGAAGCTGTTCTGCATCGCATTCCGGTGACCAATCTTTCCCACGATCCCAAGGACTTTGTCGATCTGGGCGTGACGCCGCTCGGAATTCCGATCCATGTGAGCCGCCGCTATCTCGAGAGCCCTATCACGATTGCGATCGGCAACATCATTCCGCACATGTATGCGGGCTATGCAGGCGGAGCGAAGATGGTGCAGCCTGGTGTTACCAGTGCCATCACCACGGGAAGAACGCACCTGATTGCCGGTCCGCGCGTGTACGAGATTCTGGGCAACGTCGACAACGAGGTCCGCAAGGAGATGGAGACCATCGCCATCCAGTCCGGCCTCAAGTTCATCGTGAATGTTGTGCTCGATGCCGGGGGAGCGGTCGCGGGCATCGTGGCCGGCGACGTGGTGAAGGCGCACCGAGCCGGCGTTGATATTGCGCGTCCCATCTACACCATTGAACTCGAAGAGAAGGCGGACATCGTCGTTGCCAGCTCACATCCGGCCGATCGCGATCTGTGGCAGGGCTTCAAGCCGGTGAACAACTGCGGAATGCTGGTCAAGGATGGAGGGACGCTCATCCTCCTGATTCCTGCGCCGGAAGGCATTGCGCCGGATCACACACAGCTCGTCGATTTCGGTACTACGCCCGGCGACGAAGTGATGGCGTTGGTGAATGAAGGAAAGGTAAAGGACGAAGTCGCCGCGGCAACCTATCTTGCCTTCGACCAGACGCGGAAACGTATCAATGTCGCCCTTGTGTCGGACGGAGTTTCGGACGCAGAGGCACGCAAGATCGGAATCACGTCAACAACTGATTTCAACGAAGCTCTGACGGCAGCTCTGGCGAGACACGGCAGCAACGCGCGCATCGGAGTGGTCACCCAGGGCGCCGACATTATGGCCCACTTCACCAAGAAGGGAAAGGAAGTAGAATGCCACGATTTGCAGCAAACCTATCAATGATGTTCAATGAGGTGCCTTTCCTCGACCGTTTCAAAGCAGCATCGGCGGCGGGATTTACGGCAGTGGAGTTTTTATTTCCGTACGAGTACTCGCCTGAAGAAGTAGCGGCAAAGGCCAAGGCTGCCGGAACGCAGGTAGTCCTGTTCAATATGCCGGCCGGCAACTGGGGCGCGGGCGAGCGCGGCATCACGGCGCTTCCCGGGCGCGAGCAGGAATTCCGCGACGGGGTGGATAAGGCTCTCCTCTATGCAGAACACCTGGGGACTACCAGGCTTCACGCCATGGCCGGCATCGCTCCTGCTGGAGCAGACGCTGCTGCTTGCCGCGCCACGCTCATCGCAAATCTTAAGTACGCAGCGGAAAAGCTCGCAGCGAAAAACATCACGCTGCTTCTTGAAGCAATCAACACGCGGGACATGCCTGGCTTTATTGTTTCCACGCAAAAAGACTCTCATGCGATCTGCGAAGCCGTGGGTGCGCCCAACCTGAAGATGCAGATGGATCTCTATCACATGCAGGTGATGGAGGGAGATCTTGCCACCTGCCTCAAGCGCTATGCAACCGAGTGCGGCCACATTCAGATTGCCGGATGCCCTGAGCGTCACGAGCCGGATACAGGCGAAGTCCGCTATGAGTATCTCTACCGCGTAATCGATGAGATCGGCTATCAGGGATGGCTTGGCTGCGAGTATCGCCCGGCAGGCAAAACAACAGAAGGTCTGGCTTGGTTCAGCGCCGCAACGCGCTGACGGCGTAGCTCGAAATGGAAGAGGAGAAGCAAGTGTCAAAAATCTGCGCTGCCCATGACAAGTCTTGTGCAGCAGATGCTGATCGCGCTGATGAATCGCGGCAGCGGCGATCTGGATCACTCGGCAATTGTGACTTTTATCGAGGAGATGACACCTAAGGTCCCTGCGAAGAGCTGAGTGAAATCGTCCTTGGGTACTTTTTTGAATTGAGGAGGAGGCTTGAATTCAAATGCCAACAAGACCAAAATGACTTGGCACAGCTATCTCCTTGCCCCCGCAGTCCTTCTGGTGTTCCTCTCCATTGCAGATAGCAACAGGAGTCGCACTGAGGCCGCGGCGATGGGCAATCCACAAAAGATTGAGGATGCGCGAACGGTGATGCAACTCTCCGTTCAGAAGGTCGATTCAGTCAAGGAGGTCAAGTACCCCTGGGGCTGGATTCGGTGGATCATGAACTCCGAGTTGGATCCCGGGGCATCCCAGACCTTCGGCATCGTGCAGATCGATGCTGGAAAGCGTAACCAGTTGCATAAGCATCCCAACTGCGAAGAACTGCTCTACGTTCTATCAGGGTCGTTTGAAAGCGTCGCGGGAGACAAAAAGGTCGTTATGCATGCAGGGGACATCATCCGGATTCCAGCCAACGTTCCGCACCAGGGAATCAACAATACGAACGAGCCGATGCGCGCGGTAATCTCCTATAGCTCGGGCGTGCGGCAGATCGTGACACTTGAAGGCCAAACAGAATAAGGGGATTTCGACTCAAGAAAAACAGCCGCGCATGCTCGGCTAATCCACTGAACTCCGGGGGCCCATCACCGCGATGACCACGTCAGCGTGTAAACAAGCCGTAAGAGCCTATTGTGCATCTCTGGCTGTCGATGCCACGAGCGGCTCCATCTATGTTTCTTTTCAATGTTTTACAGATGTTCCGGCCTATCTGGAATATCAAACATCAGACAAGATGATGGTCATACATTTTTCCCTTGACAGCTCTAAAATTGCACTGCTAGCATTCCCTCGCTTGAGGTGGGAAACCGTTTTCCGCTTGAGCATTTTCCTCGGCATGCGGCACCAAAGAGACCATCAAAGGTTGGCCGCCGAGCAGCACTAGGTAACTTAAGGAGGTTTTAAGTGCACAACTACGCGTGGAAGAAATCGCTGTATGCTCTGTCTCTTATCGGCGCCTGTCTGCTGACCGGCGCAATGGCATTTGCACAGCTTCAGGCGGGACGCATTGTGGGACAGGTCTTTGATCCGCAACATGCCGCTGTCCCTGGAGCAACTATCACCGTCACAAATTCCGCTACGAATCTTTCTGAGACCGTCAAGACAGATGCTTCGGGCAATTACGTCGTGACTCCCCTCAATCCGGGAACGTACTCAGTGAGTGTGAGCGCCCAGGGATTCGAGACAATGGTTCGAAGCGGAATCGACCTCACTGTCGGCCAAGCGGCAGAGGTGGACCTGAATCTGCGCGTTGGCGCGGCAAATACCAAGGTGGAAGTAACCGCTGAGGGTCCGATTCTGGAGACACAATCCGGTTCCTTGAACATGACCGTCACTAATACGCAAGTTGAAAGTCTTCCCCTCAATGGCAGACAGTTTACCCAACTTGCCGAACTCTCGCCCGGCGTAGCTCCCCTGGCGGCTTCGGGGAACACGCAGAATGTCCGTCCCGAAAGTTTGAATGGAAACGTGTTCGACGGAATCAGCGGACAGGAATCGGACTTCCTACTCGATGGCGGCGACATTACCGCGCATCACGAAGGCGGCACTCAGATCATGACGTCGATCGATGCCACGCAGGAATACAACGTTGAATCGAGTCCTTATTCCGCTGAATACACAGGGGTCGGCGCCGCCTTCAATACCACCACGAAATCTGGGGGGGACAAATTCCACGGCGACCTTTTCGAATTTGTGCGCAACCAGGACACTGACGCAAGGGGCTTTTTTGCGCTGACCATACCCGAGCTCAAGCGTAACCAATTCGGCGGGACAATCGGCGGCCCGCTGTCTGTGCCAAAACTTTACAACGGAAAGAACAAGACCTTTTTCTTCGCAAGCTATGAAGGCAACAGGCAGGTGCAGGGCCTCACTTCCAATGTTCCCGTACCCACAGCGGCGCAACTGGGGGGCGACTTCAGTGCACCTGGTCTGCATACAATTTACGATCCCACGACCACCACGGGGTCCGGAACCCGCACGCAGTTTTTGGGCAACAAGATTCCTTCGGGTGAGATATCCTCGGTCGCAACATATTTCAACAAGCTCATTCCGTCGCCCAATTCGGCAAACGGGCTCAACTACATTTCGAATCCAGTTCAGTATTATCGCTACGACAACTTCATGTTGCGCGTGGATCAGGTCATTCACAACACCAACAGGGTATTCGCCAGGTACAGCACGGATCGTAACCGAGAGAACGACGCTTCTCCGTTTCCTGCTTTGGGATCCGCATATCTTGAAGGGCCCGCGACGGACTTCGAAATATCCCTCACCAGTTCAATTGGACCGCATATCGTCAACGAGGCGCTCTACAACGAGCTTCCAGGGCAGTATCGGGGCTTTGCCTTATTGAATGGTCAGGGCGTCGCAATGGACCAGGCTGCGGGCATCAACCCCTCCACCCTGGCTGGGCTCATAAGTCCCGGAGCCGGGACGTTCCCAATTTTTGGCCTGACAAACTATCTTAACAGTGACTTGACCGGGCAATTTGGCGACGGCCGCCCCAAAGGTCAGAACAGATACATCTATGAATGGGTTGACAACCTTACATGGGAAAGAGGGCGCCATCTTATCAAGGTGGGAGCCATGATCGAAGATAACAAAACTTTGCTCTTCGACTCGCGCACCTCAGACGGGCAGTTCAATTTCACAGGGGCAGAGACTTCAAATAAAGGCGCCTCCGGAACCGGAGACGGTTTTGCCGACTGGTTGCTGGGGTATCCGGCAAACGCGACACGTGGTAATTATCCGAACTTCTGGGGCGGCTCTGGAACCTTCTGGGAATTTTATGGCCAGGACGACTGGCGGGCAACGGAAAAGCTGACGATCACAGCGGGCTTGCGCTACCAATATATGCCCTGGCTGACGCCTTATCTCGGACAAGGGGCAACGTTTGATCCCACCCAGGCCAAACCTGTGATCGTTTCAAGCAGCACAAGTTCCGTCAATCTGAACGCACAACCCGACGCCGCCGTGGGCGTCGCGATTTTCGGAAGTTTGATTCAGACAACGAGCACTGCGGGTCTCCCGCTTACGGTCACGAACGTCAGCAAGGATCTGCTTGGGCCGCGCCTCGGGTTCAGCTGGCGGCCTTTCGGAGAGAAGACCGTTATTCGCGGGGGCATCGGCCAGTACTACCAGATTGAGAGTACCAACCTGCGTTTGAACTTCAACTTTATTCCATTCAGTTTCACCCAAACCGTCAATGCCACGGCAAACGTTGTCCCGACGCAGACCACGTCGAACTTCTTCCTGAACCAGGCATTCGGCGCCGGAATGACGCCGGCTAATACGCCAGTATCCTGGTCTCCGCTACCCGAGCGCGCGAAAATGGCAAGCAATGCGCACTGGAGCTTCGGCTTTGAGCAGCAGCTTCCTGGCGGTATCGTGCTTGACGCGAATTACGTTGGCACATCGGGCAGGCATCTGCCGGGCACTCTCAACGTCAACGATCCCACGCCGGCTACAGGGGCCATTCAAGCCCGGCGTCCTTATACCAACTTCGGAACGATTAATTACAACAATCAGGACGCGTCCGCCATCTACCACTCCTTCCAGGCCGCAGTCCACAAGCGGATGTCGAATGGGCTCTGGTACACGCTGTCGTACACATTCGAAAAGGAAATTGACCATGGCCAGCAAGTCGAAATGGGAGGAGACGGCTACATGGCGAGATATGTGGACGCCTCCAACATTCCGCAAATCCTGACGGTTGCCCTGGGATACAGCCTGCCCTTTGGGCGCGGTAAACAATTTCTGAACACGGCAAATCCGGCTGTGAATGCCATCCTGGGGGGTTGGCAGTTCCAGACCATCAGCAACTTCCGCAGTGGAGTTCCCTGGACCCCCACTATTTCCACCGACGTAGCGAACATCGGGGTAACCCCCCAACACCCGAATGTGGTAGCCGCAGGCGGATGCGCCAGCACGGGTTCGCTAACCAAGGCCTACAATCCAGCCGCCTATGCCGTTCCCGCGCAATACACGTATGGCAATTCAGGCTTAAACGTTTGCTATAGCGATAATCACCAGTCGGTTGATGCGTCTCTCTCCAAAGACTTCAACGTCACGGAAGGCACGAAATTCCAGTTCCGCTTCGAGGCGTTCAACGTCCCCAACCTGACCGACTTCTCGGCCCCGAGCAATACCAATATCGATTCCTCCTCGTACGGATCGATAACCAGCATCTCCAACACCCCGAGGCAGTTGCAGTTTGCTTTGAAGTATGTGTTCTAACTGTCATTGAGATAAGACTCCACGTCCCATCCTTGCAGCAGATCCACCCTGCGGCAGGGATGGGACCTCCCGTTTTGCTTCAATCACTGCCCGCAGGGTCAATAACCATCAATTCAGGAGACAAGACCATGAAGAGAGTTGCTTCGGGCATCCTAGCCCTTATGTTCGGCCTGCCAATCTGGATGAGCGCACAATCTGTCTATCTCGATCCATCTCAGCCGATCGGCAAACGAGTCGACGACCTGATTCATCAGCTCACTCCCGCTGAGAAAACTTCGCTGCTGAGTACGACTGCACCAGCCATCGAGCGATTGAAGATACCGGCGATGAACGGCTGGAACCAAAGCCTGCACGGAATTGTGTGGAGCCAACCGACAACCATGTTTCCTGTGCCTATCAGCATGGCGGCAACTTTTGATCCTGCGTTGATTCACGATGTAGCGGGGGCGATTGCCGACGAGGGCAGGGCTGTTTATAACTACTGGCACACCGTCCCCGGCACCGTTGAACCGCAGATGGGCGGCATGGCCGTGACCGTTACCGCGGATGGGAAAAGAATCGCACACAACGGGCTCGTCTATCGCTCGCCGGTAATCAACATGGACCGCGATCCGCGCTGGGGCAGGATATGGGAGACATTCGGCGAGGATCCTCTGCTGGCATCGCGGATCACCGTTGCCTACGTGCAGGGAACGCAGGGGAACGACCCGAAATACCTGGAGCTGGCCGCCACGCTCAAGCACTACGCCGCATATGACGATGAGAGAGACCGCATCAAGACTGGCAACGATCAGGTAAGCGACCGCATGATGCGCGACTTTTACATGCCGCAATTCAAAGCCGGCATCATGGCTGGAAAAGCAGTTTCCATCATGTCCTCATACAACGGCATCAACGGCATGCCAAACGTTGAGAACAAACTGCTGCTTACCGATATCCTGCGCGATGAATGGAAGTTCGATGGATTTGTGGTTCCCGATAGCGGCGCCGTGCAAAATCTTGTGGGTGCCTACAAAAAGTACCCGACACTCGAGATAGCTTCTGCGAAGACCATTCTTGCCGGCAGCGATCTGGATGACGGGTCCTATGCCGTGGCACTCCCCAAAGCGTTGGCGCAAGGTCTGCTTTCAGAGAAGGATATTGACCAGTCATTGCGCAGAGTGTTGAATGTGCGGTTTCGTCTCGGAGAGTTCGATCCGCCGGAGATGGTTCCTTACAGCAAGCTTGGTGCGGATGTAATTGACTCGCCCGCGCACAGGAAGTTAGCGTTGCGCACGGCACAGGAATCGATTGTGCTGCTGTCGAACGAGAAGCACCTTTTGCCGCTGGACAAGAGCAAGATTCAAACCGTCGCGGTAATTGGGCCGTTCGCCGATTATGCGCAGACGGGGCCTAACTACACAGGACAGTATTCGAAGTTTGTAAAGCCGCTGGAAGGCATTCAGGGAAAACTTGGACAGGGGACGAAGGTGCTTTACGCTCGCGGAAGCGGGATTATGGAAACCGACAATCCTGAAGCCAGCGTCGCCGAGGCAGTTTCGGCAGCAAAGCAAGCGGACGTAGCGATCATGTTCGTGGGGACCAATCAGTTGCTGGAACGGGAAGGGCTGGACCGCGAATTCCTCAACCTGCCACCGGTTCAGTTGACGCTGGTGCAAAAGGTTATGGAAGCCAATCCTAAGACGGTGATTGTCCTGCTCAACGGTGGTCCCGTCTCGCTTGCACCACCTTATGCAGGAGGAGGACAGCGCTCACAAGCCATGAGCTTCCCCACCGTCCTCGATATGTTCTGGGCCGGGGAGGAAGGCGGAACTGCAATTGCCGACGTATTATTTGGCGACTACAACCCAAGCGGCAGACTGCCTTATACCGTGTACGCTTCAGAGCGAAACCTTCCGCCTATGACCGAATACGACATTAGCAAGGGATTTACGTATATGTACCTCGACGCAAAACCCGTCTTTGCGTTCGGCCGCGGACTGAGTTATACGACCTTCGATTACAGCAATCTAAAAACCTCGGCCGCCCAGATAGCGAGTGATGGATCCGTACAAGTGAGCGTGGACGTCCAGAACTCCGGCACTCGCGCCGGCGATGAGGTAGTGCAGTTATACGTGCACAACAACGACTCCAGCGCGAGTCAGCCGAAAGAACAGTTGCAGGGTTTTGAGCGAATCAGCCTGAATCCTGGAGAAAAGAAGACTGTGAGTTTCTCGCTGCCAGTTGAGCAACTATCGTTTTGGGACACAAACAAGCGAGCGTTCGTGGTAAATCCGGGGGCGTTTGACGTTATGGTCGGGAGCTCTTCGGACGATATCCGCGATAAGGGCACCTTCACGGTAACAACGGCAGGCCAATGGCCTGCCAGCGAGCTAACTACGCGAGCGTCGGACGGCAATTACGCCACCGTGCGGAGATGAACGCAAATGCGCTTGCAGGCAGTAAGAATGACTTACTAACCGACTATCTAACCAACGATAGGAGAAGTGACGGCCGCCAACTACAGTTCAACGCGGCAGCCATAATCTCGGCTCCAGGGAGAAATAGGAATGAAAATGCGTAAGTTTGGATGCATTTTGAGCTCTGCCATTTTAGCGATCGCGTGCCATGCACAAACACAGGTAAGCGTGAATGTGGAATTGTCGAAGCCGCAGGGCGCCTACAAGCCGATCTACAGCTGGTTCGGTTTCGACGAATCAAACTACGGTGCTATGAAATATGGCACGCAGCTGATGAAGGAGTTGCACGACCTGAGCCCGGCGCCGGTCTACATCCGCGCGCATCATCTTCTCACGTCGGGTAACGGAATTCCTGAACTCAAGTGGAGTTCATCGAACGTCTTCACCCTCGACCAGAATGGCAAGCCGGTCTATGACTTCACCATCACAGACCAGACATTCGACGCATACAAGAACGCCGGTGTACGGCCGATGGTGGAACTCGGCTTTATGCCGAAGGATCTCGCCTCAACAGTTCCGGGGATCACCGAGTATCAGCTTCATTATCCCAAGCCCACCATGGGAGGATCAGTCAACAATCCGCCCAAGGACTACAAGATGTGGGGCGAGTTGGCACGCAAGTACACTGAGCACCTTGTTCAGCGCTACGGGCGGGAGCAGGTGAGTACGTGGTACTTCGAGGTGTGGAACGAGCCGGACATCATGTACTGGCACGGAACGCCGGCCGAGTACTTCAAGCTCTATGACTATGCGGTGGCGGGCGTCCGCGCTGCACTGCCCAACGCAATTGTTGGCGGACCGGCAAGCACCGGACCGGCAAACGAAAAAGCCTCCGCCTTTCTGAATGACTTCCTGAAGCATTGCCAGAACGACAAGAGCGCGGCAGACGGCAAGCCGGTACCGCTCGACTTCATCTCGTTCCATCCCAAGGGTCGGCCAGCTCTCGTCGATGGACATGTGCGCATGGGACTCTCCGACGAAATGAAGTCGGCTGAAAATGGTTTTCAAATTGTTGCGAAATATCCGAAATTCATTCATGTGCCGATCATCCTGAGCGAGGCCGACCCCGAGGGTTGCGCCGGCTGTTCGATGAAGGTGAATCCTGCAAACGCCTACCGGAACGGGCCGCTCTATGCCTCGTATACGGCAGCGGCCATGAAGGCACTGATCGACCTGGAGGATGCGTCCAAGGTGAACCTGATCTCGATGCTCTCTTGGTCGTTCGAGTTCGAGGGCAAGGATTACTTCGAGGGATTCCGCACGCTGGCAACCAATGGAGTCGACAAGCCTGTGTTGAACGTCTTCCGCATGGCCGGCCTTATGTCCGGCGAGCGCGTGACGACGAGCAGCACTGGGCGCGTTCCAGTCAAGGACATCGTGAACGCAGGCGTGCGGCAGACGCCGGACGTCGACGCCTTCGCGACCAAGGCGGCACACGAAGCGGCTATCATGCTGTGGAACTACCATGACGATGATGTGTCCGCTCCCGATGCGGATGTGCAGGTTACGGTTACGGGAATTCCGGTCGGCGTGAAAAAGGTGCTGCTGCAGCACTACCGGATCGATCAATCGCACAGCAATTCTTACACCGTTTGGCAGAAGATGGGCTCTCCGCAATCTCCGACTGCCGAGCAGTATGCGCAACTCAAGGCCGCGGGACAGTTGGAGCTTCTCACCTCTCCTGAATGGCTCGACGTGAGCAATGGCAAGGTGACAATTGCTACCAGTCTGCCCAGGCAGGCCACATCACTCATGCATTTGAAGTGGTAGTTAGGGCGCCACTCTTAGAACCATGGTCCGCATAACTAAAACTCGTATCGCTTGGAGGGGCTCGATGAAGGCTGTAGTTGCACTCGTAATTTCGCTGGCTTGTCTGGCAGGCAATTGTTTTTCCCAGGCAGCCACTCAGCCGGTTTTTCGTGACCCCTCCAAGCCAATGGACGTAAGGATCGCCGATCTCATTGGGCGCATGACGCTCGAGGAGAAGGCGCAGCAACTGAATCATCTCAACAAGGGTATTCCGCGGCTGGGAATCAACGCCTGGGGCGGCTGGAACCAGACTCTTCATGGAGTCTGGTCCAAGGAACCAACCACGCTGTTTCCCGCAGCCATCGCCATGGGCGCAACATGGGACACGCCCCTGGTGAACACCATCACTCATTCCATGGCCGACGAGGGCCGGGCGCTTTACAACATCGGCGCCGACGGTCCGCGCAGCAAGCATGGCCTGGTCTACCGCTCTCCGGTCATCAACATCAGCCGCAATCCTCTCTGGGGCCGCATTCAGGAGGTCTTCAGCGAGGACCCGTACCTGACGGGAAGAATGGCAGTCGCCTATGTCACTGGCCTGCAGGGAAACGATCCGCACTATCTGGAACTGGCGGCGACCGTTAAGCACTTCGCCGTTAATAACGTCGAAACGGACCGTCAACGACTTTCTGCACAAGTGGATGAGCGCAGCTTAATGGAATACTGGCTGCCGCATTGGAAAGACGCGATTATGGAAGCGCATGCGCAGTCGGTCATGTCCTCTTACAACGCGATCAATGGAACTCCGAATACTATCAACAAATATCTGCTTACGGACATTCTGCGCGGACAATGGGGATTCAAGGGCTTTGTCACTGACGATCTGGGTGCAGTCAACAATCTCGTCGGCACGCACCACATCACCGAAGATCCGGTGGAGTCGACGGCCTGGGCCATCAAAGCGGGAGGCGACTCCGACGATGCGGAATATGAAAAGAACATTCCACTCGCGGTGAAGCGCGGCCTGCTCACCGAAGCCGACGTCAATCGAGCGCTTTCACATGTGCTGAGCGTCGGGTTCCGCCTTGGCGCATTCGATCCGCCGGAGATGAATCCCTATTCGAAGATTACCGCCAGCGTCATTCGCTCGCCCGAACATTTGCAGCTCTCGCTGCAGACGGCGCTTGAGTCGATGACGTTGCTTTCGAATCGCAGAAATTTCCTTCCTCTCAACAAGCAGGAGATCAAGAGTGTCGCAGTAATTGGACCGGCCGGGGACGATGCCTACGAAACCGGAAACTACTATGGGAAGCCGACGCAAAAAATCAGCCCCGTGCAGGGACTGAAAGAGTACCTTGGTCCGGGAGTGCAGGTCGCCTATGAGCAGGGGGCTGGATTCACCGAAGTGCGCGATGCCGCCGCCATAGCACGCGCAGTCGAGCTTGCGCGCAAGTCGGACGTGGCAATCCTCTTTTTGGGAACCAATCTCAGAGTTGAATCCGAAGGCCGCGATCGCCGGGACCTGAACCTGACGGGAGCCCAGGAAGAACTGATGGAAGCTGTCTATGCGGCCAACCCGAAGACGGTTCTGGTCCTGATGAATGCGGGCCCTATCGCGGCGAACTGGGCAAACGACCACTTACCTGCAATTCTCGACGCGTGGTATCCAGGCGAGTTTGCCGGAACCGCCATTGCACAGACGCTTTTCGGCGACAACAATCCCGGCGGTCACCTGCCTTACACCGTTTACCAGAGTCTCGACGGCGTGCCTCCGCCGAATGAGTACGACGTTACCAAGGGCTTCACCTACATGTACTTCAAGGGAGTGCCGCTTTATCCGTTTGGGCATGGCCTCAGTTACACGGAGTTCAAGTACAGCCACCTGAAGCTCTCCGCGAGCAAAGTCGGTCTAGTCGGAGATGTCGAAATCTCCTTCGACCTGCAGAACAGCGGCGCACGCAAGGGCGCTGATGTCCCGCAGTTGTACATTCACCAGGTAAAGTCGGATGTCGTGCAGCCAATGAAACGCTTGCGCGGCTTCCAGCGTGTCAGCCTGGAAGCAGGCGAAACGAAGCACGTCAGCTTCAAGCTTCCTGTGTCGCAGCTCTCTTACTACGATGTGGTCACAAAGAAATTCATTGTTGCTCCGGGAATGTTTGACGTAATGATCGGCTCGTCGTCGGTTGATATTCGTTTACGAACACAGTTGCAGGTGGCGGCGAAGTAGTGTCTCACCGATGCAGTGCTGGCGCGGTTCCACATTCGCTCCAGCCGCAAAGATGCGACGCAGCTCAGCCCGGCCATGCTGCCTTCATCTGTCACGCTGTGCACTTGCACCCCTGAGGAAAGTCGCTATGAACAGACATGTCCGGTTTCGAATTCTCGCGTCAACGATAGTCTCGGCAATCATCTTTTGGAGCGGAACCGCGTGGGCAGCCAAGAATCCTGAAGCGCTCAAGGTTGAAGGCGACGTCATGGGCGCGCACGATCCATCCATGATCCGCGAGGGTGGAACCTACTACGTATTCACAACCGGCAAATCACCGGCTGGCGGACAGTTGGCTATTCGCTGTTCCAGCGACTTGATCCACTGGCGCCATTGCGGCCAGGTATTCGATGCGGTTCCTGCATGGATAAAGCAGCGCAGTCCCGGCACAAGGGACCTGTGGGCGCCGGACATCTCCTACTCCGGCGGAAAGTATCGTCTGTATTACGCCTATTCGCTCTTCGGCAAGAACACCTCCGGCATTGCGCTGGCAACGGCGCAGACGCTTGATCCAAACAGTCCTCAGCACGGCTGGCACGACGAGGGACTGGTGCTGGAGTCCACCGCGGCGGATGACTACAACGCAATCGATCCGAACTACATTGAAGACGCCAAGCATCACGCATGGCTCGCGTTCGGCAGCTTTTGGACGGGTATCAAGATGCGTTCGCTCGATGCCGCCACAGGCAAGCTTTCGACAACCGATACCACGACATACTCGCTTGCGAGCCGTGCGCGGCCGGCCAATGTGGAGCCGAACCCTCCTGGCCTTCCAGGAAACTGGCAAGCCGTCGAAGCGCCCTTCATCGTTCGTCGCGGGGGCTATTACTATCTATTCGTTTCGTTTGATCTTTGCTGCAGGGGCGTGAAGAGCACCTATCGGACTGTCGTCGGACGCGCGAAGTCCATCACCGGGCCCTATCTCGACCGCCAGGGAGTTCCCATGCTACAGGGTGGCGGCAGCCCTCTGCTCTCTGCGAACGAGCGTTGGCTCGGCCCCGGTGGCGAGTCGATTCTGCTTCGGAACAACGAACCGGACCTGATCGTTTTCCACGCCTACGACCACGAGACCGGCAAGCCCTCGCTGCAAATCTCCACAATTATCTGGAAGGGCGGCTGGCCTTCAGCCGCGCTGCTGGAACACTAGATTGTGAAGGAGGCTTTGCACAGTCCCTGACCATGACTCCGCGGAGTCTGACGCGCTGCAGAGGCAAGCACGACAAGATGGAACATGCACGCGGATCGCTTCGTTCTTTCTCTACTTCGCGATACGAGCTAGTTTGTGCCCATTCTTCGAAGCCTTGGATTCATTCGATTCCGCACTAACAGTGTTCCCCGTAGCTTCAGTGTAACGGCGAAGATGTGCTTCAAGATGCGTGTGCATTGCACTGCGCGCGGCTTCCGCATCATGGCGCTCAATTGCATCAACAATGGCCGTGTGTTCCTTGTGCGAAAGCGGTAAAGCATGGGGGACAAGCAGGACCTTGTGCAGAGCTTTCATCAGCTGACTTCTAATCAACGAGATCAAGTCAGAGATGAGGACATTTCCGGAAGCGTTCGCAAGCAACATGTGAAACTCAAGATCGAGCACGGCAAATGCCTTTTCATCTTTGAGAGCGGTCTTCATCTTCGCGAGCAGCTTGTGCAACTTCTCGATTTGTTCCGGGGTTCCATGAAGAGCGGTATTTGCGGCAGATACGCCCTCCAGCGACATGCGCACTTCAAGCAGATTCTCGATGTCGTGTCTCTCAGTAATCAGTCGCCATTCGATAATCTTCCGCAGAAACTTCTCGCCATCAACCGCGACAGAGGTCCCTTCTCCAACGCGCGCATTCAACACACCAACAATCGACAGGCAACGGAGAGCTTCGCGCAGCGATGAACGGCTGGCGCCGAAGTTAATGCACAACTCGCGTTCTGAAGGCAGATGTTGCCCAGGCTTGAGGTCGCCGTTTGAGATCAGGTCCATGATCTGCTTGGCGATTTCCTCGCTGATGGAGATCTTGGTTACGCGTCGAATCTTGGATTCGACGGATTTTGCGCGTGCTTGACGGAGTCTTTTCATCTGAAGTCTATGTGCCCTTTCCTTCAAATACGGTACCTTCGCGTATCTTTTGCTCAACCTCTTGTTATGCGCGATTGCCGGCTACTTGCGGGCAAACCACAATTGAAGCCAGATTCGATTCGAGCCCGGCCGCCACCAGCGAAACCTACACCCAATGTTAAAACTATACAAGTGAAAGACTTAAAGAGGCAAGAACAGAAATCCACTATCTTGCGGTTTGCAAACCAAAGAAAAAAGACTAAGGGCCATATTCAAAAACCCTTGTGAAGATGCAACTTACTGCAACGCCTACCCTTCCCGGGCCCGTCGGCCCGGGGCAAGGAGAAGCTTAGTTCTAATGGTCATACCATTGTCAAGACATTTCTTGGAAATTTATCCGCCGGGAATTCGGCGCACAGGCGCTGCGTGAGGACTGGACATCTTACGAACGAATAGATCTGGAGTTCCGCGTCGAGCTTTTCAATGTGACAATCACAGCCAGGTTTGCCTTTTGCGCGGGGCCCAGCTGCGAATCAGCAGCTTTGGCACAGTATCCGGCCTGAAAAATAGCTACGTTCCACGCATGCCGCAGCTTTCACTCGGGCTGGAGCTCTAAAGCATCTTCTGCGTCAGTGAATTGCTGCAGTGTTAAGCCCAGGTGGCTTTTTCACGACGCAGGAGCCACTTGGGCTCATTTGAGTTCGGTACAGCAGTTCTAAAATAGAGTTGATTCAGTCAGAAAAACTGCATCAATGGTAGTCAAACCAAGAGGTGGGGCATTTCGTTCCCATCGTGGCAGAAAGGTCACAGCAAAAATGAGCAAGATCGGCTTCATTGGTTTAGGAATCATGGGCAAGCCCATGAGCAGGAATCTACTCAAGGCGGGATTTCAGCTCGTTATCTATGACATCGATAAGGCGCCAGTCGAGGAACTGAAGCAGGCCGGGGCTGAAGTCGGAGCATCGCCCATGGATGTGGCGGCCAAAACGCACGTCATCATTACCATGCTGCCCAATTCACCCCATGTAAAGGCAGCCGTTCTGGGCAAGGATGGAGTGATTGAAGGCGCGCACAAGGGCTCGATTGTCGTGGACATGAGTTCGATCACCCCAATCGTCAGTAGGGAGATTTCTAAAGCGCTCGCTCAGAAGGGCATCAGGATGTTGGACGCGCCGGTCAGCGGCGGTGAACCCAAGGCTATCGACGGCAGTCTTTCCATCATGGTTGGCGGAGCGCAAGCGGATTTTGATGAAGTGCTGCCAATCTTCAAGGCGATGGGATCTTCCGCAGTGCTGACCGGCGGCAGCGGAGCCGGCAGTGTAACCAAGCTCGCAAATCAGATCATTGTTCAGTTGAATATTGCCGCGGTCTCTGAAGCGTTGGTGATGGCGACCAAAGCGGGCGTGGATCCGGAGCTGGTGTACAAAGCAATCCGTGGCGGACTGGCCGGAAGCACGGTCCTGGATGCCAAAGCCCCGCTGATGCTCGACCGGGAATTCGATCCCGGAGGCAGGATCAGTACGAATCTCAAGGACATTGCAAACGTCCTCGAAACCAGCCACGAAATCGGCGTACCGCTGCCACTGACGGCCGTTGTGATGGAGATATTGCAGGCGCTCAAGGCTGACGGCATGGGCAACCTCGATCACGGCGCCATCGTGCGGTTTTACGAGAAGCTGGCACACGTTGAAGTGAAGCGGCACGCAAATTAGGTTTGCGCGGCGAGAGCCGGAGCTTGATATCCTCCGTGTTGCTCAGCGACAAACTCCAGTAATCCGTCTGCAGTAATACTTTCGTAGTCCCGGCGCCCAGAATTCGTCAGCAGGCCATTCTCGATAAACTTTCCTGCCTGAATCGAACGGAGAGTCAAGCGGATTCCCGCCGATTGCCGCAAGTGCGCGGACCTGAAGCCGGAGACACGCGTCTTTTACTAGTGAGAAGAATTCGGCATTCCAACTAAGCCACGACTGGACTCGAACCAGCCACATCTTCCGTGTCAATTAGAAGAGGAATCGCAACCCATTGATTCTGAAGCGGCGCTCTGTGGTCTATTTTTGCTCCGGCGCGCATACTTGAGCGGTATGCCAACACAGCCGGGGCAAGACGAAGGCTTCAATCCCGCTCAAAGGCGCGTCCGCGTTCTGCTCTGGATGAGCGGGGTCTGGAGTCTGCCCATGGTCGGCATCGCCTTCTGGATTCTCCCCCCTTCGGCGACTCTAAGGACAACGCTCGTGATTCTGTCTGTTCTCGCCGCGCCCTTGCCGGCACTCCTCTTCATGAACAGACAACGACGCCGGCTGATTGCCTGCGCTGCAAAGGCCGAAGAGGAAGCCGCTCAGCTGAAACTGCAATTGGACACCGTCCGCTATCGCACGACTCGTTTACGGGACGAGTTGCAGGCCGCAGACAGACAGGCGCGGCTGAGCCACCAACTGACGCTTCTGGGCCAGTTCACCGCGGGGTTCATGCACGAGTTCAACAATCCGTTGGCAATTGTGGCGGGGCGGATCGAAGTTCTGCTCGACGAGCGCAGGGAGGACGCTGCCTTGTGCGTGGATCTCGAACAGATGCTTAAAGAGACGCGCTACATGAGCAACATTGCCGGCACGCTGCTGCAGGCGCTGCGGCGCGAGCGTGCGGGAGAAATCTTCGAGGCATCGGCTCCGCAGAAGGCTCTGGAAGATGCCATTGGAGCGTTGCGACTCACGGCCAAGAGCCAGGGAGTGATGCTGGTGGAAGAGATCGCAGATGCGCCGCGGGTAGACGTACCCGAGCACGTCATCGGCGAAGTGGTTCGCTGCCTGTTAAGTAACGCCCTGCAGGCATTGAAAGGGCGGAATGACGGCATGATCTGGGTACGCCTTGAACCCTATCGCACGGCCGGTGTCAGAGTCGTGGCGCGGATTGAAGACAATGGGTCTGGCGTTCCGGAGAACATCCGTGAACATCTTTTCGAGCCGTTCATATCAAGTGGCACGGGGCGCGAGCGACTGGGTCTGGGGCTGTTTTTGGCCGCCAGCCTGCTGGATATGTATGATGGCCGCATCCGGTATGAGATGAGATACGGCGGAGGGGCCAGCTTTGTGGTCGAGCTGCCTCCGGCGCGATTCACCCGCGGCCAGCCTTACCACTGGTTCGCAGGAGGAACGACTGAGTGAGCCGCATTCTGGTCATCGACGATGAGGCTGCGTTGGGTGAAAACATCGAGCGCATGCTGCGCTCCCCAGGCGTCACAGTGTCTGTTTGCGTTGACCCCTTCAAGGGACTGGCTGAATGTCTCGCCAACCCGCCCGATCTGGTCCTGCTGGACGTGCGCATGCCGGGCATGTCAGGTGAAGAAGTTTTTGCGCGGCTGCACGAAGTTCATCCTGGTCTCCCGATTGTCTTCCTAACAGCCTTCGGCTCGGTGGAGAGCGCGGTGCTGGCGATGCGCAATGGCGCCTTCGACTACCTGAAGAAGCCCTTCAAGCGCGAGGATCTGTTGCTGGTGGTGAAGAGGGCCCTCTCCCACGCCAGTCTTGAGCACCAGGTAAAAGAGCTGACGGGACGGCTTGAGGCCCTGGGTGAGGCGGATGCAGCTCAAACACGCAGCCCTGCCATGCTGGACCAGATGGAGAAATGTCGCCGTGCGGCGCCCACCGATGCCACAGTGATGATTCTGGGGGAAAGCGGCACCGGCAAGGAGGTGACTGCCCGTTTCATCCATAACCAGAGCCGACGCAAGGACGGCCCCTTTGTTCCTGTCGAATGCAGCGCCATGCCGGGATCTCTAATCGAGAGCGAGCTGTTCGGCTATGAACGCGGCGCTTTTACCGGCGCGGACAGAACCAAGAAAGGGCTCATCGAATCGGCTGATGGCGGCACCCTGTTTCTGGACGAAATCGGAGACCTCGGTGTGGAGTTGCAGACGCGCCTGTTTCGTTTTGTCGAAGAGCGGGTACTGCGGCGTCTGGGCGGACTTACTTCGGTACGCGTGGACTGCCGCATACTGTGCGCAACCAACCAGGACCTGCCGGCCAAGATCAAGGCTGGGACCTTTCGCGAAGAGCTCTACTATCGTCTGAGTGTGGTGACAATCAAGCTGCCGCCACTGCGGGAGCGGCCAGAGGACATTCCGCACCTGGCGCGCTTCTTCCTCGAACGTTTCTCAAGGCGTTATGGTAAGAGCCTGTCCGGTTCGCCGCAGTTTTACGGCGCGCTGTTGAAGCAGCGCTTCCCGGGTAATGTCCGCCAGTTGAAGAACGTGGTGGAACGGCTGACCGCTTTGCATCCGGGCGGAGTGCTGGGACCGGAAGATGTGGATGAGGACGCACCGCCGGTGGAGGCGATCAGCAGTCTTTCTGCACTTCCCTGGAAGGATGCCAGGGAACAGTACCTGGCCAGCTTTGAGAGTTCCTATGCGCACGCCGTACTGCTACGCTGCGGCGGAAATGTCAGTGCCGCGGCACGCGACGCTGGTGTGGACCGCAAGACGTTTTATGCGCTCCTGAAGCGGGATCGAGACCAGCAGTCTGGGGAATCCACTCCCCAGGCTGGGCTGGAAAGCGGGGAATGAAATCCCCAGCTTCCGTGGAGCATCCGCACAAGTAGTTGATTGCAAAGGATGCGCCCTATGGCTCCTCAAATGCTGAAGCATGAGGCAGGAGCTCCCGCATATGAAACTCTGGACCTCAGGCGTAAAGGCTGTCCTGCTTGTGCTTGGCTTAATCCTTCTTATGCCGCAGCCGGGACACTCGATTCCGGCATTTGCCCGCAAATATGGCGTGAAGTGCTATACCTGCCACACGATTCCGCCCGCGCTGAACAAGAACGGCTACATGTTCAAGCGTCTCGGCTATCGCATGCCGCCAGACGAGATGGACGGGACCAAGGCGGCGCCTAAGATTTCGGAATTGGACAAGGACATCAAGTTCAGCCTCACCAACTCCTTTGCGGTGATCTTCCAGGCAAGCGTGACCGACGACAAGAACGTGGCAGAAACCGGAGACACGCCTCCGACGACTTCTTCAACCACCTCCAGCTTCAACCTGGACGAGGCGGCGCTTTTTGTGGCCGGAGCAGTACCCGAGACCGGCTTCTCCTACTTTGGCCATTATGAGATGTACCAGGGTGGAAGCAATTTCCTGGAGCAGGGATTCGGCGAGTGGACCGGCGGCAAGGCCAACAGCAGCTACTTTATCAAAGGCGGCGAGATGCACATGCAGGAGGGTGAGGGAACCCGGGCAGCCATGTTCTACAACCTCTTCCCCGATCCCGCATACACGCTTACCAACGTCGATCCAATCAACTTTACTCTCGATCAGCACCCTGTGGGCGTGGACTTCGGATACACGCACGCATCGAATTACTTCAAGAACATCTTTGCCGTCTCGGCCAAGGTCACCAACGGGTTGAACGCCGACGGCAGCGAGATTCTGAATGCCTCCACCAAGAATTCCAAGGATGTTTGGGCCGACGCCGATTACTGGTTTGGACCCGACGGCGGTGTCACGGTGATGATGTACCGCGGGTCGAAAGACCAGATCCAGAATGCGGGCGCTCCTGATCAATTCACCTACCGGCCCACCTTCTATCGCACGGGCGTCTTCGGTAACTACCTCTTCTTTGACAAGCTCGATCTGCTCGGCGGCTACATCCACAGCCACGACGACTGGCAATGGACGCAGGGCGCGAAGATGCAGGCCTACACTGCAAATACCTACCGCGGAGAGGCGGACTACTACCTCAAGACCGGCACCGTCATCATGGCGCGCATCGATCGCGGAACGTCCACCATCTCGCCCCAGCCAACGATGCATACGCGAGCCTGGGGTATAGGTGCCGAGCACGCGCTAACTCAATTGGGCAACATCGTTGGCCGCGTCACCTACAACCAGGAGCACGATGCAGATCCGGTTGCGCTTCTGGGAACAACCGACAAGAAGTTCATGCTTGATTTCCGATTCATGTGGTAACAGGAGACTGAAAAATGCACAAGGCAATTCGCATCATCGCCATCGTCGGCTTGTCTATGCCGCTCCTCCTTTCAGCGCAAACCAGCAACGTCACGCTCCCGCAGGACAAGGGACCGGCGAAGATCGACGTATCAAGCTATCCGGCGGACCAGCAAAAGGGCTACAAGGTGTTTGCTGACAAGTGTTCCAAATGCCATACGATCGCGCGCCCCATCAACACGACCATGACCAAGCCGGAGTGGGAGCGTTATGTGAAGCGCATGATGCATAAGCCGAATTCTGGCATCAGCGACAGCCAGGGAAAGACGATCTTCGACTTCGTGGCATACGACCAGGAGAATCGCAAGGACAAGAATCCGTCGGCGTTCTCCAAGTCGCTCAGCGATGAAGAGATCGAAAAGCTGAAGGCTCAACAGCACTAGTACCTTGGCTGTTTGATNNAATCACGCGGTCATGGTACTAGAGCGTCTTTCGTGGCTTCATCTGTCTTGCCTGCAAGACACATGCGATGTTGCCTTAAACCCGGCGAGCTTCAGACCCACTCGCCGGGATTTCTTTCAAGCCCTCAGCTACTCACCCAGAGCGATCTGGGCTGGAGTAGTTCAAAAGCAAACGCCAGAGTGGGGAACGCATGCCATACTCCATCACGGTCCCGGACCGGGAATATTTCGATAAGAATATTCCGTGCCGCGCTGCCTGTCCGATCCACACGGAATGCGGGCGCTATGTGCAGGCCATCGGGATCTCAAAGGACGAGGAAGCATACCTTCTGGCCCGCGCGCCGAATCCATTCGCATACGTTCTAGGCCGCATCTGCGCGCATCCCTGCGAGGATAACTGCCGGCGCGGCAAAATCGACGAGCCGATCGCCATCTGCGCATTGAAACGCTACGCAACGGATCGCCACAACTTGGGCACCGGACACGACCCGGCCCGCAAGAAGTTGTCGCCTGCTCCCAAGCGAAATAAGCGGATTGCGATTGTGGGTGCCGGTGTTTGTGGCCTTACATGCGCCCATGATCTGGCCCTGTTGGGTTACACGGTTGAAGTTTTTGAATCTGCCCCGGTTCCTGGCGGCATGCTTTATCTGGGCATTCCGCAATTCCGGCTGCCGCGGGAAATCATCAAGATGGAAGTCGACAACATTCTGGCCATGGGGGTGACGCTGCATACCCGCATGACGCTGGGACGCGACATCTCCTTCAACGATTTGAGGTCGAAGTTCGATGCGGTCCTGCTGGCCACCGGGCTCAACAAGGGCCGCGAGTTGAACATTCCGGGAGCGCACCTGGCAGGCGTTTACAACGGCATCGATTTTCTCATTAACGTCAATCTCGGATTTGAGATTGAACTTGGGAAGCGCGTGGTTGTGGTGGGCGGCGGTAACGTAGCCATTGATGTGGCGCGCGCGGCCGTCCGCCTCGTGCATGAGGCTGTGGACTTTGCCGAAGACGATGATGCCAAGGGCCTACAGCCTGCCTTTGACGCGGCGCGCATGGCTCTGCGCTCGGGTGCCGAAGAAGTCGACATGGTCAGCCTGGAATCGCGCGCACAGATGCCGGCATGGAAGGGCGAAGTTGACGAAGCCGAGCACGAGGGCATCGTGGTGGATAACGGTTGGGGACCGAAAGAGATTGTCGGCGAGAACGGCGTCGTCACCGGACTCAAAGTCCGCCGTTGTCTTACTGTTTTCGATGAAAACGGCCGCTTCAATCCGGTATTCAGCGACGAAGAAAAGATCATCCCCTGCGACAGCGTGATCCTGGCCATCGGCCAGCAGGCCGACCTCTCATTCCTCAGCGGCGAAGAGGGAGTGCAGGTGACGCCGCGCGGAATCCTCAAGATCGACGAGAATCTGATGACAACGGCCCCCGGCGTCTTTGCCGGCGGCGACGTGGCCTTCGGGCCGCGCATCCTTGTTGAGGCTGTTGCCAACGGCCATAAATCGGCGCGCTCCATTCATGTCTATCTCAGCGGCAAAACCGCCAAGACAGTACTAAGCCGCTTTCGCATCCTGCCCAATTGGGAGATGCCGCGCGGCTTTCTCACTACTCCGCGGCAGACGATGCCTGTTCTTGCAGCCAACCGGCGCATCGGCATTGCGGAAGTGGAACTAGGTTTTGACGAGGAGCAGGGCCGCCTCGAAGGAAAGCGCTGTCTCAACTGCCAGGTGAATACGATCTTCGACGGATCGAAGTGCATTCTGTGCGCGGGCTGCGTGGACATTTGTCCGGAGAACTGCCTGCGCCTGGTGGACCTGGCGCAGGTGAGTGGTGATGCGCGATACGACGCCCTGATTCAGCATCGCTATGGAGTTCCCGCCGTCGAACTGAAAGCGGGCCGAGCCGGAGCCATTATCAAAAATGAAGAGAAGTGCATTCGCTGCGGACTCTGCGCCGAGCGATGCCCAACCGGGGCCATCACCATGGAGGCCCTGGAGCAGCAGGAGCGGGAAGTCTTTGAATAAGGGAGCATGGGAATGAACAGAAGAGCATTTCTCAGTTGGGGAACGGTGGGCGTAGGGGCGCTGTGTTCGGCGGTCGCAGTCAGCATGGCGGCAGTTGGACGATTCCTGGTGCCAAGCGTTTTCTATGAGCCGCCGCAATCCTTCAAGATCGGCAGCCCCGCCGACTTTCCATTTGGGCCTCCGACATTCATGGCCGACGAAAAGATCTTTGTGTTTCGCGATCGGGACAAGGGATTTGCAGTGGCCAGCGCGGTCTGTACGCACCTTGGCTGCACGGTTGCGCACTTCACAAGCGACCAGAAATTCCATTGCCCCTGCCACGGCAGCGTATTTGGTCCCGACGGCACAGTGTTGCACGGTCCGGCGCCGCGGCCGCTGAACTGGTTTGAGGTTACTCTGGCTCGCGATGGGAAACTGAACATCGACAAGGACAAGATCGTGCCTTCCAGCTATCGGTTGATGGTGTAACGATGAATCTGATTCGCGAAATCTGGCAATCGATCGTGCGGCGAGATCCCCTGTCCACCGACAAGGGAAAGTCCGAACTCGTCTTTCTCAATGTGTGGCTGCACATTCATCCGGCCAAAGTGAAGAAGGAAAATCTAAGGTTCAAGCACAGCTTCTATCTTGGCTTCATCACCTTCTTTCTCTTCATGATTCTTCTCACAACCGGGATAGCGCTGATGATCTATTACCGTCCTTATCCGCCGCAGGCGTATCAGGACATGAAGGATCTGCAGTTTGTCGTGTTCATGGGCCCATTCCTCAGAAACATGCATCGCTGGGCGGCTCACGGCATGGTGGTCTGCGTCTTTCTTCATATGTGCCGGGTGTTCTACACCGGCTCGTATAAAAGGCCGCGCCAGTTCAACTGGGTGGTTGGCGTACTGCTGCTCCTGCTCACTCTGGGACTTTCCTTCACTGGTTACCTGTTGCCGTGGGATCAACTGGCTTACTGGGCCATCACGGTCGGAACCAATATAGGCAGTTATGCTCCGTTCATCGGCGGCCAGGTGCGCGAAATTCTGCTGGGTGGCCATAGCGTCGGCGAAGCGGCTTTGCTGCGCTTTTACGTACTCCATGTAGCTGTTCTGCCAGCGATAATTATTCTGCTCACCATCGTTCACTTCTGGCGCGTTCGCAAAGACGGCGGGCTCTCGCGGCCGGTTTGGAAGCTGACACCGCCTAAGCAGGAAGTGCTGGTCACCATCGGCGCACCGGCTGAATCCGCAGCTCTCAATGTAGCCGCGGCCTCAAAAGATAAGACCTACGGCCTCATGGAAGTTGTTACCGGCAAGCCCATCTTTGAAACGATAACTCCCGAAGAAGAGGCAGATACGGTCTTCGCATACCCGTATGCCTTTGTCCGCGAGGCCGTAGTACTGATGGCAACGGTCACCACCATTATGACCATGTCGCTGTTCCTGAACGCGCCTCTTGAGGAACTGGCCAACCCGGCAAAGACTCCGAATCCGGCCAAGGCGCCGTGGTACTTTCTCGGTCTGCAGGAACTGGTGAGCCATTCTGCTCTTCTGGGTGGCGTAGTGGCGCCCGCCTTGATGGTGCTTGCGCTGATCGCGATTCCATATCTTGATAGGAACCCCAGCCGCCGGCCTGCCGACCGCAAGTTGATTCTCTGGCTGTTCACCTTCTTCGTCGTGGCTAACCTGGCCCTGATTGTGATCGGTACTTTCTTCCGCGGTCCAGGCTGGGCGCTGGTTCCACCGTGGGTACATGTAGTTTCGGGGGCTGAGTAATGGAACGGAGACTGCAACAGCTCTTCTTTGCGCTGAGTCTCGTTGCGCTGGCGCTGATCCTGGCCGCGGCGTGGCAGGCCAATACGCCAACGTGGAAGACTTATCAGAAGAACTTTCTGCAGCTTGAGGCGCAGGGCGAACCTAACGCGGTTGCAAAGGCCGCCGTTCTCGCCACGCCGCCGCAGATTCACCAGACACTGCTCCCGGGCCTGCAGCGCGTTGACCGCTGCACCACCTGCCATCTGGGTGTCGACGATCCGACCATGAAGAACGCGCCGGAACCATTCCGTTATCACGCCGGACTTGGTCCCCACATTCCTTCCAGGTTCGGCTGTACCATTTGCCATGGCGGGCAGGGCTTGGCCACGAACAAGGAAGACGCGCACGGCAACGTACAGTTCTGGCAGAATCCTCTGCTGGCAAAGGACTACATTCGCGCCTCCTGCGGCCGATGCCACAAGGAAGGCGACGTCCCCGATGTGCCGGAGCTCGCGGAGGGCCGGCACCTGTTTGAAACCCAGGGATGCCGCGGCTGTCACAAGTTGAACGGAGTGGGTGGAAGCATCGGCCCCGACTTGACTGAAGAAGGCGCAAGTCATCGCTCGCCGGAATGGCTCGAGCGCCATTTCCTGGCCCCCAACGCCGTCTCAGCCGGCTCGGCCATGCCCAACTTCCACTTCAACAGGGATCAGGCACGCGACCTTACCTATTACATGCTTTCGCTCACCAGCGAAGACATGGGAACTTTCTTTTCAAGCATGCGCTCGATCCCCGGCCCTGCATACGGCAAGCAACTGTTTGTTGAAAAGAACTGCATCTCGTGCCATGCGGTTGGCGGAGTGGGCGCGAAGACCGGCCCAGACCTTCTCGGTGTTACCAAGCGGCACTCAATGGAATGGCTCGACGAACAGCTTGTGAATCCCGAGCTCGTTTATCCGGGAAGCGCGATGCCGGAATACGACCTGGAAACAAATGCCCGCAAGGCGCTCGTCGCTTTCCTGGCTGCTGCCACTCCGGAGGATGTGCAGTCGATTCTGTCCGGGAAACCCCGTTCACTGTCCCCTGAGGAAATTGCCATCGAGGCGGGCAAGCAAGACTTCTCCCGCTTCGGATGCGTAGGATGTCACGGAACGGAGCTTCAGGGAGGAGTCGCCAACCCCAACGCACAAGGCGGCGAGGTGCCTTCCCTTCTGCACGTATCCGACGACTACACCAAGGATGAAGTCATAGCGATTATCCGCAACGGCAGGGTGCCTCCCGTGGATAACCCGGCCGGGCCGCCTCCCCCGCTCTATATGCCCTCATGGAAACACGTGCTGAGCGATGAAGACATCAACCGCATTGCCGACTACCTCTGGTCGAAGCAGCAACTGAAGAAGGAAAGCTGGTAGATGGCTAGCCCTTATTACAGGTGACCCGCAGAGCCGATTGGTTTGAGATTTACACATTCCGTGCTTCAAGGGGATGTCCTGAGCCGCAACCGAATAGGTTCAATAAGTCATTAATGACATGGTCCGCCGCCGAAACCTCATCGGAGGTATAAGGGATGAACAGGAGGTGTTCCATGGAAATTCACACGATCGGCATCGATCTTGGTAAGACGGTTTTTCACCTTGTTGGTCTTAACTCGCACGGCGAAGTTGTGGTGCGGAAGAAATGCTCCCGCAACCAGATTTTGCGCTTCACCGCGAACCTTCACGTGTCCTTGATTGGTATGGAAGCTTGTGGAGGTGCTCACTTTCTAGGCCGTGCTCTGCGCGAGCAAGGACATGATGTCCGTCTGATGCCGGCCCAATATGTGAAGCCCTACGTAAAGACGAACAAAAACGACTTCATCGATGCGGAAGCTTGTGCCGAAGCTGTAGGACGGCCGAATATGCGCTTCGTACCGATCAAGACGGATGATCAACTTGATCTGCAGTCCCTGCATCGGGTGCGGGAACGCTGGGTGGCACGGCGCACCGCGGTGGTCAACCAAATGCGTGGATTGCTGCTGGAACGTGGCATCACGATCCGGAAGGGTCGCCGCTACATAGAGGAGTCGTTGCCCGGGATTCTGGAGGATCCGGAGAACAAGCTGTCGGGCGCATTGCGGGTGCTGCTGACGCAACTGCATCTGGAGATGCAATACCTCGACCGACAGGTCGAGGAATCCGACAAGCTGATCCTGGGCATCGCCGGAGAACTGGAACCTTGCCGGCGGCTGGTGGCGATCCCCGGCATCGGTCCGATCATAGCAACTGCCACTATCGCTGCGATCGGGAACGGAGCGGCCTTCAAGAAGGGCCGCGGATTTGCTGCCTGGTTGGGAGTAGTTCCAGGGGAACACTCCACTGGAGGCAAGCAAACGCTAACCGGTACCAGCAGACGCGGGAACAAATATCTTCGAAAGCTCTTTGTGCAGGGAGCACATTCTGTCCTGCTCCAGAAGACGAAACAATCTACCGGCCTGAGCAAGTGGCTAGATCAACTCACATCACGCAAGCGTATTCAAGTGGCTACGGTAGCTATGGCCAATAAGATGGCGCGCATGGCTTGGGCGGTACTGTCCAAAGGAGAAGCCTATCGGCCTCCGCTGCTGCCACAGACTGCTGGAGACTGAAATGACCGGCCTGCAGATGACGCCTGTCACAAGCACAGGCTTGGAAATCGCTGCGCGATTCCCACATCCGCAGACCAGCGGCGACGGCTGACTGAACTGAGTTTTTTAAATCCAGCCAGGTTTGCTGGCGAACCATGAGATGGCACAACGGTCGATCCCGGCGCTCCCGAAACCTGTACCCGTCAACAGCCTAGCCAAGGCCGTGTCATTAAATAGAACGAGGGCGCAGCGCATTCCATCCAGGCCAGGAGACAATTCTCCAACAAAGGCCGCATACATGTGCGCAGACCAACACGCCACTCCCATTTTTCGCTTGCAAAACGGCGGCGGACCATACATGACGAGTAAGCAATCGAGGCCAGGGCGATACGAGTCCTGATATATCGGCATTTCTTCTGAAATGCATCGTGGAGTTGATTTGTCCCCGTGGGGTCCATGCTCTGCGGTTGTTTCCTGGGTACCCAAGCACTCAGTCAGGACAAGCGGACTGCACAAACCAAGGTAGTCCAAATGATGCTGCCCAAACCCGCTCCGCTGGCAAAAGCGGGGTAAAGTTGTTCCCAACAGCGCTTGTTGTTCCTTTGTGTTCCCACGCACGGACGGGGAAAGTCCAGAAACCTACTGTAAGTTCTTTAAAATATGGTAGGCACGATTGGACTCGAACCAGCGACCTCTTCCGTGTCAATTAGGAAGATGATCGTAACCCATTGATTCTAAAGCGCACTGATGGCTCAGAAAGCGCACATAAGCACCCTAAAACACCCTTCAGCACCCTAATCGAACCCTAAAGTTCGCAAGAAAGAAGAGGTCAGGAGGGAAGAGGCGGTCTTAGCGTAGTCGCATCTGAAGGCACGCAACGCTTCAGACTCCCCGGCTACCATCTCATGGCTCCTGAACTCCCCTCGATGGCTTCATGGTTGTTTGCCTGTCTTCATGTATACATGAAAGCATGCGAGCATAAAGTCACTCATCGTCGTAAAGTCGAGCTGAATGGCCGCAAGCTTGGCCGCCTTAACGTCACTTGCTGACCACCTGACCTGTAGAGGTACCACCTTGGCCTTCGGTGCCGGTTTGCCCCGCTTCGGCTCGACCGGTGCCGTGGGTACCTGCGCCGCCTTGGGTTCAGGCACCGGTCCGTTCATGATGTCTCGGTCTAGTGCAGTTGCCTTGGCCATATGGCGCGACCCCCTGCATGTTTCCATGGTCTCATGCAGGCATGATTTCACGTTGGTCCACAAGGCCGCCATCTCCTTTGCAGCAGTTCCCCGTGGCTCCGCCTCGGTAATGGTCTGGCCCTTGAGGTACGGGGACTTGTAGGCTGTGCGATCACAAATCCCTGGATCTGGCGCACAAAACCTACAACAGGGTGGACCAGAGGGTGCATGAACGAACGAATCAGAACGAGGGTAACGACGGGAACTCGTCAAATCCACGCACAAGCATGTCTTTCACACCCAGCGGGTTTAAGTTACCGACAGCCCCCTTTTCTCGTATTGGTCCTTTTAAGAAACCCTCTCCCCGAAAGGGAACACATGAAACTGCTCGCGGCATTTTACTCGGCCCCTTCCACGGCGACACCAAGCTGAACGGGATTGCCGCGTGGCAACCCGAGTGAAATGATCGCGGCCAGTAAGACCATTGCCGCAGATCCCCAAAGGCAACCGTTGAATCCAGCTGCTTGGAAGATGAGCCCCGACAGCAAGGTGCCGAGAAGCCGGCCTCCCGCATTGGCCATGTAATAGAACCCGACGTTGATTGCAACGCTGTCTTCATCCGTATAGGCAAGCACCAGGTAGGAATGAACCGCAGAGTTGATCGCAAACAGGACCGCGAAGGCAGCAAGCCCAATCATCAGCGCGACGCTCGGATTGAGTCCGGCGCGAAGTGCGCCAATCAATCCGAGAGGAACGATTAGCAAAATGAAAGCCCAATGCTGCGCTGCCGGCCCATCGACTTTCTCCCTCCCAATCGATCGAAGGATGTCTGGAACAAGCGCCTGAATGATGCCGTAGCCAACGAACCAGAGGGCTATGAAAGCGCCTACGCCGGTAAAGGTCCAACCGAGTTGTGACAGGAAGAGTGGCAATCCCACCACGAACCAGACATCGCGAGCCCCGAACAGGAAGAGTCTCGCCGCCGAAAGCCAGTTGATTGCCGCGCTCTTTGAAAAGAGGGATGAGAACTTAACCTTTTTCTTCGAGCGCCCAATTCCTGGCGGTAAGGCAATGACGGTGCCGAGCAGCACAATCAGAAGTCCCGCCGCCATTGCAATGAGCGATCCGACAAAGCCGAGGGTAGCGAGCAGGAAACTACCGACAAAGAAGCCCGCACCCTTCAGTGCGTTCTTCGAACCTGTGAGACGAGAGACCCACTTGAAGAGAGTGCCTTCGGTATCGTCGGGCACGACCACCTTGATAGCACTCTTCGCGCTCATCTTGGTCAGGTCCTTCGCAATGCCGGAGAGAGCCTGGGCCGCCATGACATACGCAACGGATAAGAAGCGCGCCCACGATGGCTGCAACAGCCCCAGCATGAGCAGCGCGAAGATTTGCAGCGCAAGGCCGCCGTACAGTGTCGTCTTCAGACCTGATCTGGAAGCGATCCATCCGCCAAGAAGGTTCGTAACGATGCCGAAGAACTCATAGAAGAGAAACAGAAACGCGATTGTGATGCCACTGTATCCGAGCTTGTAAAAGTGCAGAACGACGAGCATACGAAGTGCGCCGTCTGTGAGCGTAAAGCCCCAGTAAGCAAACGTAACGAGGGCATAGCTGCGAATGCCATTCACTTGGTCAGCCCTCAGCCTTCACTGGGAGTGATGCGGCTATCTTCGCTGCGAGTTCTACCATCCGATTTGCATAGCCCCATTCGTTGTCGTACCAGGCCAGAATCTTAACCTGGGTGCCGTCGATCACCATCGTTGAGAGCGCATCGATGATCGAAGACCGTGGGTCATTGAGGAAGTCCACTGAGACCAAGGGCCTCCCCTCGTATCCCAGGATGCCCGCGAGCTCGCCTTCTGCGGCGGCTTTCAAGAGGCCATTCACTTCCTCGACTGTCGTGGGCCGTTGCACCTCAAATACACAGTCGGTGAGTGATGCATTCAGGAGCGGGACCCGTACAGCGACTCCATTCAATTTGCCCTGGAGTTCCGGATAGATGAGTGTGATTGCCGTCGCCGAGCCGGTAGTCGTCGGAACAAGCGACGCCAGAGCGGAGCGGGCGCGGCGAAGGTCTTTATGCGGAGCATCGACGATTGTCTGCGTATTTGTCACGTCATGGATCGTCGTGACCAGACCGTGACGTATGCCCAGTCCTTCATGGATGACCTTCACAATGGGAGCGAGGCAGTTGGTGGTACACGATGCTGCCGTAATAATGTCGTGCGCCTGGGGATCGTAGAGATGGTCATTGACACCCATCACAATGTTCAACGCGCCCTGCTTGACAGGCGCAGCGACGAGAACTTTCTTGACACCGCGTGAGAAGTAAGGCTTCAGTGTTTGGGGTGTCAGCATCTTTCCGCTGCATTCAAGTACAAGATCAACAGCGGACGCCTCCCACGGGACATCACCGGGCTGTGACGCATCTGTAAATGCAATCTGCTGACCCTCAACTGAGAGGCTGTCCTCGCTCGCTTCGATGCGTCTCGGCCACTTTCCATGCACACTGTCGAACTCCAGAAGGTGCGCAGCGGTATGCGGACCGCCCTTGAACTCATTGATATGCACAATCGAAAGATCGTCGCGACCCCATGCTGCGCGAAAAGCCAGCCTGCCTATTCGTCCAAATCCGTTGATACCGATTCGTGTCATTTCACCTCTTAATTGAAGACTTCATAAGGCCAAATGCGGTTTGGATATGCGGTGATCCCTCAGGCATCATTTCAAACTCAAGGGACGGCCAAATAGGTCAGGCTGGGCAAACCTTTGATGTGATTCTTTCTCTGATGAGCAAATGGTTGATGCCCCGGTTGATCTCGTTACGGAATACCCGAGCCCGCTCCCTAGCTCTTTCCAATGTCGTCCAGTTCCTTCTGCAGAGCGATGGAGCCGAGACTGGAAAGCGGCAAAGACAGGAAAATGCTGATACGCCGGTACAGTGCGGAGAAGGCCTGACCATAGGCGCGTTCGATATCTTCGGGAGTACCTTGAACGTCTACAGGGTCGGGTATTCCCCAATGCGCAGTTGTGGGTTGTCCAGGCCAGGTTGGACAAACTTCGTTGGCCGCTTTGTCGCATACAGTAAAGACGAAGTTGAGCTTCGGCGAATCCGGTTGCGAGAACTCTTCGCAAGACTTGCTCCGAAGATTAGTGGTGTCTAGGCCCGATTTCTCTAGCTGCCTAATGGCCTCTGGTCGCACTATGCCTGCCGGATGGGTCCCCGCACTATAGGCAGTAAAATTCGCCCGGCCTAGTCTGTTCATGATCGCTTCCGCCATGATCGAACGAGCAGAATTGCCAGTGCAGAGAAACATTACATTGTAGTGCTGCATAGAAGTTGTTCCCTCCTTAGCTTCGGTTAGGCTGCACTCGGCTTGATCGCGTAGACTTTCACGCTTGCCGCTGCGGCGTTGACGTCGTACTGAGAAAGCAGCGTGGTCAGCTCCGCGTGCAGCGAATCCGACTCGCTTGGCGCAGGAGTGCAGCAGGCCGATTCAATCACCTGGAATGGGCTGGCTTTATCCATTGAAGGCGAGCAGCAGCCTGCCTGGTTCTCGACCTTGGCGTAAGCATTCAGGTTCGCACCGCTGTCAATAATCTCTACATGGGCAAAGCCCGCTGCGAGCAGACCAGCTCGGTAGTCGTCAATCTTGATTGCTCCAGCAATGCAGCCAACGTAGGCGGCTACGCTGTTTGCGACCGCCTCAGGGAGTTCGCACTTCAAAGCAATATCGCTCAATGCCACTCGGCCACCGGGCTTCAGAATGCGGGCGATCTCACGAAAGACGGCTGGCTTATCGGGTGCCAGATTGACGACGCAGTTCGAGATAACACAATCGACCGACGCATCCGGCAGCGGAATCTTGTCGATGGTTGACTGGTAGAACTCAACGTTCGTATAGCCGCCTGCTTTGGCATTTGCACGCGCCCGTTCAAGCATGGCCGGGGTCATATCGATGCCGATGGCGCGGCCCTCCGGCCCCACCATTCTTGAAGCAAGGAACACATCGAGACCGCCGCCCGATCCGAGATCGACTACGACTTCGCCGGGACGGATGTGCGCAGTGGCTGTGGGGTTTCCACAAGACAGCCCCATGTTGGCGTCAGCCGGTATCGAGGTCAGCTCCTCTGCGGAGTAGCCGAACGCTTCTGCAACTGCCTGAACTCCCGCGTGGTCGTTCGATAGAGAACTTTCCGCGACCGCTCCATACTTCGATTTGACCGACTCAAGTACGTCTTTCGCCATGTCGTGCCTCCACAAACATATCTGTCAAGCCGACTATATGTGTTGCCAACACATTCGTCAAGGCGTATAAGTAAGCTATGGCGGCAAAAACATCAACCTTTAACATTGAACGATTCTTTCAAGCCCTCGGCGACACCACTAGGCTCCGCCTCCTTAACCTCATGGGAGAGCAGGAGATTTGCGTCTGCTACTTTGTGGAGATTCTGGAGCAAGCGCAGCCGAAGATTTCCCGGCATCTGGCATATCTGCGCCGCGCCGGGATCGTTGAGGCTAGGCGTGACGGCAAATGGATGCATTATCGGATCGTCATGCCGCCGAACATCGGTGCCTCCCAGGTTCTGCGCCAGACGCTCACGTGGCTGAAGGAGGAAAGAGCGATGCAGGCGGACCGGGCACGTCTTTCAAAGGCTTGCTGCAGTCCCGCGACGTTTACGGCTCTTCAAGGCGCACCCTTGCCAATTTCCGTCTGTTGCTCAAGCGCACCGGAGGCCAAGTGAACATCGCCAGCACGCCCTATACGCAAGGCCAGGTCTGCGCTCCTCTGCAGCGCAAGAAACTATCGTTTCTCGACCGATACCTGACTCTCTGGATATTCCTTGCAATGGCCATTGGAGTGGCGACCGGCCACTTCATCCCTGGCTCCGCCGGGTTCGTTAATCGCTTTCAGAGTGGCACGACGAATATTCCAATAGCCATCGGCCTGATCATCATGATGTTCCCGCCTCTGGCGAAGGTGCGGTACGAAAAGCTGGGCGACGTCTTCCGTAATAAGCGTGTCCTCTCACTTTCACTGGTACAAAACTGGCTCATTGGACCAGCGCTTATGTTCATTCTTGCCATCGTGTTCCTTCGCGATGAGCCAGCCTACATGCGCGGGCTCATTCTGATCGGAATCGCACGTTGTATAGCGATGGTCATGGTGTGGAATGAACTGGCAGGTGGTGACACTGACTACGTTGCCGGGCTCGTCGCGATCAACAGTGTGTTTCAGGTGCTCTTCTACAGCCTCTATGCGTGGGTATTCATTACAGTGCTCCCAAAGTGGTTCGGCCTTCAAGGAAGCATCGTCCAGGTCAGCATCGGTCAGATTGCAAAGAGCGTGGCAATCTATCTTGGTATTCCATTCGTTTCGGGGTTCATTACGCGCTTTGTTCTGATTCGGATTAAGGGAGAGGAATGGTACCGCACCCGCTTCATTCCCCGGATTAGCCCACTAACCTTGGTCGCCCTGCTCTTTACGATTCTGGTGATGTTCTCGCTCAAGGGTGACCTGATCGTGCGGCTGCCGCTCGATGTAGTGCGCATTGCACTTCCGCTGGTCGTCTACTTCGTCATCATGTTTCTGGTCAGCTTCTGGATGGGCAAGCGGCTCGGGGCAAACTACGCACAATCAGCCACACTTTCGTTTACTGCTGCGGGCAACAACTTTGAATTGGCAATAGCTGTGTCCGTCGCCGTCTTCGGCTTGAACTCCGGCGAGGCATTTGTCGGCGTCGTCGGTCCGCTCATTGAGGTGCCGGCGCTCATCGGGCTGGTCAACGTCGCATTTTGGATTAGGAGGCACTACTTCGCGAATGGAATCCGGGTCTTCTCAGTGCATCCGGTTGCGGACGCTCGGTAGAACATTCCTGGAGCTTCCCGGCTGACCGAGGATCAACTTGATCGGTTCATTCTCCGTAAGGTTCTTGAGCTGCATCAGCGGGTCCGTGATGATATCACTTCCCCTCAGGTTCCCTATGGAGGCAGTCATGACGGAAGAAAAGAATGGGCAAGAGAACTGGAGCCGCCTGCTCAAGTGGCTCGCCGTAATTGCGGTCATCGCTCTCCTCGTGTTCACCTCGTTCTTCCTAAGAGTGCCACACGGCGGGATTGAGTAACGGGAGAGGGCGGGACTATGACGCTAGAATACCCTCCGGCGCATCTCTCCAGGATCACCGCCTTCTATGAGAAGGTCATAAAAGTCAAGGCCGACGTGGCGGCCGGGCCAGGTCTGGAGACCTTTGATGTGTGGCATGATCGGGCCGTCTTCCACTTTCTCACTGTTCCGGATGACCGGGCGGCCTATAGAAGGTTACTAGCGCAATCGGTTTCCGTGGGCGGGCATGCAGTGATCGGTTCGTTTGCACTCGATGGACCGGAGAAGGGCAGCGGGCTCGAAGTTCGGCGGTATGACGGGCCGATGCTCGCTGCGGAACTCGGCCCGCAGTTCTCTCTCCTAAAGAGCGAGCGCGAAATACACGTAACTCCGTGGGGCAAACCGCAGTCTTTCCAATTCAGCCTTTTCAAGCGTCTCTGTTCACCTGAATTGCTCAAGCATCATGCAAGGAGATCTATGAGCAAGAGTAAAGCCTACCTGGGAAGTGCGATCGTACTGTACTTCGTCATTTGTTTTGAGATATTGATCATGATCAGCCCATTTGCCGGCTTTTTCTACTCGGCATTCAGCCCGTTCCTTGTGGGTTTGGCAAAGTATCCGGCAACCAGTTGGTTAAGCGCCTTTTTCTTTACGCATATGGTGGTCCCCCCAAACAACCTGCTAAAACTCGTCCGAGTCTTGGGATCCGTCCTCTTCTCTGCCGGGATTGTGGTGTTTCTGATCTGCGTCATTCAGGTGTATTCAAGCAAATTGCTTCGCAGAGGCCCAGTGATCAAGGGCCTCTATTCCTTCATCAGGCATCCGCAATACATCGCTTTAGCGGCTGCTGGTGCGGGTCTCGCGATCCTCTGGCCAAGATTCCTGGTTGTTGTTCTTTGGCTCGCGATGGTGTTTGTGTACTACCTGCTCGCGAAAGACGAGGAAGGCCGCATGCAACGGCAGCACCCGGCAGCTTACCAGGATTATATGGAGCGCACCGGAATGTTCCTGCCGAGGAAGATCGAAAATGCCGTGCCAGTAACCACCGGTGCCCGCCGAT
Source organism: Acidobacteriaceae bacterium (assembly GCA_003133425.1). The sequence continues at coordinate 49,765 of PKXI01000211.1, forward strand.
TAGCCGCCTTTGTTGTGCTGGCTATTTTCGTCGTTGGAGGTGCTTTTGTTCTCAGGCAGTACACCGTGGAGCACCTTCCCCTATGGACAGACTCGAAGGTTGTCGTACTGGCAGTGCTGGCCGAAGATGAACCGATGATGGAGCACCGCATGAGCGACGTGCTCAATCTCGATCCGATCAAATCCAGACTGGCGGAGAACCAGCCCTACCTGGTTTACTTTCTGCCCCGAAACTACGTAATGCAGGGATTGATTGCCGACACCGGGGACGATTGGCAGCTCTACAAGAGGCACCATACGATCAGCCGATTCGGGGATTGGATATTCCATCCCTTTACTCATCTGGGAGGGGCACATGCTTCGGCTTTCGAGCCGGAGGGCCATTCCCATCATGGCGGAGCCGAGGGCACAGTACGGAGACTGATCTTTGTAAAGATCTCCTCGACTTCGGCCACAAAGGCCGCCGATGCCTTTTCAATCGGTGCGACCCGGACGCCGGATTTCATGGTCGATGTGGATGTACATACGCTCACGGTTCTCGGCACAAAGAACCTGCCGGTCGAGACTGCGTGGGGAAAGGTACCTACTCCGTCGTTTTAGCCTAAAGACCAGAAGTTGGCGATTGCTGAAAGGCGTTTCTCCTTCGACATTGATGTGTGCGCCGAGATGACCCCGATGGGAGTCGCACCGGGCATCATCGTGGAATTGGCAACAGAATCCTAGGTTTTGTGAAGATTTGGATTCCGGGCCTCGAAGCGGTCGTCCGCCACTTCGCCTTGCACGGACTTGCCATGGAACCAACCCGTGCGCGTTACCTCAAAGCAATCGAAGGCGGGAATGTAGGGCTTGATGTCCAGTAAGGGCGTACCGTCTAGCATATCCACCTCGGCAATAAGCAGACGATTCTGCTCCACGCCAACAAGACGAACAGCAGACATGCCTATATGATTCGGACGGGCCGGAGCACGAGTGGCGAATACCCCGTGCGCCTGATCATCCAGATACGGGCGAACCAGCAATTGAGGCGTCGAGGCGCGGTTCAAAAGATAAATCAACCACAGACGCTCAAATCCCTCGAGATCGCGCAGGCCCGGAGTGAATTCCGGAAACAGTTCGACCACTCCTTCGGAGTTGCGAGCAACGGCGCTCTGAATAGGTGTGCCGTTTGCGTGCAGAAAGGGCGTATGGATGATGCCGATCGGACACATCGTAAACACTTCGGGTCTCGTAATCGATTCCTGTTTTTGCATGCTTCCTCGTATCGGTATTATCCGCCGTGTATAGAATACGCATCTTCTCAAGGAGTTGCTATTGGACGTAGGCCGCCATGTGCACAATGTAACCGAAGAGGGCGATGAGCCAGAATTGACCTATGCGCTCGCCGATGCGGCCGAGACGGCGCGAAGGACGTATTCCGTGAGTTCTCCAAAGCCGTCTACCACGCCAACGATTGTTCCAGCTGCCGCCAGCAGAGTCAGAAAGTGCCCCGTGACAATCCATGCGCCCTCGTAGGTGAAGTCCGCAAAGATGTTCATTGCTTCTACGAGGAGGACATACCGCAGGGCGGCGGATTGCACTAAAGCGAGTGGGTTCATCACTGCGCTTCTCTATGCAACGAAAAATGCGTTCGTGATTCGTCTTCGGTCGATTCCGCAAACAATTCCCGCACTCGCCCCCGGCCACTCTTGAGAGCCTGACGTCCGGTGCGGGTGATCGGGAAAGTGCCTTCGGTGGCCTTGCCCAGAGGAGCTTTTCTCACGTGATCTGCTTTGATTTCGTCGTCTAAATCTACTTGGCTACTGCGGCGTTGTGCCGCTCATATTTCGACGGAATTAGCAGGAGCAATCCGATGCTGCCGACGACAGCGAAGGCGGCGCCATAATAGAACACGGACGCATGGCCGATTCGATCCCACAGCAGTCCGGCGACGACGCTGGCCACCAGTTGCAGTAATCCGACCGTCGTGCTGTACCAGCCGACGCCGCTAGCGCGCAGATGGTCCGGCACGAAATCGGATGCAAACGCTTTGCCAACAGAGCGGAATATCCCCTCATACAGCCCGTAGAAGCCAAAAAGGGCTGCGATGAGCAGGATATTATGCGTCAGGGCGAAGCCGAGATAGGCGACCAAGAAGATGACGAACGAAGCGAGCAGGACGTTTTTTCTGCCCAACGTGTCGGAGAGGTATCCCGCTGGATACGAAATCAGGGCTGCTACCAGATTGAACGCCGCGTATATCAAAATGGTTGTTTTCAGGGAGGCACCGAAATCCTGTGTCCGCAGAATCAGGAATGCGTTGCTGGAGTTGCCTAGCCCGAACAAGACGATCACAAGTAGATATTTCCAGTAACCCTTCGGAAACTGCCGCAGGTTGACATCCATCTTCGATTTAGAGGCTACCTTTGCTGGTTTCTCTTTCACCAGCTGGACCATAAAAAAGGCCAGCAGGCCAGGAATGAGAGCGAAATAGAAAACAGGTCGTATAGCAAGGTGCAGCGCGTAGAGGAGGAAGACGGCGAGCAGCGGGCCCAGAAACGCTCCCGCATTGTCGCCAACACCTTCAATCCCGAACGCACTTCCTCTGTTCTTTTCATCGACTGAAGACGCAATGAGTGCATCGCGGGGAGCGGAGCGTGTGCCAGAGCCAAGCCGATCCAGCAACCTTGCGCCGAACAAGCCTTGCCAGACGGTGGAGAGTCCCATCAGTGGCTTGGCGACGGCCGAAAGGAGGTATCCGGCCAGTGCGATGGACTTTCGCTTTTGCAACTTGTCCGACAGAGCGCCGGAAAAGCCCTGCACGATATTCTGCGCGGCCTGAGCAAATCCGTCCACTAGGCCAACGATGCTACCGGTTGCTTTCAGCGTTTGCGTCAGAAACACCGGCAAGACAGGGTAGAGCATCTCCGAGGAGATATCCGCGAATAGGCTTGCGAGAGCAAGAAGGAGCGTGTTTTTTGAAAGGCCCGCAAAATATCGTTGGATCGCTGATTTAGCCACGGTTATCCCTCGTCTTTTTAGAACACTCCTATCGACTACATTCGCACGCCGAATATCGCTTCGCGTGCTGAAGCGTTTTGAGAATACTGGATTTATAGGCATGTCTTGCAGCCCGAGCACCTGGATTTGCACCAGGTGGTTTGACCCTGGAACGGCGGCGAATTGAAGGTGAGAAAGAGCGCATGTATTCGTCATGTGAGTGAGTGGGGAGCTGACCGATCAGTGAGGATCAACAACGATTTGGCTGAAACAAAGCAGGTCGGAAACTAGCCATCCAAGTGGTACAGAGATTCCGGGCCCTTCAGGTTCACTGACCGACTTAGGCACCACGACCCGATCCGAAGCTCCTCGAAAGATATCGTTCGCTATCGATCAGGAGAATCGGGTATGGTCAAGCGTAAACCCGTTGCTTGCCAAGCCGAGGCAGCTCAGTGACAATTCTCTGATTTTCTAAACGATTGTCATTTGCCGGACCGGACATGGAACCTCACAACCGGAAAAGGCTCAAGAACGCAGTCAGCGTTTCTACACCGGACCTGCGGCTTGGTGTGCGATCCGGCGATCCATTCCGAGCTTCAGCCGGTACGCCGCCGCCGTTCGTCAAGAGACAAGCCACCGGCACCGAGCAGTGCAACTGCAACGAGGCCAAGCAGCATAGAGAAATCCGTGCGGCCCTCGTGCATCGTCGCCCAGAATCCCTGCTTGAGCAGCATTGGAACTTTGGTTGTCGCAATTGCGACGGCAATGTCAATGACTGGAGAGTGACAAGTTCTC